>JAZNXX010000028.1:0-31111 GCA_045594125.1 Candidatus Egerieisoma sp.
ATTACTGCACTTGCACCCATGCGTTCCTGAGTAATTTCAGGGATTGGCAAACCGAGAACGGCACGGCAATGCAATTCAAATTCGTTCAAGTTTTGAGTACCTGCCAATGTTACCATACCAGTATCGTGAGGACGAGGAGAAAGTTCAGAGAAGTAAACTCCGTTTTCGTGGCTCAAGAAGAATTCCACACCCCAGATGCCTGCTCCAGTGAGGGCTTCTGTTACCTTTGCCGCCATCTCCTGTGCCTGAGCAAGGTGGTCAGGCCTGATAGGGGCCGGCTGGAAACTCTCCCTGTAGTCTCCGCTTATCTGGACGTGTCCGATAGGAGGACAGAAGAGGGTAGGACCATTCTTTTGGGTGACGGTCAAAAGGGTAATTTCGCTGTCAAACTTTATGAACTCCTCAATGATGAGCTCCTTGATGTCGCCGCGGCTTCCTTCACAGCCATAGATCCAGGCCTTTTCAATCTCATCAGCACTCTTGACAACAGATTGTCCCTTTCCTGATGATGACATAAGCGGTTTTACAACGCAAGGAAAACCAACCTTCCCAGCAGCCTCCTTCAACTCTTCGAGCGATTTGGCATAGTAATATTTTGCAGTCTTAAGCCCCAGTTCTTTGGCTGCAAGGTCCCTGATAGCCTTGCGGTTCATTGTGTAGTTTACCGCTTTTGCACTTGGTACAACCTGGATGCCGCGTTTCTCAAAATCGTAAAGACGCTCTGTACGGATTGCCTCAATCTCAGGTACGATAATGTCGGGCTGATGTTTTGCGACAGCTGCCTCAAGGGCATCTCCGTCAAGCATACTGAAGACTTCGCATTCATCGGCAACCTGCATTGCCGGTGCGCCGGTGTATGAATCGCAGGCCACTACATACTGGCCCTTGCGTTTAGCCGAAATAACAAACTCCTTTCCTAATTCTCCGGAGCCTAACAAAAGAATTTTTTTTGTCATAATTGATGGTCTTTATTAATCCTAACAAATATAGCTATATTTGCGTGGTTTAACGAAAAAAAATGATATGGAGAAGAAGAAAAGGGAGTTCCCCAATACATATGTAATAATATTCGGTATAATTCTCATTTGTGCAGCAGCTACCTGGTTTGTGCCGGGAGGTGAGTATGTTCCGGTTGCTGGGAGTGGCCAGGAGAGTGTGGACGGTACCCAGACGATGCAGTTTGTGGAGGTTGAGGCAAAGGGACAGTGGTGGCAGGTCTTTTCTGTCCTCTATAACGGCTTTGTAAAGCAGGCCGGGATAATTCTCTTCATACTGGTGATTGGAGCCTCATTCTGGGTTGTAAACAAGAGCAGGGCTATAGATGCGGGAATCTTCTCTTTCCTGAGAACAGTTACAAAGCTTGAGAAATACAAGGTTCTGTCGCTTTTAGGTGTAAATAATATTGTACTTACGCTTATAATATTGATGTTCAGTCTGTTTGGTGCTGTATTCGGTATGAGTGAGGAGACTATAGCATTTGTGGTGATACTGATTCCGCTGGCTATATCTATGGGATACGATTCTATAGTGGGTGTCTGTATGGTCTATGTTGCCGCGCACGTGGGATTTGCAGGTGCCATTCTTAATCCCTTTACAATAGGCATTGCCCAGGATATGGCAGGGTTGCCTCTCTTTTCCGGAATAGAATACCGCCTCTTCTGCTGGGTTGTACTGAATTTGATAATGATATCATTTATATTGCTGTATGCCTCAAAGATAAAGAAGGATCCCCGCAAGTCGCCGATGTATGAGCTGGATGAGCAGTGGAGAGCCCATATTGAAGAGCAGGGTGAGGGTGTGGAGTATTACCGGAATAGAGCCTCCTGGGTCTCATTCTCCATCGCCTCAATCGCGATAATATGCTTTACATTAATATACGGATCGGGCACTACACTCTCTATTGGTGCCGGTGAATACCACACTCCGTGGCTGCTTCCTCTAATTGCAATCCTTTTTATTCCGAGCGGAATATTGGCTTTGAGGAAATCTGTCCATTTCTATATTCTCCAGCTTCTTGGATTTACAATACTCTATCTGGTAGTGGGTGTTTTGGGATATGGATGGTATATAGGTGAGATTTCGGCGCTTTTCCTTGCACTGGGCGTCTTTAGCGGAATTGCAATGGATTTGAGTGCAAACAGGATTGTAAACGAGCTGATAGCCGGAGCAAAAGATATTCTCAGTGCCGCCCTCGTAGTGGGTCTTGCTGCAGGTATAGTCTATATTCTGCAGGAGGGAAAGATTATCGGCACCATCCTTCACGCAATGGCGGGAAGCCTCGGAGAGGCTGGTGAGGTAGGCTCTTTGGGGCTTATGTATGCAATCCAGACAGTGATTAACCTTGTGATACCTTCGGCAAGCGCAAAGGCTGCCATAACAATACCCATAATGGCTCCATTCTCCGACATAATAGGGGTAAGCCGGCAGGCCACTGTCCTTGCATTCCAGTTCGGTGACGGTTTTACAAATATGATTACCCCCACATCCGGAGTCCTGATTGCTGTCCTCGGCATTGCCCGTATTCCTTACGGCAAATGGGTGAAGTGGATTTTCCCATTCATACTATTGCTGATAGTTGTCGGATTCCTGCTTCTGTTGCCTACAGTATTTATGCAACTCAATGGATTTTAAGGGGTAGAAAGGGGATCTTTTCAACAAAATGTCACATAAATCTTTGCAGTTTAAGAAATTAATTTTACCTTTGCAACCCGTTTTATACTCGGGTTTTAGTATAAAGTAAAGATTAACAATTAATTATGCCAACAATTCAACAGTTAGTTCGCAACGGTCGCGAGGTAATCGTAGAGAAATCAAAATCTCGCGCACTGGATGCTTGTCCTCAGAGACGTGGAGTTTGTGTACGTGTTTACACTACAACTCCTAAGAAACCTAACTCAGCTATGCGTAAAGTAGCTCGTGTAAGGTTGACAAATCAAAAAGAGGTGAATGCCTACATCCCTGGAGAAGGACACAACTTGCAGGAGCACTCAATTGTTCTTGTTCGTGGTGGTCGTGTTAAAGACCTTCCAGGAGTACGTTATCACATTCTTAGAGGTGCATTGGATACTGCAGGCGTAGATGGACGTAAACAATCACGTTCACTTTACGGTGCAAAGAGACCTAAAGCAGCTAAGAAGTAAGTCATTAATCATTTAAAATTCAACAAAAGATGAGAAAATCGAAGCCTAAAAAGAGGATTCTACTTCCTGATCCGAAATTTCACGATGTAATGGTAACCCGTTTCGTGAATAATTTGATGTTGCAGGGTAAGAAGAGTATCGCTTATGCTATTTTTTACGAATCAATCGACAAGATTGGCGAGAAGATGAAAGATTCTGACAAGGCTCCTATAGAGATCTGGAAAAAGGCTCTAGAGAACATTACCCCTCAGGTAGAGGTTAAAAGCCGTAGAGTGGGTGGTGCAAACTTCCAGGTTCCTACAGAGGTGCGTCCTGAAAGAAAGATTTCATTGAGTATGAAGAATATGATTCTTTACGCTCGCAAACGTTCAGGCCACTCAATGGCTGAAAAACTAGCTGCAGAGATACTAGCTGCATACAATAACGAGGGTGCTGCCTTCAAGAGAAAAGAAGATATGCACAAAATGGCTGAGGCCAATAAAGCATTTGCTCATTTCCGTTTTTAGTACCAAACAGAAACAGATACAATGGCAAGAGATTTAAAATTCACTAGAAATATCGGTATCATGGCCCACATTGATGCCGGTAAGACAACAACTTCCGAGAGGATTTTGTTCTACACTGGTAAGACCCACAAGATTGGTGAGGTTCACGAAGGTGCTGCCACAATGGACTGGATGGTTCAGGAGCAGGAGAGAGGTATTACCATTACTTCTGCTGCAACTACCGCATTCTGGAATTACAAGGGTGATACATATCAGATCAACTTGATCGATACCCCCGGCCACGTTGACTTTACTGTAGAGGTGGAGAGATCATTGCGTGTACTTGACGGTACTGTTGCTACATTCTGTGCTGTAGGTCGTGTTCAACCTCAGTCAGAGACTGTTTGGAGACAAGCAGACAAATATAGAGTTCCAAAGATTGCTTATGTAAACAAGATGGACCGTGTAGGTGCCGATTTCTTGGCTGTAGTAAGCGAGATGAAGGAGAAACTTGGAGCAAATGCAATTCCTATTTGTCTTCCTATCGGTGCTGAGGATAAATTCCAGGGCATTATCGACCTTATCGCTATGAAAGGTTATTTCTACGATCAGGAGAGCAAGGAGCTTATCAACTACGAAGTAAGAGAGATCCCTGAGCATTTGCGTGACGAGGCAGAGGAGTGGAGAGGCAAATTGATCGAAGCTGCTGCTGAGTACGACGATGCGCTTATGGAGAAATTCTTTGAGGATCCGGACAGCATTACTGAGGACGAGGTAATCGCCGCTTTGAGAAGGGCTACAATCGATATGGCTGTAGTTCCTGTATGTTGTGGTTCTTCATTCAAAAATAAAGGTGTGCAGTTCCTATTGGATTCTGTAATGAGATATTTGCCATCTCCACTTGATAAAGGTGAGATCGAGGGAACAAATCCTCGTACAGATGAGACTGTTATCCGCAAATCAAGTGCAAAAGAGCCTTTCTGCGCTTTGGTATTCAAGATTGCTACCGATCCATTCGTAGGCCGTCTTGCATTCTTGAGAGCATATTCAGGAAAACTTGATGCAGGTACATATGTTCTAAATACCCGTTCAGACAAGAAAGAGCGTGTTGCAAGATTGTATCAGATGCACTCAAACAAACAGAACCCTATCGAGTTTGTAGAGGCAGGTGATATCTGTGCTGCAGTTGGTTTCAAAGATTTGAGAACTGGTGATACCATCTGTGAGGAGGGCAATCCTATCGTTCTTGAGTCAATGACCTTCCCTGATCCGGTTATCGGATTGGCAGTTGAGCCTAAGACTCAGAAAGATCTTGACAAATTGGGTATAGCTCTTGGTAAATTGTCTGAGGAGGACCCTACATTTACAGTTAAATCAGACCACGAGACAGGCCAGACTGTAATTAGCGGTATGGGTGAGCTTCACTTGGATATTATCGTTGACCGTTTGAGAAGAGAGTTTGGTGTAGAGATCAACCAAGGTGCTCCTCAAGTTAACTACAAAGAGGCTATCCGTTCAAATGTACAACACAGAGAGGTCTTCAAGAAACAGTCCGGTGGTAAAGGTAAGTTTGCAGACATTATCGTTGAGATAGGACCTGCAGACGAGGGTGTAACCGGTTTGCAGTTTGTTGACGAGGTAAAAGGCGGTAACATTCCTAAAGAGTTTATCCCTGCTGTAGAGAAAGGTTTCAAAGCTGCTATGGCAAATGGTGTTCTTGCAGGATATGAGGTTACTTCAATGAAAGTTATTCTTAAGGATGGTTCATTCCACCCTGTTGACTCAGATGCACTTTCATTTGAGATCTGTGCCCGTCAGGCCTTCCGTAAGGCATTGCCTAAGGCAACTCCAGTAATTATGGAGCCTATTATGTCCCTTGAGGTTGTTACTCCAGAGGATTATATGGGTGATGTTATCGGTGACCTTAACAAACGTAGAGGACAGATTACCAGCATGGATGCTAAATCCAATGCAAGAATCGTCAATGCAAAAGTTCCTCTATCTGAGCAGTTCGGATATGTAACTATCTTGAGAACATTGTCGTCTGGTAGAGCTACTAGCACCATGACATTCTCTCACTATGCTGAGCTTCCTGCATCTCTTGCAAAAGAGGTTATCGAGAAGTCAGGCAACAAGAGACTTGGTGACGACGAAGAGTAAAATGAATTATAAATTGGTTAACAATATACAAAATGAGCCAAAAGATAAGAATTAAATTGAAATCTTACGATCATGCATTGGTAGACAAATCTGCTGATAAAATCGTAAAAACAGTAAAAGCTACAGGAGCTGTAGTTAGCGGTCCTATTCCACTTCCTACAGATAAGAAGATCTTTACTGTTAACCGCTCTACTTTCGTGAACAAGAAGTCTCGCGAGCAGTTTGAGTTGAATTCTTTCCGCCGTTTGTTGGATATCTACAGCTCTACTCCTAAAACTGTAGATGCTCTAATGAAATTGGAGTTGCCTAGCGGTGTTGACGTAGAAATCAAAGTTTGATTTTTGAAATAAAAAAATAATCACTATATTTGTGGTCGCAATTGTCGCAAGGCATTTGCGATCACGAAGATAGGTGATACGGATCCATAGCTCAGTTGGTTAGTAGCACCTGACTCATAATCAGGGGGTCGCTGGTTCAAGCCCAGCTGGATCCACAGAAAGCACTCAAGAAATTGGGTGCTTTTTTGCTATACGGCCCTTTTCTTACATTTTTAAAATAAATTAGGGTAAGAAGGTTCTTGATGTGTATTAGTAATTAGATAAAAAGTATTAACTAAACACAGTAAACTATGAAAAGAACAAATGCCGTTCACAAAATCAGGCTTCTTCTTATAGGTCTGATTTCAATTTTCTGTTTTTCTTATCAGGTATACGCCCAACAGAGGGTAACCCTTAATTTCCCTCAGGAGAAGTTGATTAAGGTTTTGAATGATATTCAAAAACAAACCTCTTACAGCTTTGTTTACAATAACTCATTGGTTAATGGAAACAGAGTTGTCAACATTAATGTTTCTGATGCGTCGATTGAGGATGTTCTTGCAAAACTCTTTGCAAACACCCCTATAACCTACAAGATCAGCGGCAAACAGATTGTCCTTTATCCTAAGGAGTTTGACAACAAGAATCTTGCAGGAGTTGTTACCGACAATACAGGTGAGCCCCTAATCGATGTTACTGTGCAGAATATTACACAGAACAAGATTGTGACTACCGATCTTGACGGTAAATATTCAATCGAGTTCAATCCTGGTGATGATATCCAGTTTACTTATGTTGGTATGATCGCCAAGACTATAAAAGCAGTTCCGGGAATGGATACCAAGATTGTAATGGAGAGCGATGCAACCCTATTGGAGGAGGCAATCGTTATCGGTTACGGTTCGGCTAAGAAGATCAGTTCGGTTGTAGGTGCCGCTACAACTGTAAAGAGCGATGTATTCAACAAGATTCCGGCAGCGAGCTCTGGTGATGCTTTGCAGGGACAGGTTGCAGGTTTGCAGGTATATAGCAGTACCGGTGAGCCTGGCAGTGACGTTACTATGCGTTTGAGAGGTGTCAACTCAATCAATGCTTCAAACACTCCTTTGTTTATCCTTGACGGTTCTCCAGTGGATGTGGCGATCTTTACATCAATGAACCCTAATGATATTGAGTCAATGACAGTTTTGAAGGATGCCTCTTCTGCTGCAATCTACGGTTCACGTGCTGCAAACGGTGTAGTTTACATTACAACCAAAAAAGGTAAAGAGGAGAAACCTGTTGTCCAGTTGAGCGCTTCATACGGTGTGTCAAATATCGCAGATTACCCTGTAGAGCTGATGAACTCTACTGAGTGGTTTGCTTTCAGAGAGTTGGCAGAGCCTGCGCTAAAGACAAACGCACAATTCCAGGCATTGAAAGATTTCAGATTGAAGAACAATATGAGCTTCGACTGGAAAGATTGGATCCTTAATGAGAACGCTCCAACCTGGAAAGCTGATTTGAGCATTTCAGGAAGAACCAACAGAATGGATTACTACATCTCATTGGGTGCATTTGACCAGGAGGGTATTGAGCACTACTCATACTTGTCGAGATATAACTTGAGAACCAATGTAAATGTTAAGGTTACTGATTGGTTGAAGATTGGTACCAACACCACATTGTCATATCAGGATCAGAGAGCTGCAGGATACTCAACTTCAAGTACAGGTTACTACAACCCTATGAACATTGCACTATGGTGTCTTCCATACGCAGTGCCTTATGAGATCCTTACAGATGCATCAGGCAACTTTACAGGTTATGGTGCTGAGCAGGATTACTTCTCGGATTTGAGTATGTGGAACTACTTCCACAGAATGGATGCACAGCCATCTTGGAACAATACAGCAAGAGTAAATGCAAACCTATATCAGGAGCTTACTCCTGTGAAAGGTCTCACTATCAGAGCTGCTCAGGCAATCGATGCCAAAGATTACAGATATACAGGTAAAGTTCTTCCTAACGATATGAACCTTGCAACTGTAACTGAGGAGACATTCAGCAGATTCTACAGATTGACATCTACCAATACAATCGAGTACAAATTTGATATTGCTGAGAAGAACCACTTCGTTATCTTGGGTGGACACGAGTCAATCGTAACACAGAGCAAAGGTTTCGGAGCTTCATCAAAAGGCCAGTCAGATGACAGAATGACCAATGTTGACCAGGGTACTGAGTTCAATGCTCCTACCTACAACTTCTCTGAGACTTCACAGAACTCATTCTTCGTACGTTTGTCTTACGACTTCAACGATAAATATTATATCGACGGTACATTCCGTACTGACGGTTCATCATTGTTCGGTGACAACAACAAATATGCTAACTTCTACTCAGTAGGTGCAATGTGGAACATCAAGGCTGAGAACTTTATGAAGAATGTAAGTTGGGTAAACAACTTGCAGTTTAAAGCATCTTACGGAACAATGGGTAACTCAGGTATCGATAACTATTTGTCATACGGACTTACTGAGTCAGGACGCCAGTATGACGGTATACCTGGTTGGTATTTGAGCTCTTTGGGTAACCCTAACTTGACTTGGGAGACTTTGGAGAACTTGAACATCGGTGTAAATGCAACATTGTTCAACAAATTGACTTTGAATGTCGAGTTCTACAACAAGGTTACAAAAGATATGTTGATGTATATCCCTTACTCATTCCAGACCGGTTTCTCAGGTGGTTGGGGTAATGTAGGAAATATGCGTAACAGAGGTGTTGATGTTGAGGTCAAATATGATATCCTTAACAACAAGGACTGGTATGTTAATGTGGCATTCAATATGAACTACAACAAGAATGAGATCACTGAGCTCTTCGGCGGAAGAAATGAGTTCGTTGATGGCCGCAGCGGTTTGAAATATGAGGTTGGAAAACCTTACGGTGAGTTCTATTATGTAAAATATGCCGGTGTTGACCCTGCAACAGGTAAACAGCTATGGTATGACAAAGAGGGTAACATTACTGATGTATACTCAGAGAGCAATGCAGTATTCTTGGGCAAACAGAGATTTGCTCCTTGGTCAGGCGGTCTTAACTTGAATGCATCTTGGAGAGGTTTGTCATTGAGCGCTTCATTCGCTGGAGTATTCGGCAAATATATTGAGAACTACGGCCGTTACTTTGTTGAGAACGCTTCATTTGCAAGTGAGTCAAATATGACTAAACGTATGATGAATATCTGGACAACTCCAGGTCAGATTACTGATATCCCTAAAGCAAGCGAGCCTATCAAACACGACAGCCGCTGGATTGACAATGCTTCATTTGTACGTTTGAAGAATTTGCAGTTGGCTTACCAGTTCCCTCAGCAGATGATTCAGAAGAGCAAGGTTCTTAATGGCCTTAAAGTATATGTATCAGGACGTAACCTTGTAACCTTCTCTAATTATGATGGTCTTGATCCTGAGGTTGATGATTCTACAGCAAGTGCAGACTACCCTAACTCAAAACAGTATATTGTTGGTGTAGAGTTTACATTTTAATTAACCGTTAATTGACAGATATTATGAAGAAGATATTATCATTATTACTAGTAGTTTTGATCGCTGCATCTTGTGAACTGACAAAGATGCCTCAAGGCTCTATCAGCAGCGAAGGCGCGTTAACATCTGTTAGTGACGCGTTGAAATTCAGAACCGATATGTATTTGGATATCCGTGATTATCTAAGTTCAGGCTATCCTATCTATGTACCTGAGTTGTTGAGCGACTCATTCCACGCTTCCACATTGTTCGGAAACAGGAACGGTGAGTATTACAAATGGGAGATTACCTCAACATTCGGAAATATCGAGAGTATATGGAGCAATTCATACTATATCGTGACTCTTGCAAACTACCTTGAGACAGGTATTGCCAAAATTATGGAGCAGGAGATCTCATCTGACGACAAGGCCCAATTGGAGATTATTCTCGGTGAGGCTGCATTCTTGAAGGCATATTCAATGTTCTTCTGCGCACAATTGTATTGCAAGACTTACAATGAGGCTACAGCAAGTTCAGATATGGGACTTATGTTGTTGGATGGTCCGGTAAGTGATCCGGGTAACATTACCTCATACGTAGGCCGTTCATCTTTGGCTGAAACCTATGCTTATATTGAGAAGAACCTTGCAATTGCTGAGAATAAATTGGGTTCAGTAGCAGGTTCTGTAGGTTCTATCTACTTGACAAAAGATGCTGTAACTGCAATGAAGGCGAGAGTTGCTTTGGCGAAAGGTGATTTCTCTGCAGCAATTACAAACTCAACAGCATTGGTTGACGGTGGAAAATATCCTCTAATTGACAATGTGACTGATTTCGAGAATCTTTGGATTAATGACAGCGGCGAGGAGTGTATCGTTCAATATTGGGCAGGATATGCTGAGGGTTCAGTTCCTAATTCAAATGATTATGATTACATCCAGTACAGTGCAGGAATCTACTCTCCTAACTATATTCCAGAGAAATGGATTATTGATGAGTTCCAGTCATACGCAGGTGATATCCGTTTTGAGACCTGGTTCAAACAGCTTGATGTAGTTTACGGTTCAATTACAGGAAACATCTATGTATTCTTCAAATATCAGGGTAACCCTTCTTTGGGTAATGCAGGTATCAAGTATACTGAGGTGAACAAGGTTAAAGCTTTCCGTATTGCTGAGCAATATCTGATTGCTGCTGAGGCTTATGCACGCAGAGGTCAGGGTGGTGACGATGCAAAAGCTTGTGAATACTTGAACGCATTGAGAGCAAAGAGAATCCCTGGTTATACAGATGAGAGCTATACTGGAGATACTCTATTGGAGGAGGTTAAGATGGAGCGCGCTAAAGAGTTGTTCGGTGAGGGCTTCAGATTTACCGACCTTAAGAGATGGGGTAAAGGATTTGCCCGCTCAGAGGCTCAGGATGACCAGATCATCTCTAATGCCGGCGGTTCAAATACAGAGTTCTTGTCTAAGACTGCAGATGATCCTCATTGGGTATGGCCTATTCCACAGGCTGAAATCGATGCCAATCCTCAAATTAAAGACCAGCAGAATCCTGGTTACTAATAGTTTGATGGAGTAAATTCAACGAATTGGAGAACTTAAATTCAATAAATTATGAAAATTAACAGTTTATCATATAAAATCTCTACACTGCTGGTAGCCGTTGCTACATTGTTCATGTGCTATTCTTGTTCTCAGGAGGAGTTTATCTATACTCCTGACAACAGCTGTGTAACTTTCGGGGATGCCCCTGCTTCAGGATATGTTCTTGATGGACAGCCAATCAAGGTTGAATTGGCAAGAGGTGTTGTCTCTTCCGATGAGACCATCAGCATTACATTTACAGGAAGTGATGTCTATACAATTGACCAGACATCAGTTTCATTTGCCAAAGGAGAGTCTGTAAAGACTTTGACCATTACCTATGATACTGAGGTTCTAAAATCATTTACAGAGTATCCGTTTGAGATTAGCTTCAACAGTGCGCTTGTATCTCCTTCAGGAAAGAGCACCTTTAAAGCATCAGGTATGCCTCCATTCTCACTTGACGCTTTGGATTATATTCCTCACGGAAAGATCTGGTGTGACTGTTCAATGTGGGGTTCAGGTTATGATTGGGATGGCAGAACCTATGAGCTTGAGTTGGCCAACCATACAAAGAACTACTATAAGATCAAGAATCTCTTTGGTGGCGGAAAAGATTTTACATTTATCCTCTATCCTCAGGGAGATATTGAGATTCACTCTATGGAGCCTGTAATGCCACCTGAGTATGTTAACAACTATGAGATGTATGAGTTCCCTACAGACCTTATATTTGAGGGTGAGCCTGTGACATTGTGGCTTGATACAGATGATTACTGGAAATATGACGGTTTGGCAAGCGACAGCCCGTTGGTAGTGGATGCATATTTCGGAAACTATGTATTGTGGTCTACCCCTACAAGACTTTTGACATCAGTTGAGACAAGAGGCGACTCTTCAGACGACGGATGGTGGAGAATGTACTTTAATGTAGGTGCAATATATTAATGGGAATGAATCATTTCAGTAAATTAATATCAGTTGTTCTGGCATCTTGTATAGCAGTTGCATCAATCTTTACAACATCTTGTTGCAATAACGCCGAAGAGGGTTTGATGTGCAACTACAAGGTAACAGACATAACTCCAAAAGATAGTGTAATCCTTGCGGGCTTTGCTGCCCGCAAGGGTTTATCTTCTGGAATACATAAGCCGTTGGAGAGCAGATGCCTTGTCTTGAAACGTGGGGCTGAGAAGATCTGTATAGTATCCAACGACCTTATGGAGTGCGGTACCTCCACAACTGATTTGTGGAGAGAGGAGATCTCGAAGAAGAGCGGTTTGCCTATAGAAAATATCTTTATCCATAATATCCATACACACTCTGCTCCAAGAACAGGCGGATGGTGTGCCAAGGAGGGACAGCCAAACTACAGATATGCCATTGAGACCAGAGAGGCGATTGTGGCAAATGCGGCAGCTGCCATTATGGATTCAACTGCCTATGTTCCATTCTCTATGGAGGTCGGAAAAGGTGAGAGCGACATCAACTGTAACCGTCGTGACAGCGAGGGCTATTGCAGCAGGGATTGTTATGTTGTAAGATTGGTTGACAAAAAGGGCAAACCTATAGTTTCAATGGTCAATTATGCTTGCCATCCTGTAAGCCTCGGCCATAGGAGCAATGTAGTTTCACCCGATTTTCCAGGCTTTGCAGCAGAGGTGTTGAAAGAGGCTTGGGGAGGAGAGATTATCTATTTCTCAGGTGCAAGTGGAAACTCTGATCCTTGTGACAGCTTGAGCCGTCTTTCATCTTATGCCGAGATGAAGGGGCGTAAATTGGGTAATGATATCAAGGATATCAAGTTTACCCCGGTTAAGGATAATGGAGCATTCAAACTTGTCAGCAGAGAGATTCATCTTCCATTCAAGGCGGATACCATCACAGTAGAGCTTATTGAGGAGCACGTGAAGGAGATTTCGCAGTGGGAGGGAGTTTCAAATACCTGGCCTAAAGATGTAAAATATTGGGCAGGATATACAATTGAAGATATCAAGAACGGACTTGTAAAGAACTATTTGCCGTTCAATATCCATGCACTCAATCTTGGTGGAGTTGTACTCTTCTTTACCCAAGGTGAACCGTTTATGGAGTATCAGACAGCCTTGAGGGAGGCTTTCCCTCAAAAACATATTATGTTTATAGCATATACCAACGGCCAGAACTCATATTTGCCAAGCAAAGAGGCGTTCTTGTCGGACAAATATTCATACGAAACAAAAGAGATGCATATCTATATTGGAGCACCGTATCCTTTGTCGGACAAAATGCCTGACAAATATATAGAGAGTATCTGCAGTGTGACTGAAGAGGCGTTGAAGGAGTAGATTATAATTAATGGGAGAATTTAATATGAAAAAGGTGTTTTGTACGCTGTTTCTGTTATTGTTCACAGCATCAACAGCAATTTATGCCCAAAATATTATTCCGAAGCCCAAAAAGGCGCAGATGAATGATGGCGCCTTTACCATAAACTCAAAGACAAGGGTTGTTGTTGCCGACAACAACCCATTGTTTATGGAGATAGCTGAGGATCTTGTTGCAACCATCAACAGATCAACAGGATATTCAATTCCAGTTGAAAAGGTTGCCCCGGATGAGAAACTTATTGTTAATAATATAGTTATATTAAAAAGTATTTCAGGTTTGGGAAAAGAGGCCTATAATTTGGATGTAACTCCAAATAGTGTAGTTATTGGAGCTGCAGAACCAAATGGCCTCTTTTATGGAACCCAGACTCTTTTGCAGCTTTTGCCTGCGGAGATCTATTCAAAGGTGAAGAGCAGGGCAAAGTGGAGTGTGCCTTGTTGTACCATCGAGGATGAACCATACTCTGAGTATAGGGGTCTGATGGTGGATTGTTGCCGTTATTTTATGCCTAAGGAGCATCTGCTCAAGGTAATTGATGTGATGGCGATGCATAAGCAGAATATCTTCCATTGGCATCTTACAGATGATCAGGGGTGGAGAATTGAGATAAAGAAATATCCCAAGCTTACAGAGGTTGGTGCATTCAGATCTGAGACCACAGGTTATGATAATGTAAGTGATAATACGCCACACGGAGGATACTATACACAAGAAGATGTAAAGGAGATTGTTGAGTATGCCAGACGGAGATATGTGACTGTTGTTCCTGAGATAGAACTCCCCGGTCACGCATCTGCAGCTATTGCGGCCTATCCTGAGTTGTCGTGCAATCCTGATAAAGATTACAAAGTGGCAACAGGTTGGGGCGTTATGAAGGATGTCTTCTGTCCAAATGCAGCCACTTTCCAGTTCTTTGAGGATGTCTTTACAGAGTTGTTCGAACTTTTCCCAGGACCATATTACCATATTGGAGGTGATGAGTGTCCACGTGATGCCTGGAAAGAGAGCAAATATTGCAACGACTTTATGAAGGTTATGGGCTTTGACAACTATGACCAGATACAGATCTTCTTTGTCCAGAGAATAGACAAGTTCTTGAGGGAGAAGGGTGGAAAACAGGTTATCGGTTGGGATGAGATTCTCGACGGTGGCGCTGTAAAATCAACAATTGCCCTCTCATACAGGGGACACGCCCCTGCCAAGAAGGCCATAGCAAATGGTATGAGAACTATCCTTACACCTAACAGATGGTGTTATCTCGACTATTATCAGGAGAATATGGAGACAGAGTACAATACCCAGAGTATGTTCCTCCCACTCTCGAAGGTCTATAATTATAATCCTATCAGTGATACCGTTTCTGCAGAAAAGAGGAAACTTATCATTGGAACCCAGGGTTGTGTGTGGTCAGAGTTCAACCCTACTCCCGAGATTATGGAGTTCAGGGCATTCCCTCGTGCCATTGCCTTGTCGGAGACAGGATGGACCCAGAAATATTCAAAGGATTTTGCAGATTTCTGTTACAGAATGCATACAAAAGGTTTCCGCAGGCTGGATATGAAGGAGATGAATTACAGCAAGGCATTCTATACTGTAATTTTCAAATTCGACCATAAAGAGCCATTCCCGCAGGATGTGGAGCTTGAATTGAACTGTCCGGATACGGAGATCAGGTATACTACAGATGGAACTGCACCTACCAGAAAGTCAAAACTCTATACAGAACCTTTTAAAGGGGTCAAACCAGGTGATGTAATCACAGCTCAAGGATTCTGCAAGAAGACAGGCAAGAAGGTTGGCAAGCAGGTTACCAAACATTTTAAAGAGACAACCTTAAACTAAACAAATATGAAGAGGTTCATTTCAATAGCAATTCTCCTGTTTGCCTTGACCTGCTGTAAAGTGGAACAGGAGAGGGAGATCTCAATTATTCCACGCCCGCAAAGTGTGGAGAGACTTGATGGAGAATTTTTCATTAACTCCAGGACTCAGATTGTATACCAGGATTCATCGTTGATTGATGTTCTGGAGTATATCAATGACCGTTTTTCAGCAGCTGCAGGATTCAGACTCGCAACAAAAATTGGGAATGGGGCTGGCGAAGAAGGAGAAATGACCTCGGCCAATTGTATAGTATTTAAAAATGATCCCAATCTCGGCAAGGAGGAGTATGAACTGGTTGCGGGACCTGACGGTATTGTAATTGCCAGTTCTGCGCCAAATGGAGCCTTCTATGCTGTACAGACGCTTTTCCAGATGCTTCCCGAGGCAATCTACTCTTCAGAAAAGGTAAATTGCAAATGGAGTGTACCGTGTGCAAGGATAAAGGATTTTCCGAGATTCAGCTATAGGGGTATGCATCTTGATGTATGCAGCCACTTCTTTGATACCACATTTATCAAGAGGTATATTGATTTGATGGCAATGCACAAATTCAATACATTCCACTGGCATCTTACTGAGGACCAGGGGTGGAGAATAGAGATAAAGAAGTATCCGGAATTGACGGAAAAGGGTTCTGTAAGAAAGGAGACCGTGATAGGTACACTCTATTCTGGCATATATGACGGCACCCCTTACGGTGGATTCTATACCCAACAGGAGATTAGGGAAATTGTTGAGTATGCAAGAAAGAGGTGCATTACCGTATTGCCGGAGATTGAGATGCCGGGCCACGCCAGAGCAGCGATAGCCTGTTTCCCTCATCTCTCTTGCGGCTTGGAGGATCACTATGAGCTTGCAACAAGATGGGGCGTCTTCCGTCAGGTATATTGTCCTAAAGAGGAGACATTTGCCTTTCTTGAGGATGTTCTTGTTGAGGTGATGGAGCTCTTTCCGTCGCAACTTATCCACATAGGTGGTGATGAGTGTCCGAAATCGAGCTGGAAAAAGTGTCCACATTGCCAGATGATGATCCGCAAACTCGGCCTCAAGGATGAGTTTGAATTGCAGAGCTACTTCGTTCAGAGAATGGAGAAGTTTATAAACAGCAAGGGCCGTTCAATCATCGGCTGGGATGAGATTCTTCAGGGCGGACTTGCTCCAAATGCAACAGTGATGTCGTGGCTTGGCGAAGAGGGTGGAATTAAGGCTGCCCAGCAGCACCATTATGCTGTGATGTCGCCACATACCAAATATTATATGGATTATTATCAGGGAGATCCTGATACTGAGAAACTTTGTATGGGCCATTTTGTCCCGTTGAAGGAGGTTTATGATTATAATCCTGTTCCGGAGGTGCTTACACCTGAGGAGAGCAAGTATATTATGGGAGTGGAGGCTTGTGTATGGACAGAATATATGGAGAATCCGCAACGGGTTGAGTATATGGCCTATCCGAGGGCATTGGCTGTTGCCGAGAGCGGCTGGAGCGGTACAGAGAACAAGAATTGGGAAAACTTTGTGGAGCGTCTTGAGAATCATTTCGGAAGGCTTGATGTAAGAGATGTAAACTATTCTAAGAATCTCTACAATGTCTTCATTAACATAACTAAGGATTATGAATTCTCCAAGGTGGCAACACTTTGGACTGATCTGCCTGGAGTTGAGATACGCTATACCCTTGACGGATCGGAGCCTACAATCAACTCTACTCTATATGAAAAGCCATTTGTAATCAATAAGTCAGAAGTTGTAAATGCAATCGCTTTCAGGGATGGCAAACCTGTTGGCGTAAAGGCGACAAAAGGATTTAATTAAAAGAAGAATAACTTATTATGAGCACATTAAGATTAACTGAGCAGCCTTCGAAATACGACAATTTGGAGAAGATGTCGGTAAAAGAGCTGATAACCAACATAAACAATGAGGATAAACTTGTGGCTTTGGCTATTGAGAAGGTTCTTCCCGATCTTGAGAAACTTATCAGTGCAGTTGAGCACCAGTTGCGCAACGGTGGAAGAATGTTTTATGTAGGTTGTGGAACCGGAGGACGTCTCTCCGTTCTTGATGCCATAGAGTTGCCTAACACTTATGGTATAGAGCCCGACAAGATTATCTGTATACTTGCCGGTGGCGTGGAGAATCTCGTACTTGCATTGGAGGAGAAGGAGGATGATATTGAGGAGGGCTGGAGAACTCTGCAGTCATATAATGTCTCTCCTAAAGATATCATCGTCGGCATCTCTGCAAGCGGAACTACTCCGTTTGTGCTTGAGACTATGAAGAGGTGCAAAGAGAACGGCATTCCTTGCGGATCATTTGTAAATAATGAGAACTCTCCTATATCGCAGTATTCGGATTATCCGGTAGAGGTAATTACCGGTCCTGAGTTTGTTACAGGAAGTACAAGAATGAAGAGCGGTACATCCCAGAAGATGATCTGTGATATGATAAGCACAACAGTTCTTATCCGCCTTGGCAGAGTTGAGGGAAACAGGATGGTGAATGTGAGACTCATCAACGATAAGGTAGTTGACCGCTCTGTGAGGATGTTTATGGATAGGAATCCGCAGATTACCGATTATGAGTTTGTGAAGAAGGCGATAGTGGAGAATGGAAATGTAAAGAAGGCTGAGGAGGCTCTTAAGGCTCAAGGCCTGCTATAGTTGTAAATTATCTTTATCTAAAAAGTGCAGAGATGATTCTTATTGCAGACAGTGGCGCAACCAAGACAGATTGGTGCAGCCTATCCAAAAGCGGTGAAAAGATCCGTTTCAAGAGTGAGGGATACAATCCCAACTATATTACACTTGAATATATGGTTGAGGATATGAGAAAATCTCTTCCCGACGGTTTTCCGACAGATGAGGTTACCAATGTCTATTTTTACGGTTCCGGTGTAACCGAACTCCAGTATGGATTTGTAAGGGAGGCTGTCAATACAATTTTCAAGAAGGCTGATGTCTTTGTGGCAATGGATCTGCTTGCCTCTGCAAGGGCTTTGCTTGGTGATAAAGCGGGTTTTGCCGCAATTCTTGGAACAGGTACCAACAGCTGTACATACGATGGAGAAGAGATAACACTCAATATCGATTCTCTTGGCTTTATACTTGGTGATGAGGGCAGTGGTGCCTATATGGGCAAAAGGCTGATTTGTGACTTCATCAGAGGACAGATGCCTGCCGAGGCGCGTGAGATTGTGGCAGCAGAGATCAAATACAGTGGTGATGAACTGATAGATATAATCTATACAAAGCCATTTCCAAACAGATTCTGTGCCCAGTACAGCCGTCTTATAGGTGAAAACATTGAGAAGTGCAGCTACTTCAGGGAGCTGGTTGTTGACTCAATGAGAAAGCTCTTTGAAAATATCATAACTCACTACCCCTCTTACCGCAACTATAAGTTCAACTGTGTGGGCTCGGTGGGATATGCATATAGGGAGATACTCTCTTCGGTGGCTGCCGAGTTTGGTATGGAGTGCGGAAAGATAATTCCTTATCCGATGGAGGGGCTTGTAGAGTACCATTCGCGTGACCTGTAGTATTTTTAAGATAATCTGACTTATAAAAAAACTAAAAATTAAAAGATATGAACAAAAACAAAAGTTATCTTGTACCATTGGCAATTATCGGATTCCTCTTCTTTACAGTGGGATTTGCATTGGGCCTCAATGAATATCTGGTTCCTCTATTGAAGGAGTCACTCAATATCACTTCAGGTGTCTCATACCTGCTTATTGCCTGTACATTCTCGGCATTCATCATCTTCGGATATCCTGCAGAGATGCTTATCCAGAAGATCGGATACAAGAAGACAATGGCCATCTCATTCTTCATCTTTGCGTTGGGCTTCATTCTGTTTGTGCCCTCAGCAAAGAATATGAACCTTGCACTCTTCCTTATTGCATCATTTATCTGCGGAACAGGCAACGCTGTCCTTCAGGCTGCAATCAACCCGTACATCACCATTTTGGGCCCTATAGAGAGTGCTGCAAAGAGAATAAGCATTATGGGTATCTGCAACAAGCTTGCTTGGCCTGCCGCAACAATGTTCCTTGCTCTGATTATCGGTAAAAGTGCCAAAGATGCAACATTGGCAGATGTAATAGTTCCATTCTACATAATTGCAGGAATCTTCCTTGTATTGGGCATTCTTGTCCTCTTTGTTCCTCTTGAGGAGATTGAGGCTGAGGGTGAGAGCGAGTCTGACGAGGAGCAGGGTAACAGCAGTTATGCAAGTGGAAAGACCTCAATCTGGCAATTCCCTCACCTCTTGTTGGGAGCTTTGTCGCTCTTCCTTTATGTTGGAGTTGAGACCTTGGGCCTTGCTACAGCTCCAGACTATGCAATCAGTCTGGGATTGGCAAATCCTGAAATCTACTCAGTACTTCCAAGTGTGGGTATGGTGATAGGTTATATACTTGGAATTCTGCTTATGCCAAAATATCTTACCCAGGAGGGTGCGTTGAGGATGTGTTCGTGGATTGGTATAATCACCTCAATCCTGATTGTTGTAACACCGCCTGCCATCTCCATCTGGTTTGTGGTATTCATTGCCTTTGCCTGCTCTTTGATATGGCCTGCAATCTGGCCTCTTTCAATGGTTGATTTGGGCAAATTCACCAAGACCGGTGCAGCATTCCTCGTATCATCAATTGCCGGTGGCGCTGTGGTTCCGCTAATCTTCGGATTCCTTTCAGATACTATGGACAAACAGATGGCCTACGGTATCTGCATCCCTTGTTTTGCAGTAATCCTATATTTTGCATATTACGGCTATAAGATAAGGATAAAATAAAAATTTTGGGAGTTTGCAATGATTGATTATATTTGCAACCCGATAGTTCTTAATTTGATGATTGTATTCTATTTTGCTCGGGTGGTGGAATAGGTAGACACGCAGGACTTAAAATCCTGTGGGCAGAAATGCCCGTACGGGTTCGATTCCCGTCCCGAGCACTATAGAATAAAATATAAGGAGAGCCTTCATTATTTGATGAAAGCTCTCTTTTTTTTGTCCAGTTCCGGCTTTATACTGTAGTTAGGTATATCTCCGGCTGCTATTCTTTATAGAGCATACTTATAACCTCCTGGAAATTTTTACGGCCGAAACCAATTCTCAAATAGTCTCCTTCGCTCTCAAACATAGGTGAAGGTACGGTCATTATTCCATATTTTTCAACGATGGCGTCGCTGAACTCCAACGCCGTTCCAGGTGCATATCCGAGCAGATACTCACCCTTTGCAGGCTCTATTCCAACATATGCCACGCTTCCGGCTGCAGGCTCTGCAAAACTCTTTATAAATGGCAACTTACCTCCGGCAATGGCCTCTTTGAAAAAGGCAACATTCCCCCTTATCTTCTCTATATTAGGGGTGATGAATTTATCGTGGTGGTTGAGGGCAATCGCTGTAAGCACCTCTGATGGAGCACTGCAGCAGATTGAGAGGTAATCCTTGAATGACTGTATCTTTGCAAGGAGTTCCCTGTCCTGAGAAACAAACCATCCGATTCTAAGACCTGCCAGGCCAAACGATTTGGCTGTTCCCCAAAGTGATACACCCTTCTCATAGATGTCGCTTACAGATGGGAGCGGAGTGATGGAGCTGTCGATTATAAGGTCGCGGTACATCTCATCGGAGTAGATATATGCGCCACAGGAGCGGGCAATATCAACTATTTCCATAAGCTCTTCCCTCGAGATGTAGGCTCCGGTAGGGTTGTGGGGAAAGTTGATGATTATAAGCTTGGTATCTCTCCTTACAAGTCTCTTCAGCTCATTGGTGCTGTATCTCCATCCATTCTCGCCAATCTCCGGCTTCCAATAGGAGAGGTCACAACCCAAAGAGCGGAGAACCTCATAGAGGGACTGGTAGGCAGGAGAGACAACAACTGTATGGCCGCAGATGAGATTCATCAATATATAACTCAACTCTCCCGGGGATGCCACCAGCACATTTTCAGGAGTTGCCTTGGTATAGAATTTAGAGATGGACTCTCTCAAGAAGAGAGAACCGTTGCCTTCAGTATATCCGAGTGTAAGGTTGTTCCAAAGCTCAAGCTCTTTGTCGGTAGCTTGCTGGAGGATATACTCCATAGGAAAGCCGTCGCAATCTGACGAAGAGAGCATATATTTGGCACTGAATTCGTGCTTGGCAAAATATTGCTCCAATTTAAAAGGTGCTATCTGCATAGTAAGGTTATAAAGGGTACATTATTTCTTTTTAATGAAGAGGAGCGAGTTTACAACCTGCCTTTCGCCCTCCCTGTCAAATATCTTGTTGTCTGACGGATGGTTGAGGATTCCATTCTCATTCTCGCCCTCGGCGTAGAGTGTGGTGGAACCGCCGCCGTCAAGATTGATGGCATCATCCACACCCAGGTAGCGCATAATTGAGGTGAACTCCCATAGGCTTACGCCTTGTGCATTCTCTTTTGAGCGGCCGTCTACAGCAATCAGATAGATCTTTTTGCCCTTGGTAGCAACAGCGCTGCGCGGGTGGCGGTTCTTGTTGAATGAGTTGTCGTCAAGTCTTGCAGCCTTTCCATCTACAAGCAAAAGCGGTCCGCTGCACATTACAGAGGGAGCCTTTATCTCTGCTGCCCAGCTTTGAGGCATAATGTTGCCCGGATTTGCAGGATCTGCGGCAACAACTGAGATCCTTCCCTTTTTGTCGATCACAACAGCTCCATTGTCACGCTGCTCCATCTTTTCTGTATTGGCAAAGGTCTCCACGCCGTTCTTCTTGAAGTAGCATACGCAATTGTATGGAGGGCGCATATTGTAGAATGTACCGTTCATTGCCACAACTGCGCCGCTGTCTTTCGCAAATTTGCTTGTGGGGGTAATCTTTCCCGGATCATTGGCAAAAGTGAATCTTCCTCCTGCCCTCTTGCTGTCAATCTCAATAATGGAGATATATTGGTTTGAATCAAAAAGCATGTTCTCCCCAGTAAAATGGTACTGTTTGAGCGTAATGCCCTTGTCAAGCTCCCTGACCTCCCACTCAGCATTTATAAATGCAAGTGAATCCGATTGTTGTGCCCAGGATGCGACAGATACCGCAAGGGCAATTGCCATTGATAAAATTCTGCCTCTATTCATAATATCTATATTAAATTAATTCTGCCCGGTGAGGGGTAGCCCCGATCCGATCTTTTCAAATTTGTAACCCATTCTCTTGAGCTGGATTGCGGCTCCAACCCTGTATAATACCCTTACAGCCCTTGCAAGGGTGTAGAAGGCCTTTGCTGTTCCAAACTCAATATTCTCTTTACGGATCATTGAGATGGTAAGTTGGGCGCAGGAGTAGAGGGTACCGGTTATCTTTTCCGAATCCTCGCAATCGAGTTTCAATCCGAGAATATCAACCACAATATGGTCATCCATATTGTCGAACCCTTGAGATCCGTAGAGCACCCGGTATTGGTTCTCCTTGTTGGCAATCCAGTCGGTATCCCACCATTTTGCAACAGCCATACCTATATATCCTGCCCAGGCAAATGCCACCTCCGGGTATTCATTGATCTGTTCTATTGCATCGGCAATGTAACTTTTTGCATAATCGCTCCATTTCTCATCTATATCGTCACTTGCCAGCATAACTCCGTCGAGCATTGATGCCGCACTGCATACCTTCAGAAGCTCCTGCTCCAGTCTCTCTTCAAACTCTCTGTAAAATTCAATCTCTTCCATCTGTTAAATTGCATTATTAACCTCAAATATAGGGATTATTATGATATGAAGGGCAAAAGGGGGCGACTTTATGGGACAAAATGGAGATGTTTGGCGGTTTATTATTACCTTTGATGATAATTTTACAAAACAGCAGTATATATGAAAAAGATGGTTTATACATTGTTTTTTGCGTTGTCGGCACTCTTTTTTGTGGCCTGCAGCAGTGAATCCAAAGAGGAGAAGATAAGGGAGATTATAAGGGAGGCGGGCGTTCCACTTATCCAGCTGGAATACCATTCCCCTTCTGAAAACTTCTCTGCCCAGATAGAGAATCCCGATTTCTATGATTCTGTGAAGATAGAGGCAGGTATCCCTGCAACTCCCCAACCTGCAATTTTTCAGGCAGCGTCGTTGAGCAAGGTGGTCTTTGCATATATAGTTATGAGCCTATATGAAAATGGGGAGATAGATCTTGACAAACCAATATGTGAATATACCGATATTGACAGATTTGCCGACAAGGAGAGGGCCAAGCTCCTTACTCCGAGAATTGTGCTTAACCACAGGACAGGTCTTCCCAACTGGAGCAAGAGCCCGTCATCCCAGGAGTGGCCAACTTCAACTATAGAGTTCAAATTTGCAACAGACTCCTGCTTCGGCTATTCGGGTGAGGGATTTGCCTTTTTGCAGAGAGCGGTGGAGAAGATAAAGGGCAAGGAGATTGATGCCATTGCAAAAGAGATTGTATTTGATCCTCTTGGAATGGAGTACTCTTCATATTCGTGGCTTCCTATCTATGATTCGCTTGCAGTTGACGGATACAACAAGAGTGGTGAGAACAGGGGCAAAGGCCGCCATCCGAGAGCAAATGTGGGATATACTTTGAGAACTTGTGCTGCTGACTATTCAAAATTTGTACAGGCGCTGTTGGAGAGAAAGGGACTCAAATCTGAGACATTCGATCTGATGTTTGAGGCCAACACCGGCAATGCATTCCGCTACAGGGATAATAACAGGGAGTGTGACAAAGCTATAGCCTGGGCGATGGGAATAGGTACAGAGGAGAATGCCAACCACGGCAAGATTCTATGGCACTGGGGCGACAATGGCAGCTTCAAGGCACTTTTCCTTGTAATTCCGGCAGAAAAGAGTACACTTGTATATTTTACCAACAGTGCCCACGGACACGATATAATCAATCCGCTTACAGCTCTCTTCCTTGGTGATGAGACACCAATAACAGTTTCTGACTGGATAAACAAAAAATAGACTGAACAAATGAATGGATGCGCTGTTTGAATAGAAAAACAGCGCATCTCATGTTAAACAGGTTATTATTCCCCAGATACGACAATCTGCCGCCGACATACTCATTGTTGCTGCTGTTGGGCAGGGTTTCATTCGGCATACTCTTTCTGATGCACGGTTTGGACAAACTGCTCAACTATAACCAGATTGTCGCAACATTTCCCGACCCGTTGGGTATTGGCAGGGAGATGTCACTTATACTCTCGATCTTTGCTGAACTCATCTGCTCACTCTTCTTCATTGCAGGTCTGCTCTTCAGGATTGTATTGTTCCCAATGATCTTCTCTATGGCAATTGCCCTCTTTGTGGTGCACGCATCACAACCCTTTGCAGCCAAGGAACTGGCTTGCATCTATATGATTGTCTTTACGCTTTTGTGGCTGACGGGGCCGGGAGAGTATGCCTTTGACCAGTTTCTTATAAAGAGAAACGAGTACTCTCCGGAGTATGGACTATAGCTACAGTGAACCGTAATGAAGATTCAAAAATTCTGTAACGGCCTCAACAAAGGCTGTTGCAGTATTTTTTCTGTTGCGGTCCTGCCGGCTTACATTGTCAAACTCAAACTGGATTGCATCAACCATTCCGATGGCCTCGGATGAACCGTACATCATTGTTATGTAGCCTCCATTGAAATAAGGGAGGTCGCCCGGTGTCGGATTTGCCGAGTGCGGAACGCAATTGAGGCCGTTTTTATACATAAGGGAGCCCATTGAGTAAGGGCCTCTTATAAGGTCAACAAAGCTTGAACCGCTCTTGTTGGTGTGGACCAGACGGTAAATGCTGGATCTGTAGAGATAGCTGCCGTCACCAGCCAGCTGAGAATCATCAAGATCAAGTTCGTAGCTCCTCAACAGATATCCGATCTCAACCTGTTTTACTGCGTGGCTCTGACCGTGGATATCCACAAGCAATCCCCCTCCGAACTCTTTGCCGACAAACTCCTCCGCCTTTTTGATCCAATCGTGATAGAGGGTATAGATATAGCTGTTGTTTGGGGCATTGCGGGGGACAGCATACGATGCTTTACGGTTGAAATCCACATATCTTCTGCTTATCTTGCCTATAACCACATAGGGATATTTTCCGGTCTTTGCAAAAAAGATGGAGTCAATTGCATTGGCAAGCTCAATTGTCTTGTCATCCATAACTGTTGCGAAATCGGTATCCGGACAGTTGCTTGATGTTCTCTTTATAAGGTTGTTGTCGTCGAGATATCCTCCGTGTGGAACTGATATCACGAGCCTGCAGTTTCCAGTCCTGTATTCCACATAATTTGCCTCTATTGTATCTCTTTTGAATACTTTGCCGGATGGATCCTCGCTACCCCCAATCTTGTCGTCGGAACTTGAGCAGGAGCAGAAGAAGGTGAGAATGAGTGATGATAATATTGCCCGGGCGATATTGCGGGCGGTTCTATATTTTGAGTCCATATCAACCATAGTCCGTTATAGTCTGTAAAGTGTGATAGAGTTTTTGTTGATCCTGTATCTTATGTTGGATGAGATGCTGAGCAGATCGAGCACCTGCGTTACAGATTCAGCCTTGAAACGGCCTGTAAATTTATATTTGAGGATGTCGCTCTCCGGAATCTGGAAATTCACACCATACCAGCGCTCCATCTTCTTGATGACCTCAATCATTGGGGTATTGTCAAATATCAGGTAACCGTCTTTCCAGGCAAGTTCATTCGCAAAACCTTGTGAGCTGCGGACCTTTATACTCTTTTTACCCGGGGTATCAAAAATTATGGCCTGCTCGTTGGGGTTGAGTGTTATCTTTGGCGCATTCTTTTTCTGAAGCTCCACCTTTCCATTCACCAAAGTGAGCTTTACTATCTCGTCATCATTATATGCCGACAGATTGAATTCTGTTCCGAGAACCTTTGTGGTTACCCCCTTGCTCTTGATGAGCATCGGCCAATTACTGTTTGACCTGACTTTAAAATAGGCCTCTCCCTCAAGTTCCACATAGCGCTCAGCATTGGAGAATTGGGCAGGAATCTTTATTGAACTGCAGCAGTTCATCCATACCTCAGAACTGTCGGGAAGAATCACTTTACCCTTCACTCCCGAGTTGGTGGAGTACTCCATCAATGGCTGCTGTTGCGGTATTTCAGCTGTAATGCCGCTCTCTGCGGGCAAAACTGTATAATTGTCGGGACGGCTATAGTTATAATTGTAGAGGGTGTAGGCAAGCAGAGGAATGAAGAGAATTGCAGCACATCTTGTTGCAAATTCAGTTGCAACTTTGAGACGATGCCTCATATTTGCCCTCCTGCGGAGCATTATGTGACGGGAAAATTCTGCGTCACTGCTCCTTGTGTATGGCATTGAGTCAAAAACCTCCTGAGCCTTCTTTTTACTGTACTCTTTGAATCTGTCCATTGCTTACATACTGCTCTCTATATCTACTACACCTGTAGCAGTTTTTTACCTAAAAAATGTCAAAAAATGGAGATCAGCAGCAAATGAATGAGGATGAGTATTGCTATATGGTTCTTCAGTCTCTTTCTGAAGAGCTGGAGAGCCTTCTTAATCTGGTATTCAATGGCCTTTACGGGCACCTGTCTCTGGTCTGCTATCTGCGCATAAGTGAAACCTTTCACACGGTTCATATAGAAGACATTCTTGATATCCTCAGGAAGGTTGGTATAGGTGCGGTTGATAAGCTCTTCCAGCTTGAGAGCATCAATCTGGTCGGTTATTATCTCATCGGCCAATGCATAGAAATCCATAAGAGCCTCTTTGGATGGGGCTGCAGTCGAGAGTTTGTTGTCCCTTATATAGTTGAGGGTCTTGTTGCGGGCAGTCTTGAAGAGGTATGAACGGATATTGAGATTCTCGTTGAGATATTGGCGTTTGTTCCAGAATGCAATGAAGGTCTCCTGAGCGATATCTTTGGCTACAGAGGGCATATTGATGTATGCATTAATAAAGTGCACAACATTGTTGAACTCCATCTTGAAGAAGAGTTCAAAGGCCTTTTCGTCGCCGGCCTTTATACTTGCTGCAAATTGGTTGGCATTGTTCATAGTCTTCTGACAATTTCCTCCCGGTTGGAGAGTTCGCAATTGTCCCAGTACAAAGATATGTTTTTTATTTGACAAAATATTGTACCTTTGGCAGATAAATTGAATTTTAATATATAAAGCGATGGAGAGGAGATTGTTTCATTTTGTAATGCCGCTTCTTGTGCTCTTTGTTGTTGCTTCGTGCTCAACCTCTTCCGAGAAAGGGGACAAAGGGAAATATAATGAAGTTATTGAGAATATTTTTGAGAGAAAAAGTGTGAGAAGCTATCAGGAAAAGAGTATCTCCAGGGATACTTTGGAGCTTCTTGTAAGGGCCGGTATGGCTGCGCCAAGTGCTATGAACAGGCAGCCCTGGAACTTTTTTGTCTCAACAGAGAGGGCAAAAATGGATTCATTGAGCGGTAAACTGCCTTATGCCAAGATGCTCTCCGAGTCTGCGGCCGTGATTGTTGTTTTGGGCAGTGAGGAGATTTCAAAACTTTGGGTTTATGATTGCTGTGCAGCGGTGGAGAATATTCTTCTGGCCGCAGAATCTATGGGCCTTGGTGCTGTATGGACAGCAGCGCATCCTTTTGAAGAGAGGATGGATGCAATAAGGGAGGTATACTCCATCCCCTCCCAGTGGAGCCCATTGGCCCTCATTCCTGTTGGCTATCCCAATGGGGAACATAAACCAAAAGAGAAGTGGGATCCTGAGAAGGTGCACTTTGAGAGCTGGAATTAGGGCGCTCCTTAAGGACGAATTTTGAAAGATAAAAGAGATTATATGAACGATTAACAGAAAAAAGATGTTGAAGAGATTTTTTACCAATGGCAGAAGGTGTTCTATTGTTGCCGTTTTCATTATGGTGTGTTGTATGATGGGACTGTCGTCCCTCAATACTATTTCGGCACAGGGTATGGAGAATCCGGTGAGCTGGAACGCAAATCTGAAGAGTGCCGGAGAGGGCCTGTTTGAATTGGAACTGACCGCCTCAATTGAGGGTGAGTGGCACATTTATGACCTTGGACCGTATGATGGTGGCCCCAATCCGACAACAATAAAGATAGGGGAGAGCAAGGGTGTGGAACTTCTTGGTGTCCCATATATAAAAGGTGAGGTCCATAAGGCTTATGATGATATCTTTGGAATGGAGATAGGTACTTGTGATGATGGAGTGGTATTTGTGCAGAAGATGAGGGTTAATGGGGAGGCTCCCGCTTCGATTGCCGTTACGGTTGAGTGGCAGGCCTGCAATGAGGGAACTTGTCTTCCTCCTACAGAGTATGATGTAAATGTGGCACTTCCTGGTGCAGCCAAGGGTGGTTCAGAGAAGAGTGTGGCTTCTCTTCCTGAGGAGAGTGCGGTATCTGCTCCGGAGGAGAGCGAGAAATCTATCTGGGCTGTTATTCTGGAGGCAATCGCTTGGGGATTTGTGGCTCTGCTTACCCCTTGTGTATTCCCGATGGTACCTATGACCGTATCGTTTTTCCTGAAAAATTCGGGAGGAAAGGCAAAGGGCCGCTTTATGGCAAGTTTATATGGATTTTCAATTGTAGGATTGTATACATTGCCTATCGCTGTGATTATCTTCATCACCTACTTTGTGGGAGGAGATGCGGTAACTGCAGATATCTTCAATTGGCTGGCAACACACTGGATTCCTAATATCATCTTCTTCGCCATCTTTATGGTATTTGCAGCCTCATTCTTTGGAGCTTTTGAGATTACAATGCCGAGCTGGATGGTAAACAAGGCAGATTCAAAATCCGACAGGGGAGGAATTATAGGAGTCTTCTTTATGGCACTTACCCTTGTCCTTGTCTCATTCTCCTGCACAGGTCCGATTGTGGGTTCAATACTTATAAAGAGTACACAGGGTGAGATATGGGAACCTATCATCACAATGTTGGCCTTCTCAACTGCATTTGCATTGCCATTTACTGTATTTGCATTTGCGCCGAGCCTCTTGAAGGATCTTCCAAAATCGGGTGGCTGGCTTAACTCTGTGAAGGTGGTTCTCGGTTTTCTTGAACTGGCTTTGGGATTGAAGTTTCTCAGTGTAGCAGACCAGACATACCATTGGGGAATTCTCGACAGGGAGGTATATCTCTCATTGTGGATTGTCATCTTCTCACTATTGGGTCTCTACCTTTTGGGTAAAATCCGTTTTGCGCACGATACACCTCAGGAGCATCTCTCTGTCAAGAGGTTGATCCTCTCAATAATTGTCTTCGCATTTGTAGTCTATATGATTCCTGGAATGTGGGGTGCGCCTCTAAAGGCATTGAGCGGTTATATGCCTCCAATCTCTACCCAGGATTTTGTAGTTGGTGCGGGCGCACCTGTTGCCGGCAGCAGCAATGAGAGTAAAGATGGAACAAAGGCAAAATATTCTGATTTCCTCCATCTGCCTCACGGACTTGAGGGATTTTTTGAGTACAATGAGGCTTTGGCCCATGCCAGAAAGGTAGACAAACCTCTCTTTGTGGATTTTACAGGACACGGCTGTGTGAATTGCAGGGAGATGGAGGCCCGTGTCTGGAGCGATCCTCGTGTTATAGAGATATTGAAGAATGAGTATGTAATTGTTGCACTCTATGCCGACGATAAGAAAACCCTCGACAAGAGTGAGTGGGTGACACTTGAGAACGGAAAGGTGCTCAAGGAGTTGGGTAAGATAAATTCAAATTTTGTGATGAACAAGTTTGGAGCAAATGCACAACCTTACTACATAATCCTTGATGGGGATGAGAACCGTCTTGTTGAGCCAAGGGGTTATGATCTCAATCCCGATGCATTTGTGGAGTTCCTTCAGGAGGGTGTGAGGAATTACAGGAAATAGCTATGCCATATAGAAGAGAGGACCCCGGCCGGATATCTTGCAGATTTCAGCCGGGGTCTCTCTATTTCTGGTCAAATCTTGACATATACTCCTCTATGACTTTAGGAAAATGGGCCTGTTCCAGCTGGTGGATTTTGGCTGCCACATCGTTGGGGGTGTCATCGGGGGCTATCCTGCATTTTGCCTGGAAAAGTATTGAACCGTTGTCGTACTTCTCGTCAACAAGGTGTATTGTTATTCCGGACACCTCCTCTCCGGCTGCCACTACCGCTTCGTGCACGTGGTGGCCATACATCCCTTTGCCACCATACTTTGGAAGCAGAGCCGGATGGATATTGATAATCCTGTTATGGTACTTTTTTATAAGTTCAGCCGGTATCTTGAGAAGATATCCTGCAAGGATTATGAAATCAATTCCATATTCTGCAAGAATACCAAACAATCTTTCAGGCGAGGTCGTGAGCTCCTCTTTAGTGAGGACTACAGAGGGTACACCCAATTTTTCAACCCTTTCCAATACATAGGCATCGGCCTTATTGCATATGACGATTTCTGCCCTTGCACCGCCCATAATGGGGGCATTTGCTTCAGAATAATTACACTTTGGATATTTTTTTTCAAAATATTCTATTATATTCTGCGCATTAGTACCGCTTCCTGATGCAAATATGGCGATATGATTCATTTTTCTTGCTGATTTTTTATTATTACACCGTCTTTATATAAGGACTGTCGGACGGTGAACAAATATAAGGTTTTTTATTTTAAAAAATATTACTATCTTTGTCGCTTGATAGGAATGAAAT
>JAZNXX010000029.1:0-11734 GCA_045594125.1 Candidatus Egerieisoma sp.
GAAAAAGAACTGAAAAAATACATATACTATTATAACAACGAAAGAATCAAGACTAGGCTTAAAATGAGTCCTGTTCAATACAGGTTGAAATATCAAAACACAACAACTAACCCGTCCAACTTTTAGGGGGCACATCAATTCTGAGGGGTTGGGAACTCGTATCGGCTCTGTAGAGCATTGTAGGGCATATTGACATGCCCAACCATTTTGCAAATAGTATTATTCACCCTCTGCTCTTCTATCCAACCATCCTCCCGCAAGTTTCTGCATTGATATATAAAAGAGAGGCATTTGTAAAAAAGAAGAGGCCGGGTCAAAATTTGATCCGGCCTCTCACTCTTTTATCTTTAGCACTTGGCTCAAAAGTCAACCGCCTGAGCCAAGTGCAGTTGTTTTGCGTGTTGGTTACTCAACAACTACTGTAAGTTTCTTTATTCTCACCTGAGCTCCTGTAACGGCCTCGAAAGAAGTTACATTACCTGTCCAGGTCAGTGTTGTGCCATCAGCTGTAACTTCGGTCTCACCAACTGTAAAAGAGCCTGCGTAGTTTGTATCGGTTGCCTCAATCACAACCTTTTTGATAGCCTTGCCCTCTGTTGAAGCAATTACCAATGCAGAACCCTTATATACACGGATATGGTCGGTATCCGGAGTTCTTGCATCATTATTGTTGGTGTGTTTGTAGTATGCAACCTTGATACCTTTATCTGTTGCACCGAATCCTTTACCGTAAGTTGCGTGTGAATCTTCTGCCCAGCTCTGGTTGCTTGCGCCCATTGTCCACTCGATTGAGGTTCCGGTAACTTCACCTTCTCCTTCGCCTTCTCCTTCACCTTCACCTTCGCCGCCATCTACAACACCCTCTTCGTGGCTTAGATAGAATGCTGAACCAATCTGAGGTGAACCTTTATGCTCAGCTCTCTTACCAACAAGTGTTACCTTGTCACCCTCTTTCAAGCCAAGTGATGCATAAGATTTGTCGTTCTTCGCAACTGGAGCCTTGGTCAAGCCATATACATAGATTGTACCTGTCTCATCCTCCAAATCGAAGTTGCCGTAAACATCACTTGCCACATTCTTGATTGTACCGGTAACTTTATAATAGGTATCGCCGGTTGCTGCAGCAAGAACCTCAGCTACGGTAGCCTCAGTGCAAGAGATATGTGACTCATAGTATGCAGGACCGCCAACCTGGGCAGTTCCGTTGTATGAAGCTCTTGTACCAATCAAGGTTACAATATCACCCACTTTGATTCCAAGTGAACCGAATGATTTGTCGTTTGAAGAGACCTGGGTTGCAGTAAGTCCGTAAACATATACCTCACCGGTTGCATCCTCCAAATAGAAGTTACCGTAAGTGGTGTTTACAATGCTCTTCACTTTACCTGACAATCTGTAAAGTGCAGTGCTCTCAGGAGCAGCAAGGAAGTCAGCAACTGAAGCATCAAGAATTGAGCCCTCCTGTTTAACACTTGTAGTAACGGTTGATACAACACTTCCCTTCACAGAGGTAAATGAGATAGTAGCCTCTCTCAAACCGCCAGGGTTATTTCCGGCAGAGAATGCGATTCTTGTAGTGTCACCGTCAGGACGGATAGCACCCATATTCAACCACGATTTAGCCTCATCGTTGATTGCAACCTCAAATGTCTCGCCTTTGTAAGCAAGAGCAATCTCAAAGTTACCGCCCTCGATAGGCAACTCAATCTCTGAAGGTGTAGCAGAAATCAATGAAGCAACGTGAGATACATAGTATCCGCCCATCACCTCAATAAGGCCGTTGTATGAACCTCTATAACCACGTAGAGTGATAAGGTCGCCCTCGCTCAAACCAAGAGACTCAAATGCTCCATAGCTTCCGCCTGCTTTATCATAAAGGCCGTAAACATAAACAGTACCGGTCTCATCAGTAATATTGAAGTTACCATAGTATGTGCTCTTCACATCTGAAATGGTTCCTGTAAGTTCATAGAAGATTGAATCATCCTCTGCTGCAGCATTGAACTCTGCAACAGTGATCTTCTGGATCTCTGCAGGTTTCTTTGCAGGGTCGCCAGACTGTACAATCTGCACATCAGCTCTATTTTCCATTACGCTGAAGGTAATCACACCTGTTCTCTCAGCTGCAAGTGAACCGTCAACATCAAGATTGTCGGCTACAGTAACAGAAACAGTCATATTTCCTGTTCCGTAGTTAGGTGTAACAGTTATCCACTCTGGAGCAGAAGCTACCCAGTCTCCGTCTGACAAGACAGAGATAGTTTGGGCTGTTGCGTTCTGGCCGTCAAAATTCATTGTAGACAAGTCGGCCTTCACATTTTTTCCCATTGGCTCCGCATCATCTTCACAAGCTGTAAAGTTGATCGCAGCAAATGCAAGGAATAGATATATCAAATATTTTTTCATACTTTATTCATTTAATAATTAGAATGTTAATCTAAAGCCTAACTGACATCTCCATCTTGACATAAAGTCACTTGTATACAACTCTTGTGGATTGTACTTGTAAGTAGGAGTTACATTGCCTTTTGAATCTTTTGTCAAACCTGCAACGTTGAGGATCTGCAAGTTGTATGCGCCAGAGTAGTAGATACCCCACTCAGGGTTCAACAAGTTGCTGATATTGATGAAGTCAACGATGAACTGCAATTTTCTGCCATTCTCCCTGTCATAGAAGAAATCCTGAGCAATATGCAAATCAAAATGGTGCTCAAATTTGCCTATTCCAGCATATCTCTCAGTCCATTTTCCTCTGTTTGCGCTCAAATAGTCATCATTTCTGATGAATGACTCGAATTTGGCAGCATCAGCTGCATCTGTCCAGCTCATCATACCAATCTCTTTCTCTGTAGGGATATATAGTACTGAGTTACCCTTCTGGCCGTCACCGTTAAAATCAGAAGACTCATTCATTGTGTATGAATATCTCTGTCCGCTTGCACCCTCGTAAGTCAAGGCAACTGTGGTCTTCAAACCTCTTGCATATACAGGAGAGTTGTAAGAGATCATAGCCATAACTTTATGAGGTCTGTCGAATAGTGAGAAACCGATCTCAGGAGCATTTGTATCTACTGAATAGTTGTATTTCCAGTTAGAATATGCAACTGAAGAGGTACCGTCGTTAACAGAGTATGAGTGGCCGAATGTGTATGATGCCATCAAGTTCAAACCGAAGTCGAATGATTTCTCCAACTGGCCGCTGAATGAGTATGTGTAACCTTTATTTGTATTGTCAAGTGCTACAATAGCCTGGTAGCTCTTGTCGATATCATAGTAAGGGGCAGTGCTTCCAGGATTGGCTGCAGCTGCAGTAGCATTTACACCATAAACAACCTTGTCACTGGTAATCGCAAGGTTCTTGAAGAATACGTTGTTCAAAGTCTTTGAGTACAATGCATCGAAGGTAAATTTCCAACCTTTTGCAAACATATGCTCATATCCCAAGTTAACACGGAATACCTGTGGATATTTGAAATCTTTTGACATTGTATTGATGGTAGCCTTACCGCCGGCAGAAGCAATACCTGACTCTACGATATCCCTGTATGGGTCTCCTGTCATAGGGAATGAAGCATCCGGAGTGTTTACAGTAACTGATTTAGCCTCCATACCTGTATTGTTGTAGGCATTTGACAACCATACGAACGGCACACGGCCGGTAAAGAGACCTGCACCACCTCTCAACAACATTGTATGGTCATCATCCATAAACCAACGGAATCCGATACGTGGCGACAACAAGATCTTTGCACTTGGGATTGTACCTACATATGATTTGTTGTCTTTTGCAATCTGTGTATCATTGAACTGTGCATTATCGGTAGGTTTGTTCAAAAGCAATGGCATATCTGCACGCAAACCGTAGGTCAAAGTGAGGTTCTTGTTAGGCTTCCACTCATCCTGTACATAAAGTCCGAACTGAGCAGCCCAAGTTGTTGCACCCCATCTTGTATTTCCATCAGTAAGCTCAGAATCTGCATAACGGTAGTTGAACTGGTTTACCACATTTGCAAAATAGTCTGCAACTGTATTGTAGGTATATCCGCCGAATGCATACTGAAGGAACACATTGTAGAATTTGAACAACTCATTGTGTGTACCGATAGTAATATTGTGATTACCCTTGTAGATTGAAACATTATCTGTCAAGGTGTATGCATCAGAACTCATTGCATTGGCACCTGAAGAGTAGTTGGTACCCAATGAGAAACCGAGGTTATCACTGTTGATGTAGATGTTAGGACCTGCATATGGAACTGTTCTCTCATCCCTTACAAAGACACCTGTAGCACGGAACTCGTTTGAAACTGCGTCCGAAATACGTGAGTTCAACTCCAATACCAAAGTGTTGGTCTTGTTTGACTGTTTGTATGAGGAGTTATTGAATGTGTATGAGCTTGGACTTGAGCTGTACTGGTCTGCATACGCATCCATAAACTGGTAACGCAACATCATCTTGTTATTGTTGTTGATGTTCCAGTCCAAACGCACCATTGCATTGATTGAGCGGTCCTCAACCTGGTGCTGGCCGAATGACTCACCTGTATTCTTGATACCGAAAGTCTTCTCATAATGGTCAATCATAGCCTGTGCCATCTTCTCGTTGAAGATATTTCCAAGAGAATTGCCATCTGCATCAAATACCTCAGCAGCCAATGGTGTGCTGTTATATGTTCCGTTTGAAGGAGAGTCCACATCCGGATATGATTTCTTATAGTACTCACCGCTGGCAAAGATGAACAATTTGTTCTTGATGATAGGTGCTCCCACTGTAAATCCGTAGGTCTGTGCCAACTGTGTAGAGTATTTCTCTCTCTTCTCAACATCACCAGGGGTCTTACCGATCATATCCTGGTTATTGAAATATGAGTAGAATGTTCCTCTTACTGTGTTTGTACCAGATTTGGTAATCGCATTGATGGCACCACCGGTAAATCCTGACTGACGTACATCAAATGGAGCCACTACAACCTGTACCTCCTCAATTGCATCCATAGAGATAGGGTTGGCACCTGTCTGGCCACCGTTTGTACCTGATGATGACAATCCAAAAGCGTCATTTGCAATTGCACCGTCAATCTGGAAACTGTTATAACGGTTGTTTGAACCTGCAAATGAGATACCGCCATTCTTACCAACTGAAGCCTGAGGTGACAATTTTGCCACATCGTAGATACTTCTGTCGATAGTAGGCACTGCCTCAACTGTCTGAAGGTTGAATGATGAAGCTGCTCCAGTCTGGGATGATTTGAATGCACTCTCGCCGATAACGATAATTGCGTCAAGTTCATTTGAAGACTCCATCTCCACATTTATATCGTATGCCTCACCGAGTTTCAAATATACATCCTTGTACTCAACTGTCGACATTCCGATAAATGAGACCTGAACTGTGTAAGGGCCACCGGTACGCATACCGTTGATGGTAAAACGGCCCCCTTCATTTGCAGTTGCAACATACTGTGTACCCGAAGGGGTATGTGTAGCAACTATTGTTGCTCCTGTCAATGGTTCGCCACCCTTTTCACCAACATATCCACTTATGGATGATGTTGTTACCTGGGCAAATGCAGGAACCATTACAAAAAGAGATGCCAAAATGGCAAAAAAACATCTTAATGTTTGTTTCATAAATGGTTTTATTTAAGTTTTTAGATTATAGGCAAATTAAAGTCCCCATACCGAATTTGTCACCGACTCCTCAACTGCCGCCTCAACGGTATCGTCAAGATTTGTAAAGAAATCAAATCCTGTAAGTTCCTCAATGGTTTTCACGCTCTTTGCGTGGCTTGCTGTAATTGTACTCTGTGAATTTGTCTTGTTCTCAAACCAGAAACCTATTGCAGAGTAGCCGCCATTTGCACTCTCCGACTTGCTGTAGCGCAAAACCACCTTGAAGTAAGCCTTAGGAATGGCAACATCCTTACCCTCATTATCTTTGATAAACTCTACAGTGGTGTTCTCCTTTGTAGTGGCAACAGCACCTGTCACAACATACAAAGTATCACAGCCGTTGACCCAATTTCTCACTCTGGTCTCAAGATTTCCCCAGATACCCTGGTTAAGGTTACTATTCTGGGCTGTCATATTGGTAAAGTAGAATGTAGATACATTCGCTGCAACTGAGTGCAATCTGTCTGCAGACGGAAGCTGATGACCTCTGTCATAACCGCTTACTCCCCAAGATTTGTAGAGTACAGGCTGGCATCTTTTAGGCACCTTAGGATCATATCCCCACTCATCACTTCTTGAGGTATTGTTCTCATCGATACCTTTATATAGAGGGTATGCCACCCAAGTTGCATATCTGTTCTCCGCATCAAGCATATATGAGTAGTTTCTCACGCTCTTGCCCTTCAAATCGACATTATGTGAGATATATGTCATATTCTCAGATGTCTTTACCAATGGAAGCTCCATCCAACTGTTTACAGCATCCGAAACAAGTTTCTCATACGCCCTCTGGGTAATCTTCAATTTGAGTTCCTTTTGGGCAACACCATCATTTGCTGTTGTAAATGTGATTACAGCCTCCCTTGGATTTTCGCTGCTCGGATTGTCATTATATGAGACTGTTATCTCTGCATTGTCATTTCCGCTGCTCTGCGACAATGTAAAGTCTGCAACTGATGAAACGGCTGTCCACTCAACATTGGCTGTAAGATTTACCTTAAATGATGATGCATCACCAGCTATCTCAATCTCAGTAAATTCAAGTGAAAATTTTGGAGCTGAAGCAAAACGCTCCCCTGTAAGAGAGGCATAGTCAGCCTTCTCTGATATTGATATCTGGTATTTTCCATTGTTTACACCTGCAATACCTTTAAGGATTCCGCTTCCCTGAGGCACCTTCTCATCAGCAAATACTGCATATTTTGAAGAGAAAATGTCAAACATCTCTCCTGTTTTTGCCTCCATTGCAATTGATGTATGGTTTCCGCCCATTACAAAAGTCTTTTCAAGATCCTCTGAAACTACCTGCACATCCTTGACAGCAACATACATACTCTCATATTTTCCTGTCAAAAGCTCAGCTGCAGTAATCTCCTTAGCAACAGGAGTCTCTGTTCCAATCTTGGTGATATTCTCCAATGGACAGCCGTTAACCTGCAACGGACCATTGTTATATACCGACAAAGTCTGTCCCTTCAACGAAACAGTAACTTTATCTCCTCTTGCAAAATCGGTATTGTCTGCTGCGCAATACAACATTATTCCTGATTCACCATCAGAAATTATCATACCTTTTGCAGATGTATAGTTGTTAAGTCCACCGCTTGTATTTCTGCGGTAATCGCTGATTACAACTCCCGAAATGGTTATATCATCTGTTATCTTGAAATCGGTACCTGTATATTTGGCCCTAACCTCCGAAATTGGAGTGTATGATGGTTTTGGCTCTTCCTCCTCCACAGGAGCTGCATCCTGCTGTATCCTTATGGTAACCAGCGCCTTGTTTGAGAAGAGTTTCACCTCAGCGCTTCTCTTCTCACCCTCATTGGCAGCAACAGTAATGCTCATCTTTACACGTCCGTTACCTTCTCCCGGTGTAACGGAAACCCAAGAATAGTTCTCCACAACTGTAGCCTTCCAGGCAACATTGGAATTTACATCAATTTCTGTTGTATTTCCCTCAAATGGGGCTTTGATCTCAGAGATGTTTACTGCAACCATCTCTCTTTCAGTCTCATCCTCTGAACAAGAGTAAAAACCCACAGCCAGAGACAAGAAGAGTAGTAAAATGGCAAGTTTTTTCATAAAAAATCATATTAAGTTTGGCGCAAAAATATATCAATTATCCCTCTTTTACAAGATTCAGAAAGACAAATGGAGATTAAGATTTTGCTACTAACAGCTACATTTTTACATTAATTAACTCAAGTAACTTAAAAATTAACATCTTACGATTCTATTTTACAAACAATAATAAGTTTGTCAACTACTCACTTTTTTTTAAAAATCATTTGATACAGAGAGGCTTTGTACAAGAAATTCAGTGAGATATTTGCCGATACAAAATTTTGTACTACTTTTGCAGTCCGAAAATAGTGGAAAGATTTGACTGCTTGCAACCACGCTAAAAAATGCTAAAACGATCTCTTTGCATCTGCGGATGCTCTACAGGATTATCAAGCACACAAGTCAAGCCTTTCTAAATAATTAACATTTAAATTATTTAGTTTATGTCTTATTTATTTACATCAGAATCAGTATCGGAGGGGCATCCCGATAAAGTTGCTGACCAGATTTCAGATGCCATACTTGACGAATTCCTAAGACAGGATCCGGAGAGTAAAGTTGCTTGCGAAACATTTGTCAGCACAGGTTTGGTTGTGATTGGAGGTGAGGTACGCTCCGAGGCCTATGTAGATATCCAGAGCACAGCCAGAAGGGTTATCAACAGAATAGGCTACACAAAGGCTGAATATATGTTTGACGGCAGCTCTTGCGGAATTCTCTCGGCATTGCACGAGCAGTCCCAGGATATCAACAGAGGAGTTGTTGTAGAGGATAAGGAGGAGCAGGGCGCCGGCGACCAGGGAATGATGTTCGGCTACGCCTGCACAGATACAAAAGAGTATATGCCTATGCCTCTCTATCTTTCTCACCTTGCACTTATGGAGTTGGCAAAGATAAGAAAGGAGACCAACCTTATGCCTTATTTGAGGCCTGATGCAAAATCACAATTTACCATTGAGTACTCTGACGACCACGAACCGCTACGCATCCATACAATTGTTGTCTCAACCCAACACGATGAGTTTGATACAGATGAGGCGATGCAGCAGAAGATCAAGGAGGATATCAAAAATATCCTCATACCACGAGTTGTGGCCAAACTCCCTGAGGCAACCCAAAAACTCTTTGGTGATGACTTCATCCTCTTTGTAAACCCTACAGGCAAATTTGTAATTGGTGGTCCTCACGGAGATACAGGTCTTACAGGAAGAAAGATTGTTGTTGACACATACGGTGGAAGAGGTGCCCACGGTGGTGGAGCCTTCTCCGGAAAAGACTCCTCAAAGGTGGACCGCTCGGCCGCATATGCAGCACGATACATTGCAAAAAACCTTGTAGCTGCAGGTGTTGCCCGTGAAGTGCTTGTACAGTTGGCATACGCAATTGGAGTGGCACGTCCGGTAAGTATCTTTGTAAATACCAGGGGAACAGCTCTTGTAAATAAGACCGACGGAGAGATTGCACGCATTGTAGGTGAGATCTTTGACCTCCGTCCTGCAAAGATTGTAGAGAAATTCGGACTCAAGAACCCTATTTTTGAGGCAACTGCAGCATACGGACATATGGGAAGAGAGCCGTTCAAAAAGGAGATTGAAGTTATTGAGAATGGTACACCTGTAAAGAAGGAGGTACAATTCTTCGGTTGGGAGCTTCTTGATGCAGTCGAGAAGGTAAAAGAGGCTATGCTCAAATAGAGTAAGGTCTGGAAATTAAAATAATACGGGGATGACATAAGTGATATCCACTTTGAGTCATCCCCGTTTTTGCTTTATACATTCTTGAATGAGCCCTCGATTGCCAGACGCAGTTCGGCAATACTGTTCATCCGCTTTATCTGACCATTCTGCACTATAGATATTCCACCTGTCTCCTCCGAGACAACGAGTACAGTTGCATCAGTCTGCTCTGTAACTCCGGCAGCAGCTCTGTGCCGCATTCCATACTGGGCAGGAATATTGGGATTTTCACTTATCGGCAAGGTGCATCTGGCCGCCACAATGCGGTTGTCTGAGATGACCATCGCTCCGTCGTGCAGCGGTGCATTCTTGAAAAAGATATTCTCAATAAGTCTTCTGTTGATCTTGGCATCTACAAGATCTCCCGTCTCAACTATCTGGCTTACTGAGGAACGGTGAGAGATGACAATCAATGCTCCTGTCTTGGTCTCACTCATCTTTCTGCAGGCCTGTGTCAATTCATCAAGGGTCTCGGGCGGAATCTCACCCTGTTTTGATCCAAAGATGAAATTGATTATCCTGCGGCTATGCCTTCCATTCATATACCTCGTACCCAGATGGAGAAGGAAACGCCTGATCTCCTGCTGGAAAAGCACTATTATGGCAAGGACTCCCACTCCGAGCACCTGTCCTATAATAGCAGACAGCAAACTCATATTCAATGCATTGACAATAATCCACACCACATAGATTGTGATGATTCCAAGGAAGATACTCATTGCCGCCGTACCTCTGATCAACTTATATACATAGTATACAAGTAGAGAGACAAGAATGATGTCAATGACATCAATAAGCTGTATATTTATAAAGTCAAACATAATGAATCCACTCTTTATCCTTTCGGCCTATAGCCTAAGCAACTTCAAATATAACAAAAATCGGGCGTATTCACACCAAGTTTGGCGAGATATTCGATATTTTGGGAAAGCTGTAGCAAAAGTTAGTTACCCCTGTCGACACTGCTACTCTCCGTAATAGGCATCTGGAGCAAAGATACAAAAACTACTCCACTACCTCCAGTGTGGACCGGTGGTGAGGAGACAATATGGGAGTGATATGAGAACATTAACATCAGCCTACTTCCTGCCATAGCGTACAGAAGGCTCAGAAAGCAAACCGTGATTAGGCGAATTCATCTCTTGGATAATATGAAGCATTTCTGCGGCAATTTAGCGCATTCCATTTTTACTCCTGGGCACACGCCTGGTTCTGTCACCCTCTTGGAAATAGGTACAGATAGAGGTTTATGCGGAGACGCATTCGGTACAGGAAGCGGCAAGAACAATGGCGGCATTCTTGTATTCTGCGATTTAGACACAATAATAGGCACTTGCAGCAAAGCCTATAAATATTTTGAAGAAAAAGGATATAAAAAATTATATTGCGGACATTTTTACGGTGAGAACTTTATAACATTGGACCGTATCAAATATGTAGAATCTTTTGCCAGAAAAGTTAAAGAGGGCAAATACGAAATCAAACCTATAAACAACTTTATGAACCTCAACAGTTCTGCTGCAGACCAGGGTTTCAGAATGAGATTCATAAGATAGGGAATTCATTCACTCCACATACGCCAGCGTGGCAATGCTCACCTTGCACCCCAACTGCTCCACCAGAATAGTTGCGCAGGCTTCCAGCGAAGCACCTGTTGTCAGAACATCATCCACAAGGAGGATATGGCTTCCGGCAGGAGGAATTCTCCTGCATCTGGGATTGGGTTCAAAGGCATCCTTTACGTTGTGCCATCTTTCCATACGGTCCCTGGCTGTCTGGGTTCCGGTAAATGTGCGCCTGCGCACGAGATTGGGGAGAACTGCCTCATCGGGAAGAGCAAGTCCCTTCTGCAATCCACGGGCAATGGTTTCTGCCTGGTTGTAACCCCTTTTCATCTGTTTCCTCCAGTGCAGGGGTAGTGGTACTATGTAATCAAAACTATCGGGAAGAGGGAGCTTGTTTCCCAGCATTTCTCCAAGATAAAGGCCAATTGGGGTATTGCCTTTGTATTTGAGTTGGTGCACAGGGTTGCGCCAGTTGTTTGTGTAGTAGAAGAGGGAGTATACCCTCACCACTTTGCACCGGCCCCAGAATACCCTCTCTGCAGGGTTTTCCACAACATTCCAGAAATGGGTAAGGGGCATGTCAGCATAGCAGTTCAAACAAAAATGCTGTTCGTGGTAATTGAGTGTATTACCACAAACAGCACATATCTTTGGAAAGCATAAATCAAACAGCAATCTCCACCACTTCATCTC
>JAZNXX010000030.1:0-53024 GCA_045594125.1 Candidatus Egerieisoma sp.
CTTACATTATACTTCAAAGAGGCGTCCACCAAAGTTAAATGATTTTCCTCGATATCACTAACAACTTGAAGTTTGAATGCATAATCTGCCCTTACATTTTTCTTCTTTTGCAGCGCGGAGGGCCCTTCAGACTGATAGCGAGCCCATAAATATCCCAGAAGTTTGTGATCAAAACCAAATTTCTGTTCTATATATGCCATGCTAAAACCATTCTCAAGCATATGCATATACTTCAATCGTTCTGCATAGCCGTGTTTCTTTCTCTTTTTTAACATAACAAAACCCCAAAAGTTTTTGTCTAACTTTTGGGGTTCATATCATTGTGCAGCGGTTTTTTTGTTGTCGGGAACCCCTGTTGTGTTTTCAGTCTTCCGTTAAGATTTGGCGGCTGAGCGGCTCCTGTTTACGAGTACAACGCCTCCAAACACAGCGATTGCCGCTACAACCTTTTGCCAGGAGAGGATATCCATCCCCACATATATGCTGGCTACTGTGGCGATAATAGGCTGTACATATGAGTAGAGACTCACAAGTGTAGGGCGGATATTCTTCTGTCCGACCGGTACCAGAAAGTAGGCTACAAAGGTTGAAAAGAAGATGAGAAAGGCAAGCTCACCCAAATAGCCGCTCCCCATTTTTCCATACTCTGCAGTGATGATCTCTTTGGCTCCAAATGGAAGCGCAACTATAGCAGAGAAGAGGAACATCCACTTCATAAAGGTAACAACAGAGTATTTGCTTATCAGTGGTCTGAAGATTCCAAGATAGAGGGCAAAGACAAAACCGTTGGTTATTGTCATTATGAAGCCCAGGAAGGTGGTGCTGGTAGCACCTCCAGATGATGCGGTGGAGTTGAGTACAAGAAAGACAACTCCGCAGAAACTCAAAGCCACTCCGGCGGCCTTCTTGAGTGTGACAGGCTCCTTTATGGCTACTGCCGCAATAAACATCGTGAAGATGGGGGTAAGGGCAGTAAGGATTGAGCAGTCAAGAGGGGTGATACGGCTGATTGCAACAAAGAAACTCATCTGGGTGGCAAAGAGTCCGAGCATTGAGGCCATAAAGATCTTTGGATAGTCACCTCTCTCCACCCGCTCTTTAGGCAGTATGAGGGAGAGAAGCCAAAAGAGAGCGGCAGCACCTATGGCCCTGAAGCAGAAGAGGGCAATTGGTGAGAGCAGTCCAGAGGTTGTAAGATCTTTGCAGACGATAATGTTTATGCCAAATATTACATAGGCAAAGAGGCTCGCAAGGTGGCCGGTAAGGCTTTTTCTATCAATCGACATGCTCCTCTTACTTTATGAAGCTCCGCAAAATCTCGAGTTCTTCTTTCCAGATATCCGGATTGGGGGTCTCCATAATGAGTGGAATATTGTTAAACCTCTCATCCTCCATAATCATCCGGAACGGTACCATTCCCAACATTCCCTCTCCAAGACTGCTGTGACGGTCGACTTTGCTGCCCACAGCCTTCATCGCATCGTTGAGATGCATTCCCTTGAGATATTTGAAGCCGATAATGCGGTCAAACTCATCAAATACCTGGGTAAATCCCAATTCTGTGGAGAGATCATATCCTGCTGCAAATGCGTGACAGGTGTCGATGCATACACCAACTCTGCTCTTGTCTTCCACTTTATCAATGATGGCGGCAAGATGTTCGAATGCAAATCCCACATTTGATCCTTGCCCTGCGGTATTCTCAATTACGGCAATTACTCCGGAGGTCTTGTCGAGAGCTATGTTGATTGACTCAGATACCCTGCGAAGACACTCGTCAACGGTTATCTCCTTAAGATGGCTCCCGGGATGGAAATTGAGCCTGTCAAGACCAAGGTCGGAACATCTCTTCATCTCCTCAATGAAGGCACCCCTTGATTTCTGGAGCCCCTCCTCATTTGGACTGCCAAGGTTGATGAGGTAGCTGTCGTGGGGAAGAATCTGTCCCGCCTCAAATCCATATTTCCTGCAAGCCTCCTTGAACTCACTTATTTCTGTCTCTGTCAAGGGTTTGGCAACCCATTGGCGTTGGTTTTTAGTAAAGAGTGCAAATGCATTTGCTCCAATCTCGTGTGCATTGGCTGGTGCATTGTGAAGCCCTCCCGATGCACTTACGTGTGCTCCAATATATTTCATAACAATTATCCAGTTTGTACTACAAATATAGCAATAAATTGCTTTGATGGAGCACCTGCAGGCTACCTCTTCCTGAACTTGGGCGTTATGCCTACAAAGAGCTCAAAATTGATTCCGGGCATAGGACGTGCAAGAACCGAGAGGTAATCTTCGTTGAAGAGATTGTTCACACTTCCTTTGAGTGAGAGCTCTGCCCAGTCAAAAGTGAGAGATTTCTGCAGGGTAAGGTTGCTCATATAGTAGGGTGGAAGGTATCCCGAGAGTGTGATGTCGTTGCTTGACATAGTATATCTGATGCTGTAGTAGCACCATTTATAAAGAAGTGCCCAGGTTCGCCAGGTGAGGGTCCCGTTGGCAGTTGCCGAGTATTCGGGAACATAGGGGAGCTGTTTGCCTACCGACTGGTCTGCAGGGCTCATAGGGTCCCCTTCATTGATTGAAGGGGTCCAGGAGAAGGTTCCCGACAGGTCGAGTTTCCATTCGGGTGAGAGTGCCACAGAGTAATCGGCATTGCACTCAATTCCGTATGCGTGTACCTCCTTGATATTTCTTGGAGAGAAGAATCCTTTGGTTGTAGGGAGCCAGATGATCCAGTCGTTGATATATGAGTCAAACCAGTTGACGCCTCCGCTAAGATTATATCTTCCGCTCTTGCCTATATTGAAAGAGATGCCTGCATCGTAGGTGAACCCATCCTCTTTCTTGAGATCGGGATTTCCTCCTGGCAGAAAGTAGAGGTCGTTTAGTGTAGGAAATCTGTAATTCTTTGAGATGGAAGCTTTGGCTATGAGGTTAATCTTCTCGGAGAGTACTCCATCAATAAAGAGGGCGGGAATAAGAGGTGTCCACTCTCTTCCCGACATCTCCTCCCTCAAAACGGCTGAGATGGCAAAGCGGTCTGCAGGTTTCCATTTGGCTGAGACAGATGTTGCGAGTTCAATCCTTCCCTTGTCGTAACCAACTATGGCCCTGTTTCCATCCTGTGAGATTATATTTTTGTCGGCACTCTCCACAAAGTGCTGGTGTGCAGAGATATTGGCTGTAAAATACCACCCCTTTGCCGGACTGTACTCCCCGTTGAGCTGTCCGTAGAAGGTGTTTACCTTGCTCCTTGAATGGGTCATCGGGGTCATTATACCATTGCCTGCATCCCTCTTGTAGTCGTAGGCCATCCAGGTATTTATATAGCCGGCCTTTACCCCGCCCTTCCATTTCTCCCCAAAGTGGTCCCAGGTGATGATGCTCCTGAGGGTCTCTTCCCTCTGCCGGTTCTCGAAATCGGCTGCGTCACCATAATCGGTAGTGAGCATAGGGAGCTCCCTGTTGGAACTGATGTACCAGATGTTGAAGCCGAAGCGGTCGCGGCGGTTGGTATTGTAGTAGAGCTCCTGCAGGAGATGGAGATCCTTGAAGGCACCGCTCTTATTGCGCTCTGTAGGATAGTATTGGCCTATAAGATTGTGTTCCTCATCGTAGATATTCTCCTTTTTGTCGTGATTTTTATATTTGAAATCGTTGGGAGAGGAGGAGTAGACAACCCTTGTTGAACTTTGCCAGTGGCTGTTGCCGTAGGTGACTCTCAGAAATTCGTCAAATGTGCGGAAAGAGCCTATTCCCTGGATATATTGGGCTCCAAACCCCTCATTTGCTGCAGGCTTTGTGGCGAGTTTGACAACACCACCCAATCCTCCTCCCGTCTCATTTACTGATGAGGTGCCGTGCAGCAGGGAGGCATCATCAATAAAGTATGAAGGAATTGTGGAGAAATCTGTCATTCCGAGCATAGGGTTGTTGATCTTCATATCATTCCAGGTTACCTGGGTATGGGAGGGGGATGTGCCTCTAAAGGCTACTGTAGAGAGGGTTGCCCTTCCATAATTCTTTACAAAGACGGGGGAGTTGAAGGTGAGTACATCTGCCATTGTGAGTGAAATGTTCTCTTTCAGCCTGACAGAATCAAACTTTGTCTTCTGAATTCCAATCTCCTTCATAGGACGGTCGGCAACTACAACAACCTCCGGAATTGTATAGTATCTGCGATGTGTTGTGTCGCTCTCTCTCCTTGCATTCTGGCCATAACAATGACCGGCTGCTGCCACTATTGTTGCAAGTATGGCAAGTACTGCTGTTACGGTGTGAAACACTCTCTTTTCTCTCTTCATATCCTCAATTTTAGTCAGGCTTATCTCAAAATCTCTTTGGTACAGGCGGACGTTGTGCTATTTCCAGCAAAAGGCGCCAGGAATTATTCCAACATAGAATTCATCGGTAAGTTCCCCCTCTTTGGTATATCTGTAGACTTTACCCTTCTGCTGGTAGTCGATTGCATCGGCTATATATACATCACCATTGTATGGATTGACTGTAAGACCATAATAGATTGTGCCCGTGTACTCTAAAAATGGCCTGACAGGAACTCTCTCAGCCTCCACATCCATAGCCCATACATCGTTGTTTATCCAGTAGAGTTTGTCTTTTGTTCCATTGAGCTGCACCTCCGACGGGGCATCTCCAAAACTGAATTTGAACTGTTTTTCAATTTTGAAGGTGGCTGCATCTATTCTGTAGAGTGACGGTGCTTCGTGTCCGTATGGAGATCCGGCATACCCCCCGTCTGTAACGGTCCAGAGTTTGTTGTTCTTGTCGAGGGCAAGCGAAGTGGGCTGTATTCCCACAATCAGCTGGTCCACTATGGTGTCACTCTCCGTATCAATCTTGAGAATTCTGTTCTGGTATGACCAGCAGTTGACAAAGAGGTATTTGCCATATTGGACCATCTGCTCTGTGGAGCCCGACTCCATTGTCATATCGGGACACTCTATATGTCCTGTTATCTCAAATGTCTTGGGATTGACTATGAAGATGCGGTTGTCCCAGATTTGTGTGACATAGGCCTTTTCGTCGGAGATGAAGTGGATATATCTTGGGGAGGTGAAGTTTGTGATTCGTCCCACCTCCCTGAATGTCTCTATGTCTATTGCAAATATTATATGTGAATTGTTCACTACAACCCATCCTATGCCCTTCCTTATGACCATCGATTGGGCCACATCTCCCAATTTCATAGCATTTGCTCTGTAGAAGACCTCGTTTTCAATCTTTTTAGTTTCGGGGTCGTAGTATGAGAGGGTTGCATTTCCATATTGGAAATTGCCTTCGTTGGTTATAAAGAGCCCCTTCCCTGTTGAGGAGAACTTCTCCTCCGTTCCATATTCCCACTTCATACAGGAGAGGGGAACCAGCATAATCAGGAGCATAACAGTTTTTATCAGATATCTCTTTTTCATTCTCTTAAGCTCTTTGTTCAGGTTCTCTATTCTATTGAGCAGTCGTGGAATCCCACCACTTCGGTCGAGTTTTCGCCAAGCCAGCCGCTCTTTGTGTTGAGTGCTGTCTGGACCTTTATGAAGTCGATATATTTCAACTCCGCCGGGGCTCCAAAAGTGTCAATTGCATCAGATATTCTGAAGTGGTTGCGGGCAGAGGGCTCCTCTGTGGAGCTGCCGGGCAGGAATCTGTCGACAGGGGAGAAGTTGTCGGCATAACCCCACTCATATCCGGGCTGTACCCAGTAGGTGCCGTTATCCGATTTGTCATAGTTTTTTGCCTCAAGCCTGGTTCCTCTAAGGGTGTAGCTCTCTTCTTCTATCCAGGCCGGATAGTAGCTCTCCTGTTTGTGGAATTGCACAAGGTAGTCGATCTCACCGCTGTTCCCGAGGTTGTCGAGCCACTGGACAGCCATACCGCTGCCTGACGGACGGTAGTATGTTACGGCATAGTTTCTTATTGTCTGTGGATTTTCCTCTTCGCAACCTTTCAGTTCATACCAGTTGTCGTTTGGCAGGCCATCTCCGTTTTCGTCCTGCATTACCCAGACTATTCCCGGTTCGGATGAGCCGTCGAAGGAGTTTCCGGTGATGGAGAAGTCATACTCTCCGCTATTCTCTATACTGTGGTCGAAGCCGACGATTATGTATCCGCCAAAGCCTCCGAGTGAGACAAAAAGGTTGTTTTCTATTCTCTCTTCGGCGTAGCGGCAGGCTGTTTCCGGTGTTCTCTCTGCTCCGGTAAAGCCGCTTGTTACCGTCTCGTTGATGAATTGTCCCGGTGCCGGGGTGTACTCATAGACTTTTGTGGCTTGTGCCAGCGAACTGCCGGTTTTCTGGCGGTAGTATCTTCCTTCGGGAGGGCAGACCTCTACATACAGCTCCTGAGAGAGGCTGTATGTAGAGCCGGCATTCTCCAGAATTGCCGTTAGTGTTACAACATATTCGCCCTCCTGCTTCTCGTTGAAGAGGAGCGAAGGACCCGATTCTCCTTCAATGCTTTTGCCATTTACCAACCATTCATACTTGGCATTATCCCCATTGATGATCTCCACCGGTTGTAACACTACTGCCCTGCCCGAAGAGAGATAATATCTCTCCTTTTCGAACTTCCAGCCGAAAGGCATATCGGCAGCATCACAGACATTCACATCAAATGCTATAGAATCCTCTCCATCCTCATTGACAGCCTTGAAAACAATCTCATATTCCCCAATCTCATCTCCATTGAAGAGATACGATTTGCTGTTGGAAACCTCATCACCATTTTTGTACCAGTGGTATGCAGTGGGTATAGAGACCTCCTTCACTATTGGATCAAAGGTTATTTTACCCCCTTGGATGATGGTAAAGCCACCCTCAGCTCCTGCCAAAGATACTGTAGGAATCTCCAATTCAAGAACATTGACCTTGATCTCCACCCTTTCGCTGCCATATTCGGTTGATACAACCAGCTTGATGTAGATTGTGCCGGCACTCTCCGGAGTAAAACTGTACGAAGGCTTTGTCCACACCAGCTTATCCTCAATATACCAGCAATAAGTTGCATTCTCCACATTTTTGAAAGATGGCGCAATTGTCAGCTCCCTGCCTCTCTTGACTGAGTAGATACCATCCCCACTCTCCAGTATAACTTCAGGTGGAGGAACAGTAACGATAACCTCGTCCTTGTTGCAGGACGAGGTTATCAAGCAATAACTGACAGTAATTAATATGATTAGGAATTTATGCATTGTTTTCAGATAAATCATTGGTTGTCAGATTATATTATTCTGCTTCAACAACTACAGCCACATTGTCATATGCAAAATATGCAGGTTGGCTGAAGCCGTAACCGTTGTCGCTTGATCCGGTGATGTTGAACTCAACCCTAAGAGGTTTTCCCAACTCTCTCAAATCCCATTTTGTCCACTCGGTAATGATATGGTCAGGACCGTTGCAGAGGTAGAATTCAGATGTGCCGGTAACATTTCCATCTGCATCATAGCCGGTAGCAAGAGCTTTAACCCAGTCACCTTCACCGATTTTTGCAGTAAGTCCGTTGCCGTCCATATAGCAATTGATAGCGTAGCAGGAGTTGTTCACATACATATGGTCAATTGTACGGGCAACACCATCTCCAAAGTAGATATAAGGGAGATTTTCAGTCATATTGTATGGAGAACCATCGATATATCCATAGTGCATTGCAAAGTTTGCCGATCCATTGTAACCACCGGTTCTTGTTACATCGTAAACCTGGCCTTCGCCATATACGGTCTGCTGGTTATTATAGGTTCCGTATGTTGTATAATCTTCTGAGGCATAGTTTGATACAACGTGGCCACCGCTCCAGTATACGCGTGCATTGTAATTTACAGGGAGTTCTGAAGCAAGGAAAGTGTTGTTCTCATCATACCAGTGGTAATCACAGCCTTGGCCCATTCCATTGAATCCCATATCACCATAGATCATAGGACCGCCATACTCCGGAGCATCAATAAGGTCATTCCAATCATTGATGGTGATCTCATAGTAATCCATTCCGTCGAATCCTGTAACAGTATAGCTTGAGAATTTTGCATCAGCTGCCTCAAATGTAAGAATGCGCAATTCGCTCTTCTTCGCTTCAATGGCTTTTACCTCAATTTTACAGATGAGGCTTTTGCCAGACTCTGATACCATATTTATGGCAATAGTACCCTCAACTTCTGCATAATTGTTCTCTGCTGCAGGCGCAGTAATTGACAATTTGTCCCCTTTGAATGATGCTCTCCATCCGTCAGGTTTGGAGATTGAGAAATCCTTGATATTTGATGAGATAACTTCAAATTCAACTGTTGCACCAAACTCTACCTCTATCTGACCGTTAACTGCCTCTATTGCAAATGTCGGAGCAGAATCATCATATCTTGAGAGCTTTATTTGAGTACCGTCGCTTAGAGTTACTGTTACAAAATCGGGATCTGTAATGTCAACTTCTTTGAAAATGGAGCTGCCACCCTCTCCTGTTGTATTATTTCCTTCAGCAACTATTCCGGTTGACTCCCAGGTAGTTCCGTTGTCGTATGAGATTTCCCACTCTTTTGATTCACTGTTGATTCTGATTTTAGGAGCGGTTCCTGTGTCACCCTTCTCTCCATCGGCACCTTTTTCACCTTGAGCACATACAAGGTTGCCGCCGACAGTCAGGAACTCTCCATTCAGAGTCCAGTACAATCTGCCGTCCTCACCCTCCTTTACAGAGATTTCAGGGGCATTTGTGCCATTTTTGCCATTGGTAAGAGTTGCGGTGGTTCCATCGGAGAAGAGAATTGTGTATCCCTCCTCTGTTTGGGTAACTGAGGTGACACTGACTGCATTTTCAAGTGCATTGACAAGAGATTTGAGGGCAGCTATCTCTTTGTTTGTCTGGGTTGCTGCCTCTTCAAGTTTTTTTACTCTCTCCTCTACATCTTCGACAGCCTGCCATAGTTCGAGGTCGTCGTATTCACAACTTAAGGTGAATAGTGAGCAAATAATAATTGCCGCAATTTTGGTTAAATGTGATAAGCTTTTCATTTTAAACTATTTTAAAGTTGTTAATAAGTCGTTTAAAATGATCTTACTCACAGGAATAGTTTAAAACGAGATTGGTCTGCTGAGAAGAGAGCTCCTCTTCATTCACCCTAAGGTGGCTGCAGATGCAGTTATCCATAGACAAGTTGCAAATACGGAAAGGAACAGGTCTTTTACTCCTTAAATTTTGCCCCTTAAATGCAAGCCGGTTAGAGTGCTGCCAATACAAATCCAAAATGGATATAACTCTGTTTTAACTGTGCCCATAGTCCTGTAGGCAAAATCAATCAAATGCAAAGGCAGGTCTTCTGACTTGTTCCATTTATTGCGCCTTCCCGGCTGAAAACCAGTGGCAAAGAGTGCAATAAATTCATCTTTTGTGAGGAACTTACAGCAGCAGGTACTGTTCAGGATTCACACCTGATTTCCTATTCACCCCGTCCTGTGAAACGCAGGTTGGGGAACCATTTGCATTGCAAAGGAAAGAAAAATAATATCAATCTGCAAAATAAATTTACTTTTTTGCTTCTCTTTCCATAACTTTGGATTGGACAAATAGGAAGTTCTGTAAGAGATTATGTCTGGGAATCAGAAAAATATATTTATTGGATTTTTTAGGTGGAAATTCCGTACATTTACAGTGACGGCGATTGCCCTTGTAGCCATTCTCCTTTTGGCTTTACTGATTCTTTTACCGCTCTATATCTCCCGTGATTCAAAGGATCTCTCCTTCCTCTCAAATTCGCAACGCTATATGGTTTCAGATACCCTCACAGGCTATACATTGGAGAGTGAAACGGGAGATGATATTGTTTGGCAGCGGAGTTGCGGCAACAACAGGGTTGCATATTGCAAAGAGGGATATCTTCTTGGTTATGTAGAAGGTACCCCATCCCAGAGAGGAGATGCTCTCGGGCTGCTTATGCCGGATTTTATAGAGTTCCAGGAGAGGGTCTTCGTTGAGAGGATAAGGGAGATGATCCCGTCAGACTCCTATCTGGCCTTCTTGAGGTATCTGTTGGGAATATACAACAGAAATCTGGCAAGCCATATACCTGATGACTATAAAGCGGAGATATATGCAATGTCGGGACACTGCAGCGACCAATTCAATATAATAGGTTCCCCTTATGAGCGCCAGCTGAATTACCACGCAGCCCACGATATAGGACACGCAATGCAGAGATATATGCTTGTAGGGTGTACCTCCTTTGGAGTATGGGACCGGAAGTGCAGGGATGGAAATATGTTGCTTGGCAGAAACTTTGACTTCTATATGGGTGATGATTTTGCCCGTAACAAACTGGTCCTGGCTGTCAGACCCGACAGCGGATACAGTTATGTCTCAATTACCTGGCCCGGAATGACCGGTGTTGTTTCGGGAATGAATGAAAAGGGTCTCACTGTTACAATTAATGCTGCGCAGGGAGTGATTCCGCTCTCTTCGGCAACACCTGTTTCAATTGTCGCAAAATCGATACTCCAATATGCCTCCACAATAGACGAGGCGCTTGAGGAGGCAGGACGCTTTACAACTTTTGCCTCTGAACAGTTCCTTATCTCATCCTCTGCCGACAGCTGTTGCGCCACAATCGAAAAATCTCCCGAAAAGATGGAAGTTGTCTATGGCGAAAAGGGACAGATTGTCAATACCAACCATTTTAGAGGCAGAATATTTTCCGGAGAGAGATGGAATATGGAGAACATTGCAAACTCCGACAGCCCTTACCGTTACAGCAGAGTGAAACAGCTTCTTGATGAAAAGGATTCGCTTGGTGTTGAGGATATTGTAGATATTCTTCGCGACAGATATGGCCTTGATCGGGAGGATATAGGGTTTGCAAACCAGAAGTCGGTAAACCAGCTTATAGCCCACCACTCAGTAGTTTTTGACCCCTACAACCTTACAATGTGGGTGGCTTTGGGAGAGTGCTGGTCTTATGGCAAATACAGTTTTGTTGATGTGGGCAGGATGCTCAGGGGTGAGGAGTTCAGCAGGGTTATCAGCACTGAGAGGGATATTCCGGAATTTACACCATTTACCGTTGGCCTATATGGTGCTGTCAAAGAGTACAAAGAGTTGCAGAAGAGAATTTTTAAGGGTGATGGCGAGGTTGATATAGAACGGTTTATAATGCTTAATCCCAATTATTACAATACCTGGTACACTGCGGCCCGTTTTTATGGGAAGAAAGGTGATTACAGCAGGGCTGTGGAGTGTTGCCGGAAGGCATTGTCACTCGAGGTGGCGACTGAGTGGGAGAGGAGCTCCATTATCGGCTTTATGGAGAAACTCAATAATAGTGGAGCACTGTTTGGGGAGGCTGGTGAGGTTGCTGAGCAGATGGAGTTTGGAGGATAATATAGGATATAGGATATAGAATATAGAATATAGAATATAGAATAGCTGGTGTATATAGAGTATATAGGATAAAATATAGAGTTCAAGATGGTTAGAGATGAAAAACTGCAGTTTGAATCTCCTGAAACAATCAGGAAGTTTCAAGATGAAAGATTGGTTGAAGAGGTAAATTATATCTTTTCCAACTCCCGTTTTTACAGAGAGATGTTTGACCGTGAGGGTATCACTCCGGATATGATAAAATCTGTGGAGGACCTCAAAAAGCTTCCGGTTACAACCAAAAAGGATCTTCAGATGAGGGGTGAAGATTTTATCTGTGTGGCAAGAGAGGAGATTGTGGATTATGTTACTACATCAGGAACCTTGGGTGATCCCGTTACATTTGCCCTTACTGAGAATGACCTTCAAAGACTCGCCTACAATGAGTATCTCTCCTTTACCACTGCCGGTGTGGAGAGAGGAGATATAATGCAGTTGATGACTACACTTGACCGAAGATTTATGGCAGGATTGGCCTACTTTATGGGAGCAAGGGAGCTGGGTTGTGGAGTGGTAAGGGTTGGAAATGGTATTCCCGAATTGCAATGGGATACCATAAAGAGAATAAATCCGACAGTCTGTATGGTGGTGCCCTCATTCCTTATAAAACTGGTGGAGTATGCCAAAAAGAATGGGATTGATTATGAATCAATCTCATTGAAGAAGGCAATATGTATCGGAGAGGCATTGAGATGTGAGGATTTTGGGTATAACCGTCTTGGCCAGAGAATTCACGACAGCTGGCCATCATTGCAGATGTTCTCGACCTATGCCTCAACAGAGATGCAATCCTCATTTACCGAGTGTGAGTATCAGAATGGCGGTCATCACCAGCCTGATCTGATTATTGTTGAGTTTCTTGATGACAATGACAATGAGGTTCCTGCAGATGAACCGGGAGAGGTTACCATAACTACTTTGGGTGTTACAGGAATGCCGCTGATCAGATTCAAAACTGGAGATATCTGCTACAGAAAGCTGGAGAAGTGCCGTTGCGGAAGAACAACAATGCGTTTGAGCCCGCTTTTGGGCAGGAAGGGCCAGATGATAAAATATAAAGGAACAACACTCTATCCGTCAGCCTTGTATGATATACTTGACAATATTCCTGAGGTGAGGAATTATATGGTTGAGGTCTATACCAACAGCATCGGGACAGATGAGATAAGGGTACGTATTGGAACTGAAAACAGAACAGAGGCCTTTATAAAGAGCATCAAGGATACCTTCAGGGCCAAGGTGAGGGTTGCTCCGGATATAATCATAGAGCCGGCAGAGATATTGGCCAAACTGATTATGCCTCCAATGAGCCGCAAGCCGATAAAGTTTGTTGATCTGAGGGGGGTATAGGGGAATATCCATTTATCGGAAATATCTTCTCCTTTGAGGATATTTGTTGAGGAGCAATCATTGTTGTACAATATACTCCCAATCTCCATCAGGAGACTTTCCTATCACCGATCCACCCCTGTTGTGGGCCAAAGCGGTACATTTGAGAGTTATATCATTCCGTATCTGCTCTGGAAGAGAGTATACTCCGTCGTCCAATATGTATATATCTGCTGAATGAATGGAGCTGCTGCCCCTCTCTTCTGAATGGGTGTTGCTGCCTGTTATCTTTGATGTCTGGAAAGAGCATCCGGCCATCTCAGTGCAGATGAACTCTATATTGTTCTTTTTATTGCCGAAAGGATCTCTGGCGAGGAGTGAATTGTTGGCAGTGATGACCTTCTCCATAGAGCTCTCCACACCAATTACCGACCTCTCTGAAGAGTGGAGCGAGAGTATAAATGGAACCTCACCATATCCGCATCCGACCACCACTACGCTGCATTTGTGCGGTATAAGTGAGTTGAGTGTGATGTAATCTCCCTCACTCCTCATCTTACGGCGCATATACAGCTCAAGAAATGCCCCTTTGTATGTATAGTTCTTTATTATACTGTTGCGGAAATGGCTGTTGTCGGGTGAGGCCATCTGCAATGATATCCGTTCAAATTCAGACCTGATTATTTTGCGGCACTCCTTGGCCAACAATCTGTCGGTATTGGAGTGGGGAGCTATTCTCTCAAGTATTGATGAGGCAATTATCCCTTTCTTGATGTAGAAAGGCTGGCTTTTTGATGATATGTTGCCATTACCGTAGAGCGCAATGGGAAGAATATCGAGGTTCATCATCTGGGCCAATGTCATTGCCCCTTTCTTGAATCTCTGGATTATCTGTGTGGCAGACCTGGTCCCCTCAGGGAAGATTACCACTGAGTATCCCTTTTCAATGACAGGACGGATCTTCTCCACGAGCTTCCCATATCCCTCTCCCGTGTGGTAGAAATCGGCATACCTGATAATCCACCCAAAGAATGGGGAGTGCCATACCCAGCTGTTTGTGACCATTATACACTTTGGACAGAGAGCCAGAATTACCAGAATATCTATGAAGGATTGATGGTTTGCAATTATAACTGCGGGCTTCTCAAATCTCTCGCCATAGGGATTTATATTTATATGCTTGACCGTAAACATTGTCTTGAGGAAGATTCTGCAGAATCTGTTTACAATATGGTGGAATAGTGCCTTCTTTTTATCGCGGTTGTATGGAATGAGAAGCAACACGAGCAGTATAGCCTGTATAACTATACAGCCGAGGAGGAAGTAGAGGAAACAGAAGAGTGTATTCAATATTCCAAGGGCTGTATAGGGGAATCCTCCATTTTCTGCTGGCCTCTTAATAAGCAGGTTGAAGATGACCGGCTGTACTGTAAATGATACAAGTACCACGCTGCCCATTCCTATGATTGAGACGAGGGCTATCGATTTGAGTGCCGGGTGGGTGGCAAAGATGAGCGCTCCGATTCCTATTATTACCGAGATTGCCGAGAAGAAGATGGCAGTCTTATGGGCAGGGAGGCTCTTCTCACCGGTTTTGTACTCCCTGATTAATCCATCCATAATGAAGATGCTGAAATCATCACCAATACCGAATATGAAGGTGGAGAGAATTATATTTATGATATTGAACTCTATCTTGAAGATGGCCATAATGGCAAGTATCAGAAGCCAGGCTACAGCCATCGGGAGGAATGCAAGCAGTGCAAGTTCAATTCTCCCGTAAGAGAGCAGCAGAGCTATGAATATCAATATTGAAGAGATCGCCAGTGCAGTGTTGAAATTGTTTTTGATAGATTCGGCCATTGTGCTGGAGTAGAAAGATTTGTCGGCAACGACGATATTCTCCTCCTCCTCAAACTCCCTGTATACCGAGGGTTTGTTCTCCTGCGGTATCTCCACTTTTGAGATTATCATTACACCTTCCTGCTCTCCCTCTTTGCTGAATCTTGAGATCTGCTCCTTTACAAATGGTATTCCGGCTATTTCATCGGGGATAGGATCTATGGTTCCATACTTCTTTTCAAGAAGCACTGCAAATCTTCTGAAGCTGCCGCTTTTGAATCCGGCCTTCATTCCAGCCTCATTGATGAGCTCCATAACTGATTCGGGATCGTGTTCTTCCCAGAAACTGTTCCATCTCCCGATCCTCGCCAGCTGTTCAGATTTTGGAATGAACAATCCGGAGAGGGATGTATATCCGTCAATAAGACTCTTCTGCTTCAGTATGGCAAGCTTATCATCCACCCTTCTGTTTATAATTGCGGCACTGTCGGCATCCTGATGGGTGGAGATGAAGATTGTACTCTGTTTTGAGTTGAAGAGTGACTGCAGCCGCTCCTCTGCCCTCATTATATGTTGGGGCATTATGCTCAAATCATTCATATTGCTGTTGAATTCCACACGATTATACCAGAAGAGGGAGATAATTGTGAGGATGGCAAGAGTAGATGTAAGCCATCTCTTTTTGTGGAATTCGTAGCCTGTAATCCTCTCGGTAAGTTGAAGGAGAGGTGAGTTGTCACCCTTCTGTTCTCCCAGCAGATGGGGTAGGAAGATAAGGCAGAAGAGGGTTGTGCCTATAAGCGAGAGAGAGGCAAAGAGCCCGAAATCCTGGAGCAGGCTGCTCTCTGTAAGAAGCAGTCCCATAAATGCCCCTATTGTTGTGATGCTCCCTATTGTAAGGGGATAGGCGAGCTCTCTGATAATCTCTTCAACTGAGTCGGTATGGTTCTGGTGGGCTATTATATGTATGGCATAGCTCATTGCTATTCCAAAGATGGCAGTACCTGTTCCAATGGCTATGCTGCTGATGGAGCCCTTTATGAGGACAATTGCTGAGAGACCGAAGAGTCCGCCAAAGAGAACAGGGAGACCTATAAGCAGGATTGCAAATTTGTTCCTGAAGGCAATTGTGATGATTAGGGTAAGGATTACCATTGCAATTGTGATGGTAAGATAGGTATCCCCCTTTATATTCTCTGCATTGTATACTGCAATAGTGGCTCCACCAAAATAGTCGGCAGAAAACTCCTCTGCAAGCTCCTCTATCTCCTTTACCAAAGGGGTATTTGCCCCTGTTTCACTCATTTTGTGGCGAGGTGTGACCATTATCAGCAATGTTGACATATCTTCGGAGAAGATGTAGCCGTCGTATGTGGAGTAGGAGATTCCATTACCCAGATCTTTGAGTGCGAGGAAGAATCTGTTGCCTATTCCCAAAGGATCTTCAAGTATAAGCTTTTTGAGGATTATTCCTTGCGGGGCTATGATATTTTTGTAGTTTGCCTCCATTCTCCTCTCTACAGACTCCTTTGTCAACATCTTGTCGAGGTAGTCGTAATCCTCATCTGTGAGATAGAGCGGCAGATTTTCATAGATGAACCCGGTAAAGGATGAGATGTCGGAATCGTCATATCCAAGAATGATGGATTCTATAAGCTGGCCTTGTGACTCTTCAAGCTTTTGCGTGAAATTTTCTGCAACTTCAATCAGCGAATCGGGCTTTGAACCGGTACTGTCGGTGAGCATTATGAAGATCTTGTCGGCGCTTTTGAGATTATCAAAGACAAGGTGGCTGTTGCTATTCTTCCCGGAGTTGGGAATGAAACTCATAATGTCTTCATTCAGCCTGATTTTTGTGCAGAGGAGAACCATTACAGCAAAACAGAGAGCCATAAGGGTATAGAGGAGAGCTCTTCTCTCCTTGAAGTAGAGATATATTGCTGCAAAAAGGTTTCCCATCTGATTTCTATTTTACTCTGCGGGTGAGTTTGAGGGTTGCGAGTGATACAATGTAGACAAGCAGACCCATAATAGTTGCAAAAGTAATACTACCAATCAAATATTGCAATAAAGCGGATGATGCAAACTCCAGATTTACCTCACCGAATGGGATTGCCTCCTCTTTGCCGAGGATAATCTTTCCGCAGTAGAGACTTCCATAGATTATGAATGGGATTAATGGCGGCAAACTGATGTTTGAGGCAAATATTGCAATAACCTTGTTGAGCTTGAGGAAGTGGGCGGAGAGCCCTGCAAATATCATCTGGTAGCCCCATATTGGAATTATTCCGCAGAATGCCCCGTATCCTATGGAGGCTGCTATCTTCTGGTCGGACTCACCGCTGTGTGTGACATTTTTTCTAAAGAAATCCCTGATATTCTTTAGTGTAAGTGACTTTATCAGAAGTTTTGGATAATACCAGAGGAGGGCTCCCAAAACGAGCAGTGTATTGAGAAGGGATATTCTTGTGAAGTCGCGCAGAGGCTTGAAATGTGATATGCGCTCCCCTGCAGGCGGGTAGTATACCTTAATGGGAATGTTGAACACCCTGATTCCTCTCCAGGCTGCCCTCACGATTATCTCCAGCTCAAATTCATATTTTCCGGTGAAGAGTCTGATCCCTTTGAGCTTTTCAAGAGGGTAGAGCCTGAATCCGCTCTGTGTGTCATTGAGCTCCTGAAGGGTCTCCACCTTGTACCAGAAGTTGGAAAATTTGTTGGCAAAGCTGTTTTTACCCGGCATATTCTCGGCATTGAGATTGCGGGCACCTATTACAAGAGAATCGGGATTCTCCTTTATTGTCTCTATAAAAAGCGGAATTTCAGAAGGATAGTGCTGCCCATCTGAATCAATTGTTATGCAGTATCTGTATCCGTCAGCAGTTGCCCTTTCGAGGCCCTTCTGGAGAGCATAGCCTTTTCCCCTGTTTTTAGGGTATGATATTGTCTCTATCCCCTCAATTGATGAGAGGATGGCCTCTGTATTGTCTGTGGAGCCGTCATTGACCACATATATGGCATCGCAATAGAGCTTGCACTCCTCAACAACACTTTTGAGTGTTGTGCAGTTATTGTAGGTTGGAATAACAATGCAGATCTTCTCCATATCTGACGTTTCTCTATTTTGTGATGCTTTTGCCAAAGAAGAGGTACTCTGTGTAGTCGGCTTCATCCTCATATATCCTAAATCTGTTGAGGGAGAGATCCTCTTTGTCGAATATTAGTATTATCCTCTTCATATAGCGTAAAATCCTCTTGTCGGAGGGAGTTATCTCCATTGCATACTCCCCGTTGTTCCTGAGGTATCTTATATCTGACTCTTTATCGGGCAGTTCAAACTCTCCACCCATACTTGCCGCGATAACTCCGGAGAAGTGCCGCATCATTGGGTTTGCATCCATCTTTACCGATTGGCGGTTGCCGTTGTTGATTATGGAAAATTTTTCCTGACCGATAATTATCATATTTCCCTCCGGTTTTGTGTAGCGGAGTTCAATCTCTCCGCCCCTGATGGTGAATTCCCCTTCAGAAACTGCATCATCCTGCAGCACCTCAAAATGTTTGGTCTCCCTGAATTTGCCTGTTATTTGAGAAATCTCCCCATTGGCGGCAAGAGAAGCAAAAAAGAGTTGGTCGGGTGTAAATTCCTCCATCCCGGACAATATCTTCACCTGACCATACAGAGCTGTACCAATGGTAGAGATAATGCAAACTAAAATGTTTATAGATAGATATTTGATCTCTTTCATCTGTAGTATTTCAAGTCCAATTATTCATCAATTTTCACAAATTCATATCCCCGCTCCTTCAAAGAGGATACAAGCTCTTCGAGCAATATTTCTGCCCCTTTGAGCCGGTCGTGGAGAAGGATGATTGCACCAGGTTTTATCTTTTTGCATAACCTTCTGACAATCATCTCTCTCTTCTTCTTTACCTCAAGAGAAAATTGGGTGTCAAATGATCTTGCACTCCACCCTATACTTATTAATCCGAGCTCCTTTACCGCCCTTGCAATAGGGGGATTGGTGACACCGAACGGAGGTCTGAAGAGCCGTGTTGACCCTCTTCCCTTCCCAGTGGAGAGGTTGCCCTCATTCTCAGAATTGAGAATTGAATCAATCTCATAAGCACCTCGCCTGATCTCCTCCTTGATGGAGCTGTAGCCTTTCAGCGGATATGTTGGAGCGTGTGACCAGCTGTGGCTTCCAATTGAGTGGCCTTCATCAGCAATCATCCTCACCAGCTGAGGATATGCGGAGGCCTTTTCTCCTGTCAAAAAGAATGTTGCTCGGATATTCTCCCTTTTGAGGAGGTCGAGGATTTTTGGAGTGGTTACAGGATCGGGCCCATCGTCAAATGTCAATGCAACCGGCCTGCCGGTACTCTCTCCTTTTGCGGAAAAATCTTGCAGGGTGCATCTGCTCTTCAGATATATTCCACTCTTGATTGAAGCTGAGGCATATATCAGAAAGCCTGCCAATAAGACTATTGTAAATATTGCAATATATGCAGCCATACTATCTCTCTCCCTCAGCCACCAGATTTGCAACTTCCCTCCACCGGCAACTCCCTTTTCCATCCAAAGGCTTGGCATCGGCAGACCATTTGTTGGAGAGGATAAAGAATGTGGCTCCCTGTTGAGGAATATTGCACTTTAATTTTGATGAGGCCGTCTCTATGCAAATAGCCTCTGTTATCAATTCAAGAGTTGGGGTAGATTCATTTACAATACCAACCAGTACAGATTCTGCCCTCTTTCCGTCAATCAGAAGCAAAGCATCCGTAATGGCATTCTCCAATCCGCGCCCATTGTCGGTATAGGTTACGTTGTATGAGCGGTTCCTGGTAAGGAGTGCAATCTGTCCGCCAATTGCATTGGCTGTTGATTGGATAAATGGGGTAGGGTTAAGGAGCGACTCCCCATTTTCAATAAAATTCTTGAGAAATTTCTCACTGTCGGCAAGCGCTCCAAGCCAGGTTGCTGTAATGATGGCGTCGGGCTTTGCCAATCCCTCCGCACCCTCTCTCTCTGAAGCAAATTTCTCTGAGTAGCTGCCAAGGCACTTCATAGCTGTGGCTACACCCATTTTTACCCAACTGCTCATCCTCCTGCGAAGGTTGGCATCAGGAATAAGCTGTTTCAGCTCCATTTTTTCGTCAAAGCAGGTAATGTTATGGAGATAGATTCTTCCATTTGGTGCGGCAGCGGCTTCACTCTCCTCCACTCCATTCTCCAGACATTCATTCTCCAGACATTTGTCGATCTTGCCGAAAACAATGGAGGTGGCATTGCCTCCAAATCCGAATGAGTTGGAGAGCACATATCTGACATCCGCTCCTTCCCTGAAACTCTTCTGCGGCATAATGCGGATGGGCAACTTTTCAACAGAGTGTGTAGTCGGGTTGGAGTAGACCGCTCCATATTTCAGCGACAATACTGAGTAGACAGCCTCAATTCCACCTGCGGCAGCAAGTGTATGGCCTGTGTAATATTTTGTTGAGCTGAAAGGGGGTATCCCATCTCCCCAGATCCTTGCCATTGCGGCAAATTCGGAACTGTCATTGTTGGGAGTTCCTGTTCCGTGGACATTTATGTAATCAATCTCGTCGGGTGTGATTCCGGCATTTTCGATTGCATATTTCATTGCAAGGTAATCACCCTCGCCATCTTCGGATGAGGCTGTCTGGTGATATGCATCATTTGCATTGGCAGCTCCTGCAACTCTGCCGTAAGGCTCTCTTCTGAGATATTTGCTGTTCTGCAGAACCAGATATCCGGCACCCTCCCCCAGATTGAGTCCCTCCCTGTTGTCGTCGAATGGTGTGCAATGTTTTTCCGACAAAATCTTGAGAGAATTGAACCCGTTGCAGGTAAATTTGCTGAGGGCATCGCACCCACCTACAATTACCAGGTCAAGAATATTGTTCCTGACAAGCCGTTCCCCCACAAGGATTGCATTTGCAGCAGATGAACAGGCGGTACTGATTGTGGCGATATGCTCTCTGATTCCCAATTTTGATGCAATATATCTTGTTGGGAAGTCTGTCGGATGGTTCCTGTAGAGCTCTTTTTCAGAGAGTGACGGGTAGATTCTCTCAGTGATATCCATACCTCCAACGGTAGTTGAGGAGATCAGCCCTGCTCTTATGTATCCGCTCTCCAGCTCCTCCTTGGTGAAACCTGAATCTGCAAGCGCCTCCTGGGCTGCCTTTGCGCCAAGAAGTGCACTCCTGGAGATATTCTTTTCTTCAAATAGAAACTTTACCTCGCCTACAGGAGTAGAGGAGAGGGTGTCAAATAGTGTGAGCGGGCCAATTCCCGGACGGCACTCACTGAGCGCAAGATAGTTTTCATCTACACTGTTGCCTATAGATGAAATAACCCCAAGTCCAGTTATATATACCTGCTCCATCGCAATTGACAATTCTCTTATAAGGGACTATTTGCGGTTTGCCTGAATATATTCGGCAAGAGTCTTTACAGAGAAGAAGGCCTCTTTTGCCTTTTTGGGATCCTCTATACGGATACCGTAGTTCTTCTCCAGAATAATCATAATTTCAAGTGCATCGATGGAGTCAAGTCCCAAACCATCTCCAAACAGAGGGGCCTCTGTCTCTATCTCCTCGGGAGTGATATCCTCAAGGTTGAGGTTTTCAATTATCTGGGCCTTGAGTTCATTTATAAGTATATCCATAGTTCTTTTTTTGTCGGGTTATATTGTTCCAGAAGTAAAACTTCTGCAAATTATGAATCTTTTTCTGTTATTGCAAATCTTCCTGAGTAATTACCGTTATGGAAGCTGCACCATCCGTGGAGAACTTTATCTGCTTTGCCTGTGGTTATGAGCAGCCTGGCATACTCCCTGACTGTGCAGGGTATTCCCTCTTCTGGAGCTTCAGGAAAGAGCATAAAGGTATTTTCTCCCTTTATCTTGTGTCTGATGCAGATCTCACCTGCAACAATATTTGGCAGCGTATAGACAAATATTGCAGGGCTTGCGGTTGCCTCTCCGCCAATAAGCTCTGTATGTTTCATATCGCTCTCAAATGAGGAGTTGCTGTTTGAGAGAACTACTGCCACTTTGCGGCCATTGGTTACGGGGCTTGCATTGAAGAGGAGTTCTGCAGCCATATATCCAAGTTTGCACATCTGGTCCATCTTGTAGAACTTCATATTGGGTTCTGCAAATTTTTTATATGCCTCCCTGATGAAGAGCGGAAACTCATTATCAGATTCAAAGATACATCTGCCGTCAAGTTCAATCCTGCCATCTTCAATTGTACAGCTGTGTGAATCCCTGCAACTGTATTCAGCCAGGGCACCAGCATCATTTCCACTCTCCTGACGGCCATTTGCCACCTCCAGCACAACAGCTGCATTGCATCCTCCAAAGCCTGATGCACATTTTATGCAGTTGGCAGGAATGGAACTTCTCTTGCCGTTGATTTTGAGCTCACTTCTTGTGATGTTGGGCTGGAATGGAGTGCCCGGCGCCTCATAACCCTTTGTAGGGAGAATTATCCCCTCCTCAAGCTGGTGGGCGCAGATTGCCAGTTCAACAACACCACAGGCACCGAGTGTATGGCCAAGGTATCCCTTTACAGAATTGAGCGGCACACTCTCCATTTTTGCCAGTGCGATGGCCTTGCTCTCCATCTCATCATTATAGAGTGTGGCGGTGCCGTGGGCATTTATAAAGCTGATAGGGTAGAAGAGTGTGCCATACGCCTCCTTCATAGCCTCCTCTATAGCATAATATAAACCGTCACCGCTCCTCGATGGCCCGGATATATGGTTGGCATCATTGGTTATTGCACCTCCCTTTATCCTTATCTTGCCGTTTCTTGAGATGAGAAGTGCTGCCGCAGCCTCTCCGAGGTTGAGTCCCGCCCTCTCTCTATCGTATGGTTTGCAGGGTTCCGGGTCTGTCGATTTGAATGATTCAAAACCGGAAATTATAAAGTCGGATATCTTATCGCAGCCAACCACCACAATATCATTGTAAAGTGCACTCCCAATGTATCTCTTGGCAATGACAGCTGCACTTACACCGCTTATGCAGGCATTGGATATTACAAGTGGAGTATTTATGGCACCAATCTTTATGGCAACCTCCTCTGCAATCCCTCCCATAATGTACTCCTCCTCCTTCATCCTCTCTATATCACCTTTAGTGGTAGATATAATCAGCAATGCGGACGGGGCTCCAAAACTTATCCCATTTCTGGATGCAATCTCCCCAGCCAATGTTGCAATAATGGAGGCCACATCCATATTTTTGAACCTGCTTGTTTCGGGAAAGAGCGAGAGTGTTCTTCCACCCTCTGTCGTAAGGGATGCTTCACCTCTCCGCAGTGAGGCAAAACACTCCGGCCCAACCTCTCCGAGAGGGGTGGCCAGCTGCCAATCCCTGATGTATGCGCCTACTCCAGATCCCATCTCTTTTTCCAATCTATGAAGAATTGGGGCTTGTTGAGCTCCAGCTCTCCGGTTTTTGCATCTGTAAAGACCTGGATGCTCCTTCCGGTTGCTGCAACTGCCATATCAGATTCGCGGTAGATTGTATACTCAAAGTAGATTTTTGCCGCCTTGCTGTTTATGAATTTTGTCTCAACTATGGCGGTTTCTCCACATTTGAGAGGTATTTTATACTCCAGTTCAAGTTTGACAATAGGAATGTAATATCCGTCAGATTCGATTGTGTCGTAGTTCAATCCTCCGAATTCACGCCCGAAGGCCTCTCTTCCGTCTTCGAAATATTTTACATAACCTCCGTGCCATACAACACGCATAGAGTCAACCTCGCTGAACCTTACTTTGATTCTGGTTCTGCTGGTCAGGGTTTTTCCACTGTCGGCAAGTATAGAATTCCTCTTCATATTCCCTGTAAAATTAATCTTCTCTTTTTATTAATGCAACTTTCAGCTTTCCCTCTGCAACCACTCTGTCGCCACATCTTGTTTGGGCTCCGACAAGTGATATTCCGTCAAATTCATATTCAACCCTCAGTGTGGTGCAGATTCTGCTCCCTACAGCCGGCAGGTTGTAGAACTTGAAATTGGAGAGGGAGCCTATGTACCCCAGACTTACGGGTTTGCTACCCGATCTGGCAATGTATCCGTTCCGGAATGCGCAACTCTGTGCTATGTGCTCAATGATTCCAGCCTCGGAAAGCGCTCCATTGTGGCAGAAAATATTGTTGCTGCAGATATCCAGTGAGGTGAAGAATCTCTCCTCCTCCATTCCGTGGAATCCGGATATCATTACAACTGGATGCCGTTGTGGAATATACTGTTCCACCTCCTCTCCGCAGATTACGGCCTTCTCAAATACTCCCATAGCAATCCCTTTTTGTTTCTTTTTTTCCTGAAATTGTCAATTATGGCATAGTCGGGGTCGTCGGGGAAGATCCACGCCTTTCCGCTCTCTGCCGCAGCTCTTCTGATCTTCTCCATATCGATACCCTCCTCTATGTAGTATGCCGGTTCTACAAGCTCATCATCCGGGGCCACAATACCCTTTTCAAGGGCTATTTCGTGGAGACGGGTCCCTTTATATATCCTCATTCCAAAGTGAGGGAAGAAGAGCGAGTATCTTATCCTCTTGGAATTCTCCATAGTCTCGGCAATTGTGCTCCAATTTTCGCCATATCCTCCCAATATGAGGAAATGGGCATAATATATATTGTTTTTAAGAGCCAGTTCTGAGACTCTTACAACTTCATCAACACTAAAGTTCTTTCCATAATTCTTGAGCTGCCTGTCGCAGAGTGATTCAGTGCCGAATTCAATATGGGTAAGTCCGGATTTAGCAAAAAGCTCCATCATCTCTGCGGTAATGTTGCTTGGGGAGAAGTATGCACCCCATCTGATATTTAGCTTCCTCCTTATCATCTCTTCGGCAAGCCTCATATTGTAGCTGTTGTTTATATTGAATACCGAATCTGTAAAGAAGATATAGTCGATGCCGCACTTTTTCTTCAGCTCCTCTATCTTTGTCACTATATCCTCCACCCTGAAGGTTCTTATCTTTCTCCCGTCTATGATGGGGTAGGTACAGTATATGCAGTTATATGGACAGCCTCTCTTTGTCTGGATATTCAGCACTCCTCCATTCTGCCAGTAGTAATCGAGTGACTGCTCTTCATACTCAAGTTCAAAATTGCCGATATACTCCGTATGGTTACTCTTGCACTTTATCTCCCCCTCACCATCTCTATATACAAGACCTTCAACATTTGACGGGTCCTCTCCCTTCTCCAATTTTGTAACAAGATTGAGTAGAGAAAGTTCACCCTCTCCAATAACTCCATAATCGGGTTCTATTGCCCTGAATATCTCTTTGGGATAGATGGAATAGGCAGAGCCGCCCAGAATGACCCGTGTTTTGATGAGCGGTTTGATTTCATCTGTAATCTCTTTGTATTCATTGATGAAGTTCTTGTATGACAGGGCATTGGTGTCATCGATATTGCGCATCGAAAAACAGATGTATGATGGGGAGAGCTCCAGAATTTTCTCTTTGAGCATCTCATTTCCAAGGATGTTGCAGTCAAGAATCTCTACCCGGTATTCTGCTTTCAGTCCATTATCCCTGTACCAGGTGCTGTTTCTGTTGCAAAGGTGCTTTTTAAGGAATCCCTTGAGATATGAGATTCCCAATGGATAGACAGGATAGGGTATCTTATGTCTGTTAAGCGATACAAGTGCAATTGTTACTATCGGATTATCCATATCTGTAAGGCTCTGTTTTTAATGTAAAGGGCTTGTCGGCATTTGCCAGAATTTGTAGAAGTTGAACCATTGCGATGGATTTTCCCTTACAAGGTTCTCAAGTGTCTTGATATAGTGCTCTTCTGGAGAGTTTCTGTCGGCATTTATGAATTTGAAAGTATACTCTTTATGGCCGCTTCTTATGGCAAAGTAGAAACAGAGAGGTACTCCAAGTCTTTTGGGAAGGAGGAATGGGCCTGCAGGAAAGAGGGCATTGTGACCGAGAAAATTCCGTGCATTGGCATTGGCTCCACTATTCTGGCTGGAGAGAAATCTGTCGCCTTGCATACAGACGCACTCACCTTTGTCGAGTGCACATTTTATGTGCAGCATACTTGATAGAAGGTCTCTTCCTGCCGGGATAATTTTGTAACTCTTTCCGAGGGAGTTCTCCTCCATAACCCTCTTTATCTTTTCGTGCTCTGCCTCAAACATCACAATGTTCATTGCCTTTCCATATTTGTCGAAGAATGGCAGCCCGCACTCCCAATTGCCGAAGTGGGCACCTACCACAACCATTGGTGAACTTGATTGCAGCATCTCTTCAATAATTCCGCTATTTTCAAATATGAATTTGTACCTCTCCGAGAGCCCCATAGTTATGGCAGTTTTGTCGATGAGTACCTGCCCGAATCTGTAAAAATGGAACGGGATTGCCATAATACTCCTGAATATATTGTAATTCAGCCTTATGCGGTAGAAATCCCATAGGGCTGCAACTGCTTTTGGGGCAAAGAGAAGAAAGTAGGGGACAACAAAGAGCAGAAGGAGATAAGCGCTTCCCACTCCCAGATATTTTATCAGGAGAATGAAGATAAGGTTGCCTTTGGCTCCTCCCCTTGATTGACCCTTCCATTGTTGCCTTTCCATCTCTCTCACCTCTTAAAATGGAGATCTGCTCTTGAGTAGTTCAACCACCGATGCAATCTCCCTATATTTGGGCGTATCCTCAACAAAAACGGGAACAGACTCTCTGAGAGTCCTGTAGATTGATTGGGATGATGCCGAAAGCTGCTCCTCTATCTTGAGGCAATCCACAGCCTGGGCAACTGTCATAAGATGGATTGCCATCACTTGGAATGAGTTTTCTATCACACTTTTTGTTATAAGTGCCGAATTGGTTCCCATACTTACGATATCCTGGTTGTCGTTGTTGTTGGGGATACTGTGGACATACATTGGATTTGAGAGTGTCTGGCACTCTGCAGTTGTGGAGGTTGCTGTAAACTGGCAGGCCTGCATTCCATAGTTCAATCCAAGTTTGCCGAGATTGACAAATGGAGGGAGTATATTGTTGATGCGGTCGTGGTAGAGATAGTTCATCTGACGCTCTGCCAGCATTGTAAGTTTTGTGATGGCAATCTTAAGCTTGTCCATCTCAAAGGAGATGTAGTCACCGTGAAAATTCCCACCGTGGTAGATTGTTCCCTTTGCAGGATCTACAATGGGGTTGTCATCCACGCCGTTGAACTCCTCCACAAGAACTCTCTCACAATTGGCTATTGTCTCAAATACCGGTCCGAGGATTTGGGGAACACAGCGCAGTGAGTAGTATGGCTGGACCTTCTCCTCAAACTGCTCTTCTGTATGCCGTTTCCTGTAGAGCTCCTCTTCACGGCTCTTGAGCCGCATACTTCCTGCTGCAAGCTCTCTCATAATTGCGGCAACCCTCTCCTGTCCGGGATGCCCTTTTAGAGAGTTGAGCTCCTCAGCCATAAAATCATCGTAAGATGAGGCTATCTCATTAACAAGGACAGAGATGGCAATGCTCCAGTCAATGAGCCTTTTGGCATAGTGGAGGTTGACAAGTCCCACACCCGTCATCACTCCTGTGCCGTTGCAGATGGCAAGTCCCTCTCTGATATACATCTTCAAAGGCTCAATATTGAGCTCCTCCATCACCTCCGAGCTTGCCCTCCACTCACCTTTGTAGAGTACCTCTCCCTCACCGATAAGTGTAAGGGCGATATGGGCAAACTGCACAAGGTCACCGCTTGCACCTACACTTCCATGTTGTGGAATGAAGGGGTAGACCTCATTGTTTATAAACTCGCGGAGGATATTTATAACTTGCGGATGGACACCTGATTTTGCGGCAAGGAATGTCTGCAGACGGCACATCAGTGCAGCCCTTACGCAAAGTGGCTCCAATGGTGCGCCGGCTCCTGTGGAGTGCGACCTGATGATGTTATATTGGAGAGCCATCAGATCATCATCATCTATACGGAACTGGGCCATTGGACCGAACCCAGTATTGATACCATATACCACCTTCTCTTTAGAGAACTGTCTGAGAAAGTCAAAACACTCCTCCACGCCCTTCAGGGTATCCGGAGCAATCTCAAAACTCCTCTTTCCAAATAGTACCTGCCCAATCTCTTGAAAATTCATAATGTCACCTCCGGAGTTTAATGTAGAACTACTTGTTGAATACTTTTACCGGAGTATTGTATACTGTAAAGTTGCCGTTGGCCTCCTCCATCTTCATTACGCAGAGCGAGAAGTCCTTTTTGCTGTAGCACAACTCAAGTTTTACATACTGGCTTTTGGCTCCCTTTCCCTTGGTAAGGGTAAATACATAGTATTGTGGAGTCTCAAAGTAGGTTATTTCTGCATTATTCTCCTTTGCAACTCCGGCAACATCACCACCAACACTGAACAGAAGTGTATTTTTAAGATTTGCATATCTGTTATCGGCAGCTGTATTGAGCGACATTCTTCTCTTTCCGTTTACCATAACGAAAGAGTCACCGTTGATGTCGAGCAGATTTCCTGCAGGATCGCTGTACTCCATCTTCAACTTGTTTGGACGGCTATATTCAAGTTTTCCCTTTGAGACGAGCTCCTTATCCATCATAACCATATGGGCAACCTTGGTGAAGTCGCAGCTCACTGTGGTGTATTTGGCATTGGCCTCTGCAATTTTTGCAATGGCCGCATCGCATTCCGGCTTGTTCTGGGCAAAAACAAGAGTTGTACCCATCACAAGTGACAATAATATTCCAAATAGATGTTTCATAACTTTTCTGTTGATTGATTATTAAGAGTAGAGACCTCCGTTGATGGAGATAACCTCTCCGGTAATGTATGATGCCTCCTTTGATGCAAGGAAGCCTACAAGGGCAGCAACCTCCTCAGGGTTTCCGAAACGGCCTGCAGGAATTTGGGCAACAAGCTCCGCCTCATTCAAACCTTCAACCATATCGGTCTTGATAAAACCGGGTGCAATGGCGTTGACAGTAACACCTTTCTTTCCAACCTCCTGCGCAAGAGCCTTGGTGGCTGCTATGATTCCACCTTTGGCTGCAGAGTAGTTTGTCTGTCCGGGAAGGCCTTTCAATCCAGACAAAGAGGCCATATTGATTACACGTCCGAATTTCTTTCTGAGCATAGGCTGGATAAGCGGCTGGGTAACATTGTAGAATGCATTCAAACCGATGCCTATCACCTTATACCAGTCTTCCGGCTCCATCCAGAGCAAAAGGTTGTCTTTTCTGATACCTGCATTATTTACAAGAACCTCTATATATTCACCTTTGTGGCCTGCCTGCCATTGTGCAATTGCCTCTGCGCACTCCTCCCTGTTTGATACATCAAACTTCATAAGTTCGCCTGTACTTCCAGCCTCCTCAATGAGTCTTATTGTCTCAAGTGCCTGAGCTTCATTTGATACATAGTTGACAATCACGTGGTATCCCATAGTTGCCAATTTAACCGATACGGCTCTTCCAATTCCGCGGCTTCCGCCTGTTACTAGTGCATATTTCATAATTCAGTTGTTTTTCAGTTATATGTCAAATTTCAAATCTTTTACTGCATTCTCCATGCCAATTATGTGGGCACAGGTAAAAAATGATGTCATACTTACCCCCAGAACTCCGTGCAGATTGAGGTTCTGTCCTGTAAGATAGAGGTTCTCCAGAGGTGTCTTTGGTGTAAGAAGAGTCTGCATAAGGTTGGTGCAATCTTTCCTTATTCCATAAGCGGAGCCGCAACCGGTTGCAGTGTAGTCGCTGTAGGTAAGTGGTGTACTTGTGTATATCTGTACAATATTCTCTTCAAGTCCGGGTATAACCTCTTTTGCCCTATCTACAAGTTCCTTGCATTTTTGCTCCTTCAAATTCTCATACTCTTCTCCCCGTTTTCCCACCTTTGTACCCTCAAATCCGGCAACCTCGCTCCAGTGCATTGGGGCAAGCAGATCGAGGCGTTTGGCATATTTGCCGGGTTTGCCATCCTCCTGAGGGATATTGTAGTAACTTATCAATAGAGAATCTCCATTGTTCTCCTTCTCATAACGGTGCCACAAGGAGTCCCCCTCTCCAACAGTGTGCAGATATTGATTCCTGTTGAGATACCCGATACTCTCCTCCTTGAGAGCAATATTGGCTGTGAACATTCCGAATGTATTCTCCAGACGGGCTATACGGTTCTTATATACTTTACGCAAACCCGCTTCAGGAGAGACCAGCTCCATTGTCCTCGCCGGATGAAGGTTGGAGATGATATATTTTGAATAGAGATTTATTCCCTCGCCAATCTTTACACCCTTACTTGAAATCTCAGTAACTTCGCTGTTGAGCAAAACTGTTCCTCCCATCTTCCGGATGCTCTTTATTAGTGATTCGGCAACAAGATTGCCTCCTCCCTGCAAACGGTATGAACTCTCTATGAAAGAGTTGTTTATCTGAGCAAATGTATAGAGAGGAAGGGTAGGGGTAAGCTCCATCTTCAGGGATGTTCCACTAAGTACCTCCCTGAGCAGAGGATCTCCTATTGTCTCATTCAGAAATTCAAATGCAGACCTGGCAAAAAGCGATTGGGTATAGGTTCCATCCGCATCCCTTGGAGAGAGACTCTTTGGCAGTGATTCACCTACACTCTTGAGCAGCGATACATATCTCCGGATATTCTCCCTCTCTTTTGGAAAATAGCTGGAGATCTGTTCAATGAAATTATCGTGTCCATTGGCAAAGAGATATGATTTGCCGTTGATGATAACCTCATCAAATGCTTCCGGATCCATCTTGCACCAGGGAAGTTCCATAAGGTTGAAGTATCTGAAGAGTACATTGAGAGGTTGTCCCTCATCAAGTGCACCCACATAGTGCATACCGCTGTCGAACTCGTGGAATACTCCATCCTTTGATCTTCTCCTGTAGCTCTGGAGAGCACCACCGGCGAGATGGTTCTTTTCTACAACAGCCACATTCATCCCCGCTTTGGAGAGAATGTAACCGCACTGCAGTCCTCCAAGTCCTCCGCCCACAATAATGGTGTCAAACACCTTTTCTGCTATGTCATAGCTATTTGCCTGCATCTCTATATCTTTTGTAGATATTGTAAAGGAATGGCTCCAATGTGTATGTGATAATTATGGTCGAACCCATTCCAATCAGTGTTGCCAGACCTATGGAGCTGATTGCAGGATGGGTGGCAAACATAAGTGATGCGATACCGATAATCAATACTACAGCCGAGAAGAAGATGGCTGTCTTATGATAGGTAAGCAGATTAGGATTGCCTTTTCCAAGCAGACCGTCCATAACAAAGATGCTGTAGTCTACACCAATACCGAATATGAATGTTGATATTACGATATTTATCAGGTTGAACTGAAGTCCGAATGCTCCCATAATGCCAAGTACAATATACCAGCTCATACTCATCGGCAAGAATGCAATGAGTGCAATAGGAATATTTCTGAAGGAGAGGAGCAGTACAATAAGTACTAATATTGATGAGATTGCAAGCACAGTGTTGAAATCATCATTGAGAAGTTCAACCATATTCTGGGTATAGAAGAACGGGTCTGCCACTATTATTGCATTTGCCGGTATTCCCTCTGTCTCCTTTACAAGCTTGTTGCTTGCCTCTTTCATCTTTTCAGGCTCAGTCTGGATAGAGGTGAAGATAAGATATGTCCCCTCATTCTCCTCCACCATATTTGCCATCAGTCCCTCAGGAACAATTCCTGCATCTACAATAGAATTGAACTGGAATGTGCCCTCTGTCAGTTCAAAGAACGGAGCAAACATCTCCTCCTTGAAACCCTCTCTCTTTCCGCTGCGGAGAACCATCCTCTTTATCTCATCGCTTTTACCCCCTTTCCAATACTCTTCCCACATCTTGATGCGTCTCTCTCCCTCGTATGATGGAACAAGCAGCATTGCCGAGTTGGTAAACTTCTTTATCATCCCCTCTCCGGCAAGTTCCTTACACCTCTCATTGAGTATTATATTATAGGCAAGTGCAGTGTCGAGGTCACGGGAGAGGACAGCGATATATTTGCTCTCCATACCGGGCATACTCTTCTCAGCAAGAAGCTGCTGCGAGCGGATGACATCCGGTTCATTATATCCGATATTCTTCAGATTTGAGTCAAACCCAACCTTTTTGCCACCCCAGAAAGCACCGTAGATGAATATTGCAATTATTATTGCTGTCAGCCAATATTGACGTTCGTATGGCAGTGTATTGAGCTTTTCAATCAGATCAAATGCCTTTATATTTCTCTTGTTGTTCCTGCAGCTGAAGAAGTGCGGCAAGAAGATCAGACAGAATATTGTTGTTCCCACCATTGCCAGTGAGGCAAAGAGCCCGAAATCCGACAGCAGTTCCGATTTGGTGAAGAGCAATCCGGCAAAGGCTCCGATTGTGGTCAGGCTGCCGAGAATTACAGGTTTGGTCTGCTCCCTTATAACTCTCTCGCGGTCATTTACATATTTGTAGTGGGTAAGAATGTGGAGACAGTAACTCAAAGCCACTCCAAGCACTATGGCACCTATACCCAAGGCCATCAGTGACATACTGCCCTTGATTATGTAGATGACAGCAAGGGCAAAGAAGGCTCCATATACAACAGGGGCAAGGAGCATAATGAGGGTACTCTTGTTCCTGAAGCAGAACCAGATGATAAAGCAGATGAGTGCAAGCGAGAATGCAAGTGTTGTTGCAAGATCGCTTTTTATCTGTCTTGAATTGAATACGCTCTGTATAGGGGCACCGTGGAAGAGAATTTCAATATTTGGATTTGCCTCTTCGAATTTGGCAATCTCCCCCTCAAGCATCTCCACAAGGTATGTTCCGCTTTGAGAGTCAAAAGCCTTGAAATTAGGGGAGAGGAATGCAAGTGCAATTGTTGAATCCGGGGTAAAGAAGTGGTTATCGAGAACCTTGTAGCTTCCGCCCATCATATTTGCAAGATCCCTGTTCTGGTTTACAAATATCTCCCTTATTGCCAACGGGTCGTGACGCACGATGTTATACCAGAACATAGCCTCTGCCGATGAGAGCAGTCCAATGTTCTGAGCCATCTTCTCCTCTATATATCTTGCATCGACGGTGGAGTCGAGGGCAGGATAGAATTTGTCATCTATGAATTGCGGCAGATTGACAAAGAGGAATCCCAATGCATCTTCGAGCAGATATTCGTCGAGCTTATAGGTAAGGTCGGCGATATATCGGGTTGCAGTATCCTGCAGCAGAAGTGACTCTGCAAAGGTATCCGCCGCATCAATAAGTGCATAATAATCATCATCTGCTATTGCAGTTGTATCTTTTTGGATGAACTCCAGAAAAATTTTGTCCTTAACCTTCAGGTTGTTGAATGCAAATCCGGCAGATTCGCTCTCTTCTGTTGCCGGAAGAAGTTTTGAAATATCCTCTTCATACTCAACCCTGCTGCCGACAGCAATGAAGATGAGGGATGAGAGTATGAGCAGAGAGTAGAGAAGTGCCGGTCTTTTGTTTAGAAATCTGTAAATTTTTATTGCAAATTCAGTCATTGATCTTTTCTTATTCTACTATTGACAATAGAGCAGAGAGGTCGATAAATTTTACCTCCTCTTGAGCTGCATCTGTTGCCGTTGCTTTAATCTTGTATGTTTCGGCTCCGTCACTCTCTTCCGGTGTCAATTTTATCTCAATCACAATTTTGGGATTGTTCTGAGGTGTCATAACAGAGAGCAGTCTGTACTGTTTGATGGATTTCATCACCATCTCCTTGCCTGTCATTATCTGGGCACACTCCTTTATCATCTGAAGTGTGCAGACTCCAGGCGAAACGGGTTCTCCCGGAAAGTGGCCCTGATATACAGGATGGCTCTCCACCATATCAATATTGAAGATTGCCTGCATTTTGTCTTCCGACAGGAAGTTGCTCTTCTCTATCTTGAAGTATGTCTCTTGAAGTTTCATCTGATAATCTTAATCTTCTCTAATAAAAATTTTCATCTGGCAGCTGGCTGCAATATTGCCTCCGACAGAAGTTGTTGCACTGATAAGCGTGATGCCCATAGCCTCTGATATGATCTTGATGGTTGTCTCAAGAGTTGATCCAACCTCAGGAAGGAAGTTGACAGAAAACTTCTTTACCTCACCGATAAAGCCTACAGGGGCAGGTTTGCCGGCAACCCTGCAGTTGTATCCTGCCATTGCAGATGCAGACTGGGCCATATGTTCAATTATGCCTGCCTCAGCTATATGGCCGTTGTGGCAGAACATATTCTCCTCTCCAAAAAACAAAGATGTAGTGGCATCCTCAGCGGATGCACTACATAATTTGTCTACCATTGTGATAGGATGGCGTTGAGGAATCAGATCACTAATTCTCCATTCTCTCATATACAAAGTCGTATAGTTGACCGAAAGTTTTGATTGAAGTGATCTCAGTACCTTTAATTTTAACGCCGAAAGTCTCCTCGATAAGGGCAACCATATCAACAAGGCTTAAACTGTCAAGATCAAGAGTCTCCTTGATATTTGCCTCAGGCTCGATAACTTCCTGTTCTACCTCAAATTCCTCTGCAAGAACCTCGATGGTCTGTGCAATCATTTCTTCTTTAGTCATATCTGCTTATTTTAGTGATTTTTATTATTTTGGATTATAGATTTCTAACAATCAATGTTGAGTTTGTACCTCCGAAACCGAATGAGTTTGAGAGGAATGTGTCAAATTTCTTCTCTATGCGCTTGCCCGGGATATTAAGTTTGGCTGAATCCTCGTCGGGGTTCTCGAAGTTGATGTTGGCTCCAATGAACTCACCCTTCATCATCAATGTCGAGTAGATGATCTCTGATGCGCCTGCCATCCACATCTCGTGGCCTGTCTGCGATTTGGTAGAGGTTACCTCAGGCATATTGTCACCAAATACATTGTATATGGCCTTTGCCTCATTTGCATCTCCCTTAGGGGTTGAAGTGGCGTGAGCATTGATATATCCGATCTCATTCTTGTTGATGCCGGCCAATCTTATAGCCATCTCAAGTGAACGTGTAGGGCCGTCAACATTAGGAACTGAGATATGGTCGCCGTTTGAAGAGAAACCGTAGCTCAAAACCTCAGCGATGATAGGTGCACCACGTTTGATTGCGTTCTCATAGCTCTCGATGATTACTGTAGCTGCACCACCGCCAGGTACAAGTCCATCCCTGTCCCTGTCAAATGGTCTTGAAGCCTTGGCAGGATCACTCTCCCTTAGAGAGAAGGCGCTTATACCGTCGAAACTTCCGATAGAGAATGGATTTACCTCCTGTGCACCTCCGCAGATTACCATATCCTGAAGGCCGTTCTTGATGAGCAATGCTCCAAGACCTATTGCGTGTGAGCCGCTGGCACAAGCTCCGGATACGGTAAGGTTCATACCTTTAAGTTTGAAAATGCAGGCGAGGTTCATTGTCACTGTAGAGTTCATCGACTGGAAAATGGCACCCGAACCAACCAATGTGGTATCCTTTTTCTCGCGCATTGTATCAACGCTCTTTACCACAGGGTCAGCACTGCTGTCGTTGCCGTAGAGGAGACCCACCTCGTGGCTGTTGAGATAATCCTGGTCGATATTTGCATGTTTTAGTGCATCCACTGTTGCACAATATGCATATTTTGCCTGTTCAGGCATATATACTCTCTGGTTTCTGCTCAGCTGTTTCTTAAGGTCAGGTATCTCAAGGTGTGCAGTAAGGGCAGATCTGAAACCCATCTCTTTACGGGCAGCATCAAATATGATTCCTGATTTTCCATTATAGAGTGAATCCCTGACCTCTTCAAGAGTCTTGCCCAAGCAAGAGTAGATACCCATTCCGGTAATTACAACTCGTCTTTCCATTTCGTCTTTATCTGTTTAATTTTTATTTGTCTTGTTATATCTGTTTTTGTTATCTTATCTTTTAGAATTCTATTTTTTCTCCATCCCGACAATTCTGTCAAGCAGACTCCACAATCTCTTCTGTTTATCCTTCAACTCACCGGCCTTTGCAGAGTTGCAGATGAGATTCCACTTCAACTCCTGAAATGCCCTCTTTGTGAACATTGTATATTTCCACGCAAAGATACACATTAACGGGATAAGAGCAATATGTATCAGACCCATCCACCAGCATCCTGTTGAATATAAAGTGATGAAGAAGAGCAATAGAGAGAATATAGGCAACAGGAAGAGCACATTGAATGCATACATAAATGTGCCGAAGAACATCTTGTCTGTACTCATCTTCTTGTGTACCAGTGCAGGAACAAGGTATAGGAAGAGTGATGGCCATAATGAGAAGATGTAAAGTCCTGAGAAGAGGAGTGCGGCCACAATCTTAGCCGCTGCTGTAAATGGTGAAGGGTGTTTTTCAAGCGACTCCCTGCAAATTCCCATCGATTTCACTCCGGAACTGATCTCCTCAGCAAGCCGGTATACCTCCTCTGTGCTTTCAGGAGCAGTCTCCTTGGCATTTGCCAGTTTCGCAACAAGTTCCTTCTCGGCAACAAGCATCTGAGGAAGATCATCTGTGTTGCGGCCACTCTGCTTGGCATAATGTTTACCGTATGTCTCTCTTATATAGTCGATACTGTTGTAATTCTCAAGATCCTCTATATTGAGCATAAGATTTGAAATCTGCTCGCGCACAAGTGCATTTACTTGTCTCTGTGCTGTACGGGGTTTGGTCTTGTAGAGTTCATAGAAAGGCTTCAGGGAGATAGATGTGCCGAACTTTACCATAAATTTCTCCTGCAGTCTGAAGTAGTTTGAGTAGTGGTTGCACGAAGGCAATACGAAAATTTCGGTATTGAAATTATCAAGCTCTGCCGCTTCAAATGCCAATTTGAGATATCCCATCGAGAAACGTCCGAGCCATCTTTTGTCCTGGTGACCAGCCTCCGGATACATAATGATTGTCCTTCCATTCACAAGCTCCCTCTCTGTCATTATGAAGGTCTCCTCGTTCTTTCCCAAAGATTCAGCCCCATCATAGTCAAGGCGGAATGCTGGCAACAGGCCTATAGTTCTGAGGAACTTGTTGGCAATGGGGTGGAGGGCAAATACATCAGCCCTTGTTATGAAATTGGGCTTTCTGTCAACTATGGTAAAGAGTACTCCCAATGGATCGTTCAGACAATTCTGATGATTTGATACAATGAGCGTAGGAACACCATCCTGAGGTATGTTCCCAGGATTTACACTGTAGGTCTTCTTATAATATATTTTATTGTGTACAAACCTCAAATAGACTCTGAAAAGCTTGTATATAAGACCCGGTTTTCCAGTTTCTTTATTCATCTTTTTAATATATTGTTTTGACAATCTGTATTTTAGCCATACTAAAGGCAAAGTAGGCCACAAAGATATAAAATTAAAAAGAGAAAACAAACCTTTACAAAGGGAGCCGTCGCTATAAATTCCAGAGAGACAGAGTGTAATTATTTTCAACCTCTTCTTCAATTGAGGTGTCAAGTCCTGCAAAGAGGTCTATTCCAGCAATCTCCTCCAATCGATTTATGGTAACTGCAGTGCTCTGCATATTTGCAGAGGGGCGCCTGTTTTCCATAATGAATGCAATGGAGTGAAATTTGCCGCCACTCTTTATCAGGAGAGCCTTAAAGAAACTGTCGGGGACGATTACCTTGTTTTTGCCTATTGTCCCATTTATATTCTTACAGATAAGTGGACCCGTAACAACCCAGACCTTGCCATATTTGACTGCATAATCCCTCACCTTTTTCTCAAGTGTACTCCACATACCTCCATTTAACTGCTGGTTTTGCGGGCAGCAGTTGGTAAAGTAGAAAGTCTCCTCCATAGCTTTGCTGCTCCACTTGAAGTCGGCAGCCGGGGCCATATGTCCCCTTGCCCAGCCGGAGTTCCGGTAATCGCTGTCTTCTGCCTGAGGATAGAGGAATGCTTCATCGCACCTGAATCTCATCCCCTCTCGGCTGTGTTCACCCGAGGTCTCGTTTTTTGTCAATTCGTATGCAACCCAGTGCGGCAGTTTTGCCGCCACATTATAAGAGACTGTATATCCGCCGTATTTTACAATTATCTCGCTTTTGGAGATAAATGGAAGCTCCAACCCCTTTTGAGTGCTCTTTTTCTCCCCAGCAGAATTACCATTCTGACTGCCGCTACCAACGACTTCCCTCTTTGTATTACTTGCAGTATCTCTCTCTTCTATAGGAGAGTACAGGTAATTGTCATAAATGGTATAGGCAAGGAGCAGGAGTAGTGTAACTGCAAGTCTCAGGAATATATTGCCCCTTTTTTTACTTTTTGTTCTCTTTTTGTATCCTCTTTTTGACATAATCAATCTTTTTCTGCAAAGCTAATGCTGTTTGGGCAAAACCCAACTCCAATTCCGAATTTTCATTAAATTTGCGGCAAAATAAGAAACTGCAGTTTATGAAAAAATTCTCATTCATTCTTCTCATATCACTTGTTGCTTTAGTTGCAAAAGGTCAGATAAATGATTTGCCAAGAGCAATTCCAGAGTCGGAAGGTGTGCCTTCAAGAGCCCTCATCAACCTCTTTGATTCCCTTCATCATATGCCTCAGACAGATATACACAGTATGATTGTTATGCGTAATGGCAAGGTTGTGGGCGAATTCTATCCCAAACCATTTGCTCCGGAGTACCAGCATACCCAATATTCAAGTTCAAAGACCCTTGTGAGTCTTGCTGTCGGTTTGGCGATTGATGAAAACAGATTGAGGCTTGACGACAGGGTTGTGCTCTTCTTCCCTGATATTTTGCCCGATACAATCTCTTCTGCTTTGGCAGATATGAGGGTAGAGGATCTTCTCACAATGCGTTCCGGTATCAAACCCGACTGGGGAATGAGGGGAAAAGGCCGTGACTGGTGCAAAATGTTTCTTGCAAAACCAGTTGTAAATGCTCCAGGAGAGGTCTTTGCTTATGATTCGATGGTCACCTATATGCTCTCTGCAATTGTCCAGAAGGTAACCGGGATGAAGGTCCTTGACTATTTGAAGGAGAAATTATTCAACAAGATGAATATAGAAGTTGTAAATTGGGAGGAGAGCCCTGAGGGGATAAACAGCGGTGGCTGGGGATTGCATATACAGAGCGAGTCACTTGCAAAGATAGGCCAGATGTGGCTCGACGGTGGTCTCTGGAATGGTGAGCAGCTGATTTCAAAAGAATGGATAGAAAAAATGGGCACCAGACACGCAAACGGAGGTGATTTCGGATATGGCTACCAGACCTGGATGTGTGCATATCCGGGAGCTGTAAGGGCTGATGGAGCTTTGGGACAGTATGTAATTGTTGTTCCCGACAAGAGAGTTGTAATTGTGCTTACAGAGGCCTCATTTACAAATGGCAAACCTCAGCGCAACCTTATATGGAACAACTTTTTGCCTGCATTGTCGGATGGCCGGCTTACAGCAGGAGAGGATTATGATGAGCTGCTCAAGAGAGAGAAGGGGTATCAGCTGCCTGTTGCTGTCGGGAAGTCAAACTCACCGTTAATGAAGTCACTGGCGGGCAAAAAGATAATTGTTCCCGAGAATAAATATGGTATAAGGGAACTTTCATTCAAGATGATGTCAAACGGGGCTGAGGATCCTCAGTTCAGATGTAACAGAGGTGAGAAGGTTATGGGAGTTGAGATTGTGAGAAAGGATGGCTCAAGATATGTGCAGCCGTTCGGTTATGGCCATTGGACAACTGCAGAAATTGCAGGAATGCCTCCATATTCAATCAGCCCGATTGAGTGGCATAGAGGTCTTGAAGGTCCGTTCTATGGTTCGGGCAGTTATGGATGGGAGAAAAATTCCCTCAACCTTACGCTTCACTATGTGAATTGGGTAACAACTTTGAATTTCAATATTTTGTTTGATAATGGCAAGGCTATAATCTCCATTACCAACAATTACGCAAAGAATAAGGTGCATAAACTTGAGGCAGTTATAGAGTAATTCTCTATATTTGCTTCACAAAATATAATATCTATGTACAAGGTGTCGGAAAACCCTTTCAAAAACCGAGTAAAGGCCAAATTGAGGCCCGACGCTCCATCTGTGAGCAACCAGACAGCCCTTCTGGTGGTCACTGCACTTTTCGTAACCCTCTACCTGGTTTCCAATACAATGGCTGTCAAGGTTATAGGGATATTTGACCTCTTCTATTTTGATGCTGGTACAATTACATTCCCTTTTGCATATATGTTGGGTGATGTACTCACAGAGTTGTGGGGATTCCGTATTGCAAAACGGGTGATATGGACAACTTTCTGCTGTAATGTGCTGATGGTGGCCTGTACGCAGATTGGGGTATGGCTCCCGTCGCCAGACCATCTTGGTGAGACGGCTGCAGCCTATAATCATCTCTTCAGTTATGTTCCGAGGATTGTCCTTGCCTCAATGGTCGGATTTCTTCTTGGAGAGCTCTCCAATGCCTGGCTGATGGTGAAAATCAGGGAGAATACCAAGGGTAAACATCTATGGGTGAGAACTATTGGCAGTTCAGCTGTAGGATATATATTCGATAGTCTTCCTTTTGTGCTTATTGCATTTCTCGGTACGGTTACAACAGAAGAGCTCCTTCTGATGATGGCTTTCCAGTATTGCAGCAAATTGTTGATTGAGGCTCTCTTCGGTACCCCTATGGCCTATGCAGCAATCCGTTTCCTCCGTAAATTTGTAAGGTTGGAACCTGATGGTGATAGTGTGGTTGCAGAGAGAAGATAGATTGTTGCAGGAGATTGATTATTATAAAGTGATGGAGAGGTATTCAGTCATTGATAAAAAATTCCCCAGAGAGTTTGTTCTGCTTCAGGGAACCGGTTGCAGATGGAGAAGGTGTACCTTTTGTGATTACCATTCAGATACAGGAGATAACCCCTTTGAGGTGAACCGTGAGGTTCTGGAGAGGGTGACTGGTCTATACGGAGTTCTGGATGTGATCAATTCCGGCTCCTGTATTGAACTCGATTCTGAGAGTATTGAAATGATTCAGAGAATTGTTGTGGATAAGAAGATCCATACCCTCTGGTTTGAGGCCCATTGGATCTATCGCAAGAGACTGGAGAAGTTTGCCGCCCTTTTCCCGGGAGTGGAGGTAAAGTTCCGCTGCGGGGTGGAGACATTTGATCCGCAACTGCGCAGCAGATGGAATAAAGGTATCCCGGAGTCTGTCGGCGCAAGCGATATTGCAGAGTATTTTCAGGGAGTATCTCTGTTGTGCGGTACAAAAGGGGAGGATTTCAGCCATATTCTCTCTGATATCGCTATTGCCTGCGATAATTTTGACTATTTGAGTGTGAACCTTTTCTGCAATAATTCAACCCCTTTGCGCAGGGATGAGGCTATTGTCTCAAGATTTATGGGAGAGCTCTACCCACTCTATAAAGAGCACCCCAAGGTGGAGATTCTTGTGGAGAATACCGCTCTTGGGGTGGGATAATATTCTATTTTACATTGTAGGTGTGGATGCTGTTCCCTTTGGCCGATGGCAGGTAATTGATTCCCCACCAGCATATTTGAAGGCACATAAATGCCCAAATAAGGAGTATGCAGGAGGTGCGGCTCTTGTCTGGGCTGGCTCTCCTGTAATGGAGATAGAGGATGTAGCACATCCAGGTTATTGCTGCCCAGGTCTCTTTCGGGTCCCACGCCCAGTAGTGTCCCCAGGCCTCTTTAGCCCATAGAGCACCAAAAAGCATTCCAAAAGTGAGGAATGCTGTGCCTGTATATACAAGATTGTCTGTGAGGTTGGTCTCTTTCTCTGTTGCGGTACCCCTTTTCAGAAGAATATAGAGTGCCATTACTGTTGCCGCTCCAAGAAGGGCATAAGAGAACATATATACAATTACGTGTGGGGCAAACCAGGGACTCTGGAGTGCTGGCATAAGTGATTTTGAATGTATCTCGGGCTTGAACAGATTCACGCAGATGAATACAAGTGACATCAGTGTACTGAAGGAGAGAATCCATTTGTATTTCCATCTCCAATAGACAATGATTCCTGCTACAGGAAGGAAAAAGGAGTACCATAATCTTGTCTCGCCCATTGTCCTCAGAGGTGGACGCTCCAATGAAATCCACATCCCAGCAATATATGCCAAAAAGAGTGCGAGTCCTGTCAAGGTAAGGAGAAACGCAGGATTTTTCCTCTCTTTCCACGCGAAATATGCGCCGGCTGCCCAACAGAGGCAGGCAGGTATAGCAAAATAGATGAAATGGGTCCAGTTCATATCAGTTTTCTCTTTTAACAGGTTTTGGGGCCATTACAAACAAGAGGCAGAGTGCACCCGCGAGCATCATATAAATGCCGGTATATACGAGTGGAAGCCAAGGATCCTTTACAAGTTCAAATATGCTTGTCTCACTCCACTTGCCAAGCTGATTGTCATAGCCATACTGGTATATCTTCCATCCATCTACCTTCATAGGCTTGTTCACCTCTACCGTCCCTTTGATCTTCTCTCCAGATTTAGTATACACAGTTATCTCTGATGCATATCGTTTTGGTTCCCTCTCAGGTATGGCCAAGGAGTGCTTTTCATCCAGTTTCATAGGAGTGTGCGGAAATACGAAACTTCCAGACGATATCCATCCCGTTCTTTCAACATTTCCCTTAACGGCACTGATTTCCATTGCACAGGTGGAACCCGGAGAGTGCCAGGGTTCATATCTGAGTATCTCCCCTCCATTTATGGGGGCTGCATCATACAGTTCCCTCAGAATTTTGATACTCCATCCCTCATTATCTTTACTCCCGACAACTTTCCCGGTTTCATTATCCACCAGTACAACTTTTGGCGGATATTCTTCGAGGATAAACTTGTGCAGATCAATTGCAATTTCCAACTCGTGCAGACTATCATTGTCATCAAGAGCACGCCATTCCGGAGAGCCGGTTTTTACTGTCATTTTCAGTTTGTGCATATCTGCATAGCCAAGCGTTGCAGTTGTAATTGCAATGAATATTCCCAGATGGTTGAGGATAAATGGTATTTCTTTCAATTTGAAGTTTGAGATCCGATGGATTGTTGCAAGTGCTGCAATCATTGTCATCCAGGTGTATATCAGTACAAAAGGCCAGAATGAGAGCATCTGGGAAAGCCAAGGGACTCCACCCTCTGATGTTTGGACGGTCAATCCCATTACCAATGTCAGCAACATCGCATATACCAAGGCGGGGATGGCTGCATAATACCGGCTCATCCATCCAAAAGCATATACCCTTTTGTGCAGGATATACATAATGACAATTGCCATTATGAATGCTATCATCACAATAATGTTTACCGGCCAGGCAAAGAGTTCCCATCTGATTGCACCAACAGTACACTGTAATATTGTTCCTATTGCAAGAAGGCCTCCTCCTATGAGGAAGCCTTCTTTATATCTCCATGGTTTTTCCCACATAATCAATCTTGAAGAAGTTTGCCGTTTTCAGATGCCTGTGATATCCACTGCGGAACAATCTCTTCCATAAACCTTTCTTTATCCGCATTACGTTTCTTCATATCTATACCGCAGTATGCAGCTGCCTTCTCTCTTGTTGAAATGTCAGGCATAGGGACATCTCCGGTGTAACCGTGTCTTGCAAGAATCTTTGCAATTTCGAGTCGTGCCTGCATTGTGTAGTCCAATCCACTTGACATTATCCTGACAACCTCCTGTGGAGCGTGGAATGAGGCTCCGTGTGAAGCGACGGCATAATCCCATCTCCATTGTCCTTTGCGTATAAACTGCAGCACATCTTTCATTTCAGTCTCTGTAGCACCCTTGTCCCACGCAAATTTGGCCTCAATGTGTGCTTTTGCCAACTCAGCCTCCAGACGGTTGCGTACCTCGTTGCATTTGTCCTGTCTCTCATATACATTTTGTCTCAATACCTCTTCGCTCTCCCTGTGGCATACAAGACAGGTACGCTCCATCTTTGCAAGAGGGCTCTGGATCTGGTGGTCGCTGAATTTAACGCCGCCGTCAGCCGTATATGGCATATGGCAGTCTGCACAAGAGACGCCGCGCTGTCCGTGGATACCCTGCAGTGCCACCTCGTATCCGGGATGTTGGGCTTTAAGGATTGGGGTGCGGCTTAATGCGTGGATATAATCGTAATAGTTCCTCTCATCAAAGTAGCGCTCAGCATCTTCAAGGGTATATCCATAATCGTGTGGGAAGGTGAGATACTGGTCCTTCTCAGCCGTATTTGGAAAATCCTGGAAATAGTATTCAACGTGACACTGTGCACACACAAGTGAACGCATCTCGTTTTGGGTAGCATTCTTGATATCCAGACCCCTTCTCTCATAAGCCTCAACAAGAGCAGGACGGCTGATGGCAAGATCCATTGTCTTGCTGTCGTGACAATCTGCGCAACCGATGGGATTCATCACTTCGGAACCCCACTTTGCCCAGTTGGCCTTGTAGAACTCAGCAACGCCAAGAGAATCCATCAGGCGTGGTACATCAGGGCTTTTGCAGGTCCAGCAGGTTCCTGGCTGGTTTGATCCCGACTCCAATTCTGTAGGGGCTCCTGTTCGGAGAATCTCCCGCATATCTTCCAATGCGTGCATATGTCCGCGTGGCGCATTATAATCCCAGGAGAATGCGTAACCTGCCCATAGAATCACCATATTGGGACGCTCTTCCAGAATGTCATCATTGTTGCTGGACATATATTTTGAACGGAATCCGGTCTCTTCGGTTGCCTTCCAGGTCTGGTATTCGCGGGGAAAATCACTTTTAAAAAGCGGATTCCTGGATTCAATCCCCTCCATAGGGTTCTTGCGGTTATTGAAGATACTGGCCACCTCGGCCCTGCGTTCCATTAGGGAAGATACCATAAGGCCCAAAAGGAATACAGCTGCCATAGATCCACCAAAGAGCAGCCAACTCTGCCATGATTTCAATCTTTTGTCGCTCATATTGTCATTCATTATTTATTATTTTCTGAAGCCATTCAGGAACAGGAGATTCAGGATAGGGTACAATTGCTCCGGGTGTTGAGGAGAGGCTGTTCTTTCCTCCGTGGGGAACCGCCCTGTGGCAGTCCCAGCAAGCCTTTCCCTCGCCTGCCTCTGCCCTCATGAAGTCTGTCTTTCCTGTTTTTACAAGTTCTGTATTGAGTTCCGTATGGCAACGGATACAATTCTCCATAATTACCTGTGCACCCGCATCTGCAGCCTCAGGCACATCCCTTTCGCTGTTGGTGAGGAATGCCCCTACGTGCTTCATTCCATCCATCCCCTTGAATGCATATTTGCGCACCATATTCTCGTGAGGAACGTGACAATCATTGCAAGTGGCATTGCGGGAGTGTGATGAGTGGCCCCAAGTTGCGTAATAGGGGGCCATTATGTGACAGTTGATGCACGCTGCTGAATCATCCCCCAAATATGTCGTTGCACGGAGCATATAGAGGAAAAGCAGACCGGACCCCACAAAAACTCCGGCTATAATCAGAAGAACAGCCTTTTGTGTGCGTGACAATTTCTTGATAAGGGTCTTTACGGGTTTCATGACAATATTCCGAATATATGTCTGCACAAATTTAAATGTAAAATTTTCTTTTTCAAAAAACCAATGATGTTATAGTTCTGTTTCGTAGTCTTTTATCTGTTCCAGCAGTTCATCGGCTGTGTGAATAACTTTATTGTTCATTCTGGAACCGAAAATTCCGCCTATAATTCCGCCAAAAATTCCAGCACAGCAAAATCCGACAGCTTCGTCTCCATATATCAGGTATATTTCAATGCAGATCCAGATAAACCATACAGCAACCATCGGGAAGGCAATCCTTTTCCACTCTTTGTATCTGTTTCTGAGTTTGGCAACTTCTTTCCCGGTTTCCAGGATATAGCTGATGTTTACATCAAGCCTCCACAATTCTCGGTGGTATTGCAATGTCTTCAGTGCGCAGAAAAGGAGCATTACAAGTGTGGCTCCGCAGAACCATATTGAACAACCCAAATGGGCAAAGAATACCGGTGTCCAGATTGCTGCCAGTATTCCCATAATAAATGAGAATCGTCCCATACGGTTTATGTTGCTCAGTTTGCTTTTCATTGCATTGCGGATAATCTTTTCATTTATGATATTCTGAGTTTCCAGTCTCTTTTTCAGCATCTCAAGCTGCTGTTTCATCTGCTCAAGTTCCTGTATATTATTTTTCTGTGTCATAATCCCAAGTTTTTACTCAATGTTGTTCATTTTCTTCAATTGTTCCCTTATTCTTACCAGGCGTACGGATACATTCTTCTCTGAGATACCAATAATCTCCCCAATCTCGGCATAGCTCATCTCCTCCAGCCACAGCAGCACTATAGCCCTGTCAAAAGGCCCCAGTTTTTTTATTCTCTTCTGCAGCATCTTTATCTGTCGCACATCCTCCTGTGACTCATCAAAGAGGTTTATATCCATAGAGAGAGGTACAGATTGAGGCCTTCTGGCTCTCTTCCTGGTGTGTGAAAGGCAGGTGTTGAAACTCACCCTCCATATCCAGGTGCCAAGTGAACTCTCACCCCTGAATTTGGGAAATCCGTTCCATATATTTATGAGAATCTCCTGGAACAGGTCTGCAACTTCGTCTGAATCATTGGAGAACATATAGCACACTGTGTATATGGTCCCCTTGTGTTCCCTTACAATATCTGTAAATTCTTTTTCAATAGGATTCATAAAATTGATTGTTTCTTTCACTCCGTTAGACTCAAGATTTGATGATTCACTACATTTGTCTATGTAAATTCTTATTGCAAATTTATTAATTTTGCACCCGCTCATTAAATATGTAAAGTGTGTCTGTCCCAATTTTTACAGAAAATATTCTTCAGATCTTCCTTCTGGCTGTAGGGGCCAGTTTTGTGCAGAGGACCACGGGATTCGGTTTCGGGATCTTTATAATGACCCTGCTCCCTTTTCTTATGCCCTCTTACGGCGAAGCCACGGAACTGTCGGGATTGTTGGCTTTTACAACATCCCTAATTGCAGCAATAAAGTACAGACGGTTCATTACCTGGAAAAGGCTTATCCCAATCCTCTCAATATTCCTTGTCACCTCCACAGCGGCAATCTGCCTTCTTAAGATGATGCAGGATTCAACCATAAGGTTTATTCTTGGTTTTATACTCATCTTTGTGAGCATATATTTTGCATTCCTGAACAAGAGGATAAAATTCGGCACCACATTGCCTTATCAGATGGGTGCAGGCTCTTTGAGTGGCCTGATGGGTGGCTTTTTTGGAATGCACGGCCCCCCGGCAGTGCTCTATTTCATCTCTGCCGAAGAGGACAAGATGCACTATATGGGGATGATCCAGACCTATTTTGTCATAACAAATGCAATGATGACAGCTGTCAGGTGCTATAATGGTTTTGTTACCCCTACAGTGGGAAAGTGCTATATCTTCTCACTCGGAGCAATAGCCGTAGGCTCAGCATTGGGATCCTGGGCCTTTAACCGGATTCCCGGAAACAAATTCCCCTATGTTGTCTATGGTTATATTGGAATCAGCGGAGTGATTATCCTGTTGGGCTGTATCCTGTAAAAATCAGATATTTAGGAACTGATCTTTCCTTCCTTGAGAGTTAGTGTAACCCAAGAGTCGTGGGATGATCCGTTGTAGGACCATCCGGATTCAACGGATGTCTTTTGATTTATGTAGAGAATCTCCTCTTTCGAACGGATATTTTCCCCTTGGCTCCTGCTTGCCGGCCCCGGCCCGAAAGTGCCGTAGCTACTGTGCTCTCCTACAGCCTTGCGTATAGTTATGCTCTGGGCTGTAATTGCTGTAATCTCAAAATCCGGAGCCTCCTTTACTACTCCAATTTTGGCTTCAATATCAAACTCCTTCTCCTTCCAAGAGGAGTATCCTGTTACTTCATTATCGTTGGACGACCAGAATTCAATGTGCAAATACATATCCAAAATATCTTTGCCGCAATTTAGCAAAGATTCTTCTACTTTCCAAAATAGTTGTATGGTACATATACACCATAACTAAAGTGAGGCTGCCATATTCATTTATATGCAATAATTAATACTGCCATAAATTCTTGATATTTATAAGCAATAACACCATGAACTGGGTGGCTATTTTGGTGTTTCTGAAATTATTACATTATTTAGAGTAAGTAATTCACTAAGCTTGAGCCCAGTCATATTCATTAGAGCCCTTTTCGTATTTAAGATTGATGCACAGTCTTTTGTGATAATATTAATCACCTTATTTGTGGGCTTTTCAGTGTCGGTGAGTTTATTGAAGAACGATTTGAAATACTGGCTATCATTTTCGCCTAAAGAATGCCCGAAAATTGTTATTTCATCGGCATCCAACAAATCGTAAACTAATCTTGGAGGATTAAAATTCGGATTATATGCCTTAAGGAGAAAATCATATCCGTATTCCATCTTCTCATCCCTTGTTCCTAAAACAATATTCCCATCCTTGCAGCATCCATGTACATATTGAATCTTTTCAGTTAGAGACATCATGCCTGTATAATTGAATGAATAGATTTTAACTACCTCATTTTCGTTTTCTTTAGCAAATATATCCAATAGGATGTGTGCATATGAATTTTTATCAATATCGTCATTTTCAATGGAAATCAAATATTTTTGCAAACCGTCTGTAATAAGATTAAATGCTTTTTTATCTCTTTCTATAGGTGTAAGTTCAATAAGATCTTTATGAGTAATAAATAATGCAGATGGTAGAAGTTGGTGTATGAGAATATCTCGTTCTATTAAGTTGTTTATGGTTTTCAAATTATCTGTTACATGTGGCTCGTAGGAAATCAATGCATTTTTATGGTGAAATATCTCTAGGACTTTCTTTTCTGTATCATTTATAATATCAACAGGACCTTTATTCGGCTCAATTTTTTGATGATAATAATTACCTAACTCATTTTCCATATCATACCACTTGACATTTTCCAAATTGTCTTTCCATTTCTCATTAAGATGCCAAATCAATGGCGCAGGATAAGTTTTAGGGCAGTACTCAGACTCATAAAAATCTTTATAAGAGGTCTTTCTTCCTAAATCCAAATCAAAACCATTGCCGATAACTAAAACTTTTTTCTTTCTCATAAAAGGAGGTGTCTGATATTCAATTTTTTTACCAATAATTGACTGTGTATCTTGAATGCTGGTTTTTGTATAATCTTTTATTGAAGAGGCAAGTTGTTTCATATTCTCATCCCATGTTTTTTGGATAGATTTTATTTTGTTACTCAAAACTGTCAAGTCCATATTTATATCTTATAAGGATGAAATAGATTAATACAATATTTACGCCTAATCTATATTCTGCCATTGTGGCAAGATTGTCACGTTAATTTTAATATTGCGTTGCTCAGTTTATGTTGTTTCGGTCTCTCCGCACTGAAGGTACTGAGTTCCCTGCACAACAACACTCAGCAACCTGTTATATATTTGGTGGAGGGCAAGAGTGTTGTTGCTCCAGTGGCTGTTCATTTGGGAGAAGACCGACAAAGGCGGTCTCTCCCTTAACACTCACAGCCACATCCACATCCACAAAACAACATACTTGCCTACAGTGCTCCGTAGCAAAATTGGTGGCTAAATTGTCTCAGCAGCTGAGAGTTTTATAACCGCCCGGTCAAGACTTCAGCCGGCAGGCCGTTAGAAGACTTGTCCTTGATGGGCAGAGAGGTATCAGAAGTGTGTTTTCAATCTGCAGGCAGGTTGCAAACACACATATTCTTTTTTATAGCACCTTCGGTGCGGAGTTGCCTTGCACATTGAATACTCTGTTGGCGCCACAAGCCTACTGACATTTCGGAGGAAAGCTACCCAGCGTGCATACAATAGATGGTGTGGAGACTTAACCTGTTCTCCTGCATAAAAATGCGGTCACTGCATACTGTTGCCCTATGAATGGGGCAAAAGTCCTCCGTTCTGCTCCGCATTTTCTTCCCCAAATCAGTTTAAGACTCCACTTTGTATTCAGTGCGCTCTGCGCACATAATCGTCTCTGCTGACATAGGTGCACTAGTTTGCAGACAGTATCATATCTATGCTAAGACCTATCTAATCAAATATGTATTATATTTGTGTATGACTGCACAATTTATATTACTACTGATAATCTCACTAATAGTTCTCGTTTTAGCTGTTATTATCTTATCGGGCAAAGGAGATAACTTAATTGCCGGATATAATACATCAACTAAAGAGGAGAAGGAGACATATAACATAAAAAGAGTTCGTATATGCATTGGCGGAATGTTGGTGATTTTGTCTCCTATAATGTTGCTGTTTACTGATAATTTTGTTGCCCTGATAGCAATTGTTCCACCTTTATCAATTTTATCAGTTATATTGACCAATACTTGGGCCAAGAAATAATGCAACCAATATAAACCGCCCGGTCAAGACTTCAGCCGGCGGGCCGTCAGAAGACTTGTCCTTAATGGGCAGAGAGGAATCAGAAGTGTGTTTTCAATCTGCAAGCAGATTTCAAACACACCTCTTCTTTTTTATAGCACCTTCGGTGCGGAGTGGCCTTGCACATTGAATACTCTGTTGGCGCCACAAGCCTACTGACATTTCGGAGGAAAGCCACCCAGCGTGCATACAATAGATGGTGTGGAGACTTAACCTGTTCTCCTCCATAAAAATGCGGTCACTGCATACTTTTGCCCTATGAATGGGGCAAAAGTCCTCCGTTCTGCTCCGCATTTTTCTCCCCCAAATCAGTTTAAGACTCCACCTTGTGTTTAATGAACGTCTCTACTTATTGAGGTGTTAAGGGGTACATCAGTAGTTCATTTTCGCTATGTTAACATAATCTTCCCGGTAGTTGTGTGATTCCCGGCAAGAGGTTCGCTGTGCCTTCATCACACAACCAAGATTATGTATAAATAGCGGGTTCGGTGGTAGAGTGAACTTTTATGGTTCTGTATCGCAGAGACGAGGCGGCTGGCAAGGAGGCGCTTCCCTCAGGGGTCTACGGCCTCCAGGCCCGTCGGGAAGCTCCATACTTTTACCTTGCATCCACAAGTGGCTGCAAAGAAAAACCATTATTCAGGTAAGAGCATAGTTCATTTTTTTTCACTTTGCCGAATCTGCAGTATGTCATAAAAGAAGAAGATGGCACTAAAGCGTTTGGTATTATTGTTGAGCACATGCTTAATAACCCTCAAGTGACAATAGATGAGTTGGTTGGCTTGACAAGAATATCAAGAAGACAAATGGTTAGATATGTTAAAGAGTTGTCAGATAAGGGTATCATACGTCGTGAAGGTGGAATTTTATGTTAGTCATTATTGTGTTTGAAATTGTGTTTAGAAAAATTTGATTTAAATTGTAGTAAATTGCAGTTGGTTCTTCTAAATACTATGTATCTTAGTAGAACTAAAAATGTAATGTATATATGGAAATACCTCAGGGAAACAGTAGAGAAGAAGTCAAGTTGAGAGATCAGATCATTAAAGACTTCTATGCAGGGTGGATAGCAGAAAACCCTGAAAAGAAAATGTGGAACGAAGATCTTCAGGATTATATCTTGGTGAAATACCTTTCAATTACCGAGATTGCAGAAAAAGCTGCAAGGCAGTACGAGTCCACATTAGCCGTGATAAGGCTGTCAGAACTTTTGACCAAATCCAAGAAAGTTGCAGAGGTGCCACCAAAGAAAGGTACTAAGAATCAGAAACCATTCTTGAAGATGTACATAATGTAACTTGACAACATAAAGATGACAGTCGGACTCCAGAAGTCAACAGGTGACAAAGTGCAATATTGCATCACGGCCTTATAAACAACACAGCCACTCTTCAGAGTGGCTGTTATACTTTGGGGCTCGAAACTACCGTAGTAGAAAGGGTTGTCATCCCTTACGCGAATTCCCCTTGACTCTGCAAATGTAGATATAATTTCCGGATTAACAAAATCTGTACTAAAATTTTACGTCTCTAAGGATACCGTAAACAGTGTTTACAAATTTCAGCAACACTGTTGTCGAAATCTTATTCCAGAAATCCGGTCACCACTGTTGCCAAATTTGAAAAAGGGCAACAGCGTTGCTACCATCAATAGGATTCGTTCCGTTAGCAAGTTTGCTGATCCAGTCAATTGCAACTCTTAACTTTTTCTTGTCTACATCAGATGTCATATGTAAATAACTATTTCAGTTCTTCTTTAAGTTCCTCAAATCTGGCATCCGTATTCCTCAGATAATAATCCATGGTCATGAATCCGGAGCATCCTGTACCATCGTGTTTATAGTTTGTACAACCTAAGAAAGGTAGTCTATCGCCCTTGCCTGGTTTCACTATCAGATATCCATCTTTGCACTGATCGCATTTAATGATCGAGAGTCGTCCTCCTGATAGATCATTCGTCATGAAATTACATAGCTCAGGTTCATTGGTGCACATCCATAATTTCAATCCATAATTCTGCTTATACCTCAATTGTAACGGATATCCACAGATTGGGCACTTCTTGATTTCCTGATTATCCTTATTTTCGTTCCTGTCTATATCTCCATGCAAAACAACCTGCAAATAGTCATCAATCAACTCAAGAACAAAACTAGAAGGTCTCTCTTTAGGGACGATTAAGTATACGCGGTTCTTTGTCCTTGTCAAAGCGACATAGAACAAACGTCTTTCCTCAGCATACTCAATACTATGGTCATCTCGCACAACGTACTTCAACACAGGATCATCCTGTACCTGAGAAGGAAAACCATACACTTCATTGCGAGCATTGATTATAATCACGTTATCATATCCCAAACCCTTTGCTCGATGAACTGTCATAAAGTCCAGGGCCACATTCGGAAACTTTGTCGAAGTAACGCCTCCGGTCTTCTCATTATAAACAAACTTTCCTGAATGAGACAAATGGAAAGCATCAAAGCCATATCGTCCCAGCAATAGGATTGAGGATTTTGGATTCTCCAGAAGAATCTTTTCAACAATGGCCTCGACCTTCTCGCCAATCATATAATATCGTCCACCCTTACCAGCTGTCTGCTTCCTGTCAACGTTTTCTGAATATGACTCTATTACGATTGGCTGTTCTATATGTTTAGGCGAAATAAGTTCCTTACGCAGTTGTGACTGATTTTTCTGGATAAAACCTCCAGCAACATCAATAACCTCTTGAGCATTCCTGTACGTCTTGGTTATCTTCAACTCCAGTCCATACCCCATAGTCTGCCTGAAATGCGTGAACAAAGTTATATCTGAACCAGCATACGCATAAATTGACTGCCAGTCGTCACCAACAGCTATGATTTTAGCCTTGCAAATCTTTGATAACTCCTTTGTCAAATCAAACCTCTGACGTGAAATATCCTGATACTCATCAACGATTATATACTTGAAGTCAAGTTGTGCTCCAATCCTTTGTTGCTCATTAAGAATGCGCACAGAATCATTGATCATATCCTCAAAATCAAC
>JAZNXX010000031.1:0-70468 GCA_045594125.1 Candidatus Egerieisoma sp.
TTCACTCACACTATAAGTACCATCCTCGCAAGTCATTACACATTCGCCCATATTTTGCGTTAACGCATTCGTTATAATGTGTACATATGTTTCATTATAATTAACTTCCAAAACACCCGAAGAGAAATAGGCTGCTTTTACTGAGCCAGAAGGTAGTGCTGTTTCTAGTTCTGCAACTAAAGATACAGACCCTCCTTCTGATAGTTCTATATACCCTTCATCTTCATCATATTTATAAAAAGCAGTTCCCCATGTTTTATCTTCTTGATAGGTCAGCTTTACATAGACACTAAATTGATTAGCCAACACCGCTACCACTTCATCGCCTGTTTCCCAACCAGTACGGGCAGCACGGGTCCCTTCGCCAAAGCCCGGCTTATCCATATTTACCACAACCTTTACGGCTTTATTTTCATTTGTTTGGGTGTTCCCATCCTCCAGACCACATGCGGTAAAGGCAAGCATGAGTGCTGCCAATGCAAAAAATATCTTTTTCATTTTCGTTTTTGTTTTTCAGTTGTTAGACACACTTAGTCATTAGTTCCAATCATCTTCAGGGCCAAATGGTGTAAATTCCGGACCACCCGATGTGGCAAATCCCTGTTCTACCTCAATTTCTACAACATCCACCAGTGGAGTTTCGTAGTCTAATAGTCCCATTGTTTTCATCTACTTTTTAATTTATTGATAATTATTAATTTGATTGTCTGACATATTACACCATAGGGGTAATTCAACACTTTTCATATGTAAATTTCAGGTTCTGCAAAGTTACTTTTCCACCCAATCTGTGATTAATGATTTTTCAGTAATTTGGCCTCAGAACGCTACTGAATAGTTATATGTTAGTGAATTATCCATAATTCTATCTAATTTTGCTTGAAACAACCCATGGATAATTATGGCCAAAACATTACATCTTTTAACTGTTTCTTTTGTCATTCTGTTATATGTGGCGGGATGCCGCTATGAAGGGAAGATTTCCGTACAACCTGACCTGTCGGCAGAAGTATCATCCCTTGTCGGAGAGGCTACGCGGGATCTGGGTAATCAGGACTTCGATGCAGCAATGGAAAAGGCTCTGCGTGCACTCGAAATTTCCAGAACCGGCAAGGGTTTCCCTTTGGGCGAGGTACAGGCTTTATACACGATAATAGGGATTGACATAATGTCAAGCAGAGATGCTGATGCCTGGGAAAAGGCCATAGAGGCTGAAACCATTGCGCGTAAGCACGGGTTCAGCAAGGAACTCTCTCAAATCATGATAGCGAAAGCCAAATTGTGTTCCTATGCTGAAATTTCGCCGGAGACAGGACGGAATGATGAAGGCCTGGAGTATGCGTATGAAGCTCTGTCCATAGCAGAACGTGTTGAGGCTGTAGAGCAGGAGGCGGAAGCCTGCTATGTCATCGGCTCATTATACATAAACAAGAACAGATGGAACGAGACTATTGATCAGGAGATGTACGATCTTGCAGGTCAATGGCTTGGTAGAGGACAGGAGATAGCAGATGCCCATGACCTTACTAACTTGAAACGCAACGGAATAATGTTTATGGCCCGCTGGTTCCAGCAGGGAGACCGAGACAAAGAGGCAATAGAGTATTTTGAAAAGGTGAAAGAGGGGCTCAAAGAGACTGATTATATGACTGCAGCAGCTTTGGAAGACCGCCTTGTGCGTCTGTATACCCGTATCGGCGAAGCACAGAAAGCACAGGAAATACATGATGATTATGTTTTACATATGCAGAAGTACCTTCAGCAGAAGGAGAGTGAAACCCTTCAGGAGATGGAGACCATATATGAAGTGAATGAGAAGGAAAAGCAGATAGAACTTAACCGCTATAGGATGATCATACTTATAGCAGCCATTATTGTTTCAGTAATTGTGCTCTCATTTATTGCCGTACATTTTAAGAAGGAGAGACGCAGGTCGGCTAATCTACAACGTCTGAGCAACAGTAAGGAACAGATTATTGATCTTCTGTCCAAGAATCTTAAGAATCCGCATGCCACTTTGAACGATGAGATAGAGAAGTTTGCTACAGAAGCCACTTCACTCTCTTCGGATGAGATCAGAGAGAAGTGTTTGGAGCTTACATCAAAGACAGAAACAGCCGGCACTGATGTGGCTGACTATATAGGAGATATACTTATAAAACGTAATCAGCAGATAGCTGATATAGGTCTTTCGCAGCGCGAGCTTCAGATAATCCGTCTCAGTGCGGAGGGGCTTAAGGCTTCAGAGATTGCTGAACGTCTTTTCCTTTCAGTCCATACTGTCAATACGCATCGTCAACGCATCTATGCCAAAATGAATGTGAAGAGCGTTTCGGACATGCTCAGAAAATGCCGGGAGCTTGGTATTATCTGACAATTGGCCAGCCTGCTTTATAGTTTTCACTCCACATACGCCAGCGTGGCAATGCTTACCCCTTACTCCCTGCCATAGCGTGCAGAAGGTTCAGAAAGCAAACCGTGCTTAGGCGATTGTATCTCTCGGATAATCTGAAGCATTTCTGCAGGAGTTACAACAAAGGGCTTCTTGGGGAAATGTTTTATATTACCGGTTACAAGGAACGAATCTTCATTTGCAAGAGCAACTTCGTAGAAAGCAACATCCTTTGTATCGGGGAGTTGCTCATTGCTGGTTATTCTCTTTGAATCTATACCACCTTTCCTGATTGCTTCAATGACAGCACAGATTGTTTCTTCAGAAAAATTGAACTTAGGCCTTTTCAAAACGGCTACGTACTCTTCAATTATTTCGTTGTTGTAGACTGGTACAATAACCCTGTCATATAGATAATCAAGGATTTTGACTGTTGCTGAATCATGGTGGCGCGACAAAAGGGCGGATACAATCACATTTGTGTCAATAACTGCATAGATTCTCATACTACTCACCCCTTCTTGCCAATCTTATCTCCTCATTAATCTCATCAAGACTCATGCCTGCAGTTCCGTTCTCTGCGGCAATTCTGCGCATTTCATAGAAAGCCCTTCTCCCTCTCTCCATCACGTCATCAATAGGGTCAGCCTCTATTGTAAAAGGAATCCTTCTCTGGCGTATAACTGTCTTAACATATATGTTGAAGGCTGTATTGGCACTCATGCCAAATTCTTCGCATAATTTATCAAACTCCGCCTTTAATTCTGCGTCCATTCTGATGGTAGTTGCTATCTGTCCCATAGTCATGTTATTTTTACAAAGATATACAAATGATGTCATATTGCAATATATATGCCATCAAATATATTCAAATAACTAAAAGAAAGGACTGGAGTCACTCCACATACGCCAGCGTGGCAAAGCTTACCTTATATCCGTAATGCTCCACCAGAATTGAGGCACAGGCTTCCAGCGAGGCGCCTGTAGTGAGAACATAATATAACAGTTATATAAGTATATAAGTATATAAGGATTACACTATACTAATATTACTCTTATATTATGTTGAGATGACAGCTGTAGTAAGAATGCAGTCTTTTGTATGGAACTTCTGGTGCAGCAGCCTTTGGTTTATACTATTCCCGATGATTTTACGTGTTGGAAGAAATGTTTGTATCCTTTACAAAGATAGTTCTTGCGTTCCACTCCGTAAATGGTCATCTGCTCAAGAATGCGGTCTTTGGGACACCCTCCAAAACAAAGGTTGGCAACACTGCAATGCAAACATTCAGTAGGAAGACTTTCCAATTTGTACTCGCCAAATGCGCGGTTGCTCTCCATCATTTGCTCAAGATTATTGTGCATAATGTTTCCAATTCTGTACTGGTCAAATACAAAGCGGTCACAACGGTAAACATCGCCACTTTTTTCCACTACAGCGCAGTGGCCGCAAACAGATTCGTGCACACACAATCCGGCAGGGCGTCTTGTAAGGTTTCCAACAGTTGATTCTATTATTTGCACAAATCTTTTCCCAAGATCTTTTTTAAGCCACAAGTCAAATACCTCACATAGGAATTTTCCATACCCCTCAGCCGATACATTGAATGGAGCAAACTCCCTTGCTTTAACAATAGGAGGTGTATCTATACCTGGCGGAATGGTTAGCTTGTTCTCTGTATTAATACATTCAACTACAGGAAGGAATTGCATAAAAACTGAGATTGTGCGGAGAAATTCATAAATATCTTTACCGTAATTGGAATTTGCCGCATTAACAGTAGTTAAGGTGTTGTATTGTACGCTATGCTTTTGGAACAGGTTTACTGCCTCCATAACCTTAGAGAATGTGCCTTTGCCAAATGAATCTTTTCTGTAGACATTATGAATATGCTCTGGCCCATCTATGCTAATTCCAATTCTAAAATTGTTTTCTGCAAAGAAACGGCACCACTCATCATTAATAAGAGTGCCGTTAGTTTGTAATGTATTCAGGATTTTTCTGTTATGCCCATATTTTTTCTGCAGTTCCAAAGCTTTTTGGTAAAAGGGAATACCTGCTATTGTGGGCTCTCCTCCATGCCAGGCAAACTCTATTTCAGCCATTTTTCCGTGAATGGAAATAATTTGCCTAATATAGTTTTCCAGCACATCGTAACTCATTATACCGCTACTGTTCCCCGATTCTTTGTTCAGGTAATAGCAGTAATCACAACAAAGGTTACAAGAAGAGCCTACCGGCTTTACCACAACTGCATAGTGCCTATGGCTGTTATTTGGCATATGATTTTAAACCTCCAATAAAATTATCAGTCTCTCTTCCGTCGTCTGTCCCAATTTCTTTCTCTATAAGGGCATTCAGTTTGCTGTTGTAAGACTCTACAAGCTCCTTGTTGTTCCCTTTTGGCCATGCAAGGTTCTCTGTCTCATCTGTATCTGTTTTGTACAGCTCAACCTCGTTTTGTGAATACAGAGATTCAATATTGGTTGGAGTATTAAAATTAAGTGGAGAGAAATATCTTGCAAATTTGTAATCTTCTGTAATAATACCTCTCAAGTAACCTTTTTTGCTTAGGTCAACTTTAATGCTAACCTTGTCTTGAGAGACCGGTATTACAATTGCATCTTTATCCATCATAGAGATCATATCGTACACAAACAAAACTCCGCTTCCGTTACGCACATCAGTTGCCGGATTATTAACTGCAGGCATAAGGCTATATCCTTTAATTCCGTCTGTAATTTCTGTCTCTTCTGTACTAGTCTCTGTTCCCATATCTACAAATGTAGGAGCAAGATCAAGATGAGATGTTACGTGATTGCAAGAGCGTCCGCCAGGATACTCAGGATGGTAAATTACAAGTGGAACATGAATATTGTTTTCATATATGTTGCCGTTCTTGCCTTTCATTCCGTGACTGCCCAGCATCTCACCGTGGTCAGATGTATAAACAATAATTGTATTCTTTAGCAAGTCATTCTCTTTAAGGTAATCAAGCACCTTTAGCATATAATTGTCACAATCCTGGATGCAATTGAAATAATAATCCTGGAATGTTTTCCATCCTGTCTCCGATGATGGGTTTTTGCCGGTGGCAATTTCCCATTGAAGTGTATACTCTCTATGTGAGCTTGGACGGCCCTCTTTATCCAATGGCTCGTTCCAAGTAGGGGAGACTGGCGTCTGGTAAGATGTTTTGTATACAAGAACATCTGGTGCAGCTGTTGCCTGTCCAAAATCTCCACCACCACTTTCATTAAAGTACATAATGTCGTGAGGGTTTATAAAGTTGATTGCAAGGAAAAAGGATTTGCCCTCTTTATTCAGATTTTTTCCTTTCTCTTCCATCCATTTTATGGAGTTTTCTGCAATAGTTGCATCGTGGTTGAATCCTTCAAGTGGAGCACCATACATATCTCCTTCTGTCCAGTCTGCAAAACCGTACTCTTCCAAAGAAGTATCGCCTTCAGAAATATGCCATTTCCCTTTATATGCAGTATAATATCCTGCCTCGCGCATCATATCTCCCACAGTTTTAAGATCTTTGCTCATATTTGGCTGGCAAGTGATATTGGTGTTGTCTAGCATAAGGGTTTCGGTAACGTGTCTTCCAGTGTAGATTACAGATCGGGAAGATGTTGAAACATTTGAGCAAGCATAGTGCTTCTCAAAGGAAGTTCCTATTTTTCTTAGCCTCTCTCTCGCCTGATAGTTACTTCCCTGAGGATATGTTCTCATATAGTTTTCCTGGTCTGTAGTAAGGAATATGATGTTGTATTTGCCGTCTTTGTTTTTTACAGGATCTGCCAGCAGATTACTTTTGTTTTCTGCACAACCGTTGTATAATGCCATTGCAGGAACCAGTACAGATGCAACTCTAAGTGTATTAAACTTCCAGTTTCTCATATTGTTAATTTTAATTTTTTCAAATATAATTTATTTTTTGAGAAACCTGTATAAGATTAGGTGCAAAGTTTTCACTCCACATACGCCAATGTAGCAACACTAACCCTACACCCAAACTGCTCCACCAGAATTGAGGCGCAGGCTTCCAGGGTTGCACCGGTGGTTGCAACATCATCAACAACAAGCAGGTGTTTGCCCTCGAGGTGCAATCTGCTGCCCCTTCGGCTATTGATACGGAATGCCTTTTCAACATTCTTCCACCTCTCAAGTTTCTCCTTGTTTGTCTGTGTGGAGGTATAAATTCTCCTTTTCAATAAATTTGCAATGACTTTGGGACGCTCAGCCGGGCCGAATGCAGAAGCTATCCCTTGTGCAATTATCTCTGACTGGTTAAAGCCCCTCCTGATACGTTTCCTGAAGTGGAGCGGAACAGGTACAATGTAATCTATTCTCTCATCTGCCGACAGATTTTCAGATATATACCTCCCGAGACTCTCAGAGAGCTGTCGGCCGAGCCGTCTGTTTGAATTGTATTTGAAGGAATGGATGAGATATTTATAAGATCCTGTATAGTAAAAGAGCGACCAGCATCTTTCAAGGTAGACCCTCCCCAAAAAGAGTCTGTAGAGGGAATTCTCCTTATAGAGCCAGAACCAGGTGAGCGGCAAGCCGGAATAGCACTCCAGACAGAGGTTCCGCTCATCAACAAGCAGCTCCCGGTTACACACAACACAATTGCGACTGAAGAAGAGATCAGCCACGCTCCTTAGAATACCTGCCACAAAATCCGCCACCACACCAAAACAATATTTGATTTTACCAATAGCCGTAAGGGACGGCTATGCCATTTCAGTAGAATAACCTACTCTTTTACTTCTTTTACCACATTTACCTCTCTTCCGTCCCTTTTACCTCTTCCATTCTCCGTATCTTTTCCAATACCCACATTATCTTATGCCCTCTCATCTCTACCGACAGGCCGCTTTAAGGTAAATTTCTCCTCCTTTCCATAATAGAGCCGTTTGAGATTGCTCAAATGGGTAAGCCATATTGTAACACCCACCACAATACTGAATATCTTGACGGTGAAGGTCTCTTTAGGATCGAGCCAGAGGGCAAAGAGTGTATTCACAAAGAATGGGAAACAGGTAACTGCCGCTATCACACTCACTGAGACATAACGGGTAAAGAAGAAGACAACCAGAAAGATCACTGTACAGATAAGGACTGCAAAGGGATGGATTGCAAGCAGGACGCCACAAAGTGTAGCCACCCCCTTTCCTCCCCTGAAGTTATGGTATATAGGGAAGATATGCCCTAAAATTGCAGCAAAGCCAAAGACAATCTGGGTTATCACAAAACTGTTTGTCTCCGGTTTGAATGGCATAAAAAAGACCAGACAGGCAGCAGCCACACCCTTCAAAAGGTCAAAAGCCAGCACCACAAGACCCATCTTCCATCCAAGTACACGTTGGGTATTGTTTGCCCCGGGATTGAAACTGCCATAATCCCTCACATCAATACCGTATATCATCTTCCCAAGCAGAATTGAACTGGATATGGAACCTATCAGGTAGGCCAGAATGATGAAAATGATATAAAATATTATATAAAGGGTATCCATCGGAACAAAATTATTATGTAAAGTTATAACTTTTTTATCTTTGCACAAACTTATGGAGAATTATATTAAAATAGAACAGAAGCTCGGGTTTGACAAGATAAAGGAGTCATTGGCTCTCAGATGCTCAACCCGTTATGCCAGAGAGAGAGTAGAGTCTGAAAGAGTCTCCACAAACCCGCGGACAATCCTCAAGAGGCTCACCCTCACAGATGAGATGAGGCTGATCTGTATGTTTGAGCAGTCATTTCCTTCTGAAGGATATATCGACAGCATTGACTACCTCAAACCTCTTGAGACAGATTCATCTGTACTTGGACTTGAGAATCTTCAGAAGCTGCGCACCTTTCTGGAAAATCTCCAGGCGCTCCTCACCTTTTTCAAAAAGTGCAGTGCAGAACAGTATCCAAATCTCAAGGAGATGGCTGCTCCTGTACTCTTCTTTCCTGAAATTGCCCAGAAACTCAACCTCATACTCGACAAGTCGGGAGAGATAAGGGAGAATGCAACACCCGAACTTTACCATATATGCCGTACCATTCACGAAAAGGAGAACTCCATCTCCAGAAAGATCCAGTCAATACTCCGCAAAGCTCAGGAGGAGGGAATTGCCGATAGCGAAGCAACCGTATCGGTGAGGGACGGACGTATGCTCATACCTGTAAGCAGCGGCAATAAGAGGAAACTGAGCGGATTTGTATATGATGAATCTGCCAGCGGAAAGACCGTATTCATTGAACCGGCTGCTGTAGTGGAGCTCAACAATGAGGTCAAGGAGCTCTATTTTGCAAAGCAGAGGGAGATTTACCGCATATTGCGTGAATTCTCCGATTTTATAAGGCCATACCTGCAGGATCTGATATCGGGAGCCCGTTTTGTAGGTGAGATTGATTTTATCCGGGCAAAGGGAATGGTTGCAATGCAGATGGAGGCGGGCAAGCCCATACTCTCTGCCGATAATGAGCTGAAGATTGTCAAGGGGCGCCATCCGCTGCTCGAGGCGGCTCTCAAGAGGGAGAAGAAGGAGATTGTACCGCTTACCCTCACACTCTCTCCACAAAAGCATATCCTGGTTATCTCTGGCCCCAATGCAGGAGGAAAATCTGTCTGTCTGAAGACAACAGGAATTCTGCAATATATGTTCCAGTGGGGAATGCTGGTACCCGCTTCTGAAGTGAGTGAGTTCAGAATCTTCAAAGATATATTTATAGATATAGGAGACGAACAGTCCATTGAGAATGACCTGAGTACATACAGTTCTCACCTCACAAACATGAGATCCCTGCTCCTCTCAGCCAGCAAAGATACACTTGTACTGATAGATGAGTTCGGTTCTGGAACAGAACCTGCGGCAGGCGGAGCAATTGCTGAGACCATACTGTCGCATCTTGAGGCCAAAGGGGCATACGGCGTCATCACCACACACTACACAAACCTGAAGCTCTACGCAGAGAGCAGTTCCGGCACAATAAATGGAGCAATGCTCTTTGATACAGCCAATATAAGGCCACTCTACAAACTTGAGACAGGTTTGCCTGGCAACTCATTCGCATTTGAACTGGCGAGAAAGATAGGTCTCCCGGAAAATATTGTAAAGGAGGCGGAAGAGAGAGCCGGAACTTCATATGTAGATATGGAGAAACAGCTCCGTAAAATCTCAAAAAACAGGAGGCAGCTTGATGAGAGGCTGATGAGGATCAAACATACCGACAAGACCCTTGAAAATATTACCGACAGGTACCAGAAGGAGCTTGAGGAGATCCAGGCCACAAAGAGGGCAATAATCGCTGAGGCAAAGAGAGAGGCAGAGGAGATTCTGTCGCAGGCAAACAGGAAGATTGAGGCAACCATCAAGAATATCAAGGAGGCTCAGGCAGAAAAGGAGCGGACAAAACTGGCCAGAAAAGAGCTGGAGGAGTTTAACCGCTCACTCAAGGAGGAGCAGTCAAGCAGCTCCGACAAAAAGATTGCCGACAAAATGCAACAGCTGATAGAGCGTAAAAAACGCAAGGAAGAGCGCAAGAAGAGAGAGCTGGAGAGAGCTGCAAATGGTGGAGAGAATGGAGCCGGCACAGGGTCTGCACAAAATGAGGCAACTGCTGAAGAGAGGCCTGTGAAGGTTGGAGACAAAGTGCGCATTAAAGATAAAGGACTCATTGGTGAAGTTATCCAGACTGGAAAAGGCAACTTTACAATCTCCATCGGAAATATCTCAACCAAGGTTCCTGCAGGGATGGTGGAGCGCATATCCAACAATGAATACAATGCAACTGTAGGCAAGCAGTCCAAACCAATGAGCAGCAACATCTACAGCAGCGACTTCTCCGAGAAGAGACTCAATTTCAAGCCGAGCATAGATATCAGAGGCGAAAGGCTGGCAGATGCACTGGAAATTGTATCCCGCTATATCGACGATGCCCTTATGGTTGGAATCGACCAGGTAAAGATACTCCACGGCAAAGGCAACGGAATCCTGAAAGAGGAGATAAGAGTCTATCTCAAAACCGTTCCCGGAGTCATCTTCTGCGGTGATGAAGATGTAAGGTTTGGAGGATCCGGCATTACAATTGTAAAATTTGACAACTGAAACAATCAGAAATGAGCGTCAGAAAAAAAGAGAGCAACCGATTATGAGAAATACCGTAATAAAGATAATATTGGCAGCAGCTGCTTTTACAGTCACCTCCTGCAACAACGAAAAGCCCGAGAGCATTGCCACCGATTTTTTGAGAGCCTACTTTGCAACAGAATATGAGAAGGCTGCACAACTATGCAGAGAGCCGCTCAGCTCCTCACTCATTCAGTCACTTGACGAGGCGCAGCTGCTCGACAGCACAACAAAGGCAAAGATTATACTTCACACCAGATACTACGAACCGGTAGTGACATCAACTCAACCATCTGCAAATGGCGACAGTATCACTGTATATTATAATATCGTGAACCGCACCACCCCGGAAACTCCGGCAGAGGAAGGGGCTGAGCCGCTCCAGGCCCAGGAGAGCATTGTTGCCGAAAAACAGCTCACAATAACACGGGAAGAGGATGGATGGAGAGTAGCCTCCCTAAACTGATCAGAGAGAAATCGGAAAGAAATTGGAGAGAAGTTTATGAGAAAATTCTACGACAACCACACCCACAGCCACTTTTCGCCTGACAGCAGGATGACAATGGAGAAGAGTCTCGCTGCGGCCGCCTCTATGGCCAACCTCAAGGGTATCAGCATCACCGACCACCTGGACATTGATGCTCCAGGAGCCAAGGATTACTTCATCTTTGATCCGGCTGAACAGCAGAAACGGATTGGCCAGCTGTCGGAAATCTATAAAGATATTGAGATATTCAAAGGTATTGAGGTTGGATTGCAGGAGAAATGCATCGGCAAGATCAAAACCTTCCTTGCGCCATATAAATTTGATGTTGTGATTGCCTCCCTCCACTTCATTGATGAGATTGACCCTTACTACGGAGAGTACTACAAGGGAAAAGACTACAAGGAGGCCTATAGCCGTGCATACGAGGTGATGTACAGGAACATCACCGAGTTCAAGGATTTTGATATCCTCGGACATTTCGACTATATTGCCCGATATGCGCCATACGAGGTGAGAGATATAAAATTCAGCCAGTTTGCCGATGTACTTGACCCTATATTGAAATATCTCGCCTCCGAAGGCAAAGCTCTGGAGGTCAACACAAATACCTATCGCGAACGGAACGGCTACACACCATCGCCCGACACCGGTATCCTGAAGAGATTCAGAGAACTTGGAGGAGAGGCTGTAAGCCTGGGGTCAGATGCCCACGAGGAGTGGAGAATAGCAGAGAATTTTGAGAAGTTTGCTGCAATTCTAAAAGAGTGCGGATTCAAATGGGGAGTCTACTATAAAAGAAGAGAGGGCAACTACTACCCTCTCTAAATACTCCATTTCCAATCTACTTCTTCTTTTTCTTCTCCTTCTCAAGTTCATCTTTCTTGTAATAGAGGCCATCCTTACCCTTCTTATACTCCTTTCCACGGCCAATATACTTGAGATACTTTATATATTGCTGTTCATCAAGAATCAGTTTGAGTGCTGCTATATTCTTGTTGAGCCACTTCTCCCTGATTGATGTAAATGTATCATTGCTCTGCATACCTGCAGCACGCATTCCCTCAAACTCCTCCTTCAAACCTGTATAATTTGCGCACAACACAGAATCCACAAAAAAGGACTGTGATGGGGTAAGGCCGAGTTCTGTCTCCCACAACTCAACCTCCTTTGCAGCCATCTCCTCGGGAGAGAGCTCCTGCTGCTCCTGCTGTGCAAATGCCACTGCAGAGATAAGACAGAAGAGTGAAAATAAAAATGTCCTCATAAAATTTGCCATATCGGATATGTTTAATAAAAATATTATTTTTGCATTAACAGAATGCTAAGATAGATAAAAATTCAATACTATGAAAATTACAATCAGAACACTCTTTTTTACCGTACTATTGGTGATTCTCACCTCAGGATACAGCTACTGCTGCAGCAATATCCTCATAACCAAAGGGGCGAGCAAAGACGGCTCTGTTATGGTTACCTACTCAGCCGACGCCCACGTCATCTATGGAGAGCTCTACCATACACCAGGCAACCTCTTTCCTAAGGGAAGTATGCTCAAGGTCTTTGAATGGGATACAGGAAAATATATGGGTGAAATTGCCCAGATAGCCAAAACATATTCAACAATCGGAAATATGAACGAACACCAGCTCATAATTACCGAGACAACATTTGGCGGAAGGGGCGAACTTGTCGACACCACCGGAATAATCGACTACGGCTCACTCATCTACATCACACTCCAGAGAGCCAAAACAGCAAGGGAGGCAATCGGCATAATGACATCACTCGTTGAGGAGTATGGCTACGCATCAAGCGGAGAGTCATTCTCCATTGCCGACAAGGATGAGGTTTGGATTATGGAGATGATAGGAAAGGGCACCAGACTCAACAAGAAGGGTGTCAACCTCAATAAAGGAGCTGTTTGGGTTGCCGTCAGAATTCCCGACGGTTATATAAGTGCACACGCAAACCAGTCAAGAATTACAAATTTCCCTATGAATGATCCGGAGAACTGCCTCTACCATAAAGATGTTATCTCATTTGCAAGGGAGATGGGCTACTTCTCAGGAGAGGATGCCGATTTCAGCTTCTGCGACGCATACGCACCGGCAGATTTTGGAGCTTTGAGGGGTTGTGAGGCGAGAGTATGGAGTGCCTTCAACATTCTTGGCAAAGGTATGATTGGCGACAGACCTGCCAACGACTATCTCGACTATGCAATGGGCTACAATGCAGCAAACAAGATGCCGTTATACATCAAACCTTACGACAAACTGACCCTCAAGGAGGTGGCTGATGTGATGAGAGACCACTATGAGGATACCCCTATGGATATGCGCAAAGATATTGGAGCAGGCGGATTTGAGCTCCCCTACAGATGGCGTCCTATGGGTTTTGAAGTTGACGGGAAAGAGTTTACCAATGAGAGGGCAATTGCCACACAGCAGACAGGTTTCTGGATGGTCGGACAGTCACGCAACTGGCTTCCCGATGTTATTGGAGGCGTAATCTGGTTTGGGGTAGATGATGCGGCAACCTCTTGTCTAACACCAGTCTATACCTCAAGCGTGCGTGTTCCTGAGTGCTTTGCCCACGGAAACGGAAATATGACAACCTACTCGCCTACATCGGCATTCTGGCTCTTCAACCGTGTTGCACACGCAGCATACTTGAGATACAATCTTCTTGCACCGGAAATCAGGAAGACAGCAGATGCCCACGAAAATGGAGCTTTACAAATTATACCTACAGTTGACAAGGAGGCACTCCGCATCCTCAATGAGGGGTCTGGTGATGTGAGAGAGTACCTTACAAAATGGTCTGAACTGTTTGCAGACCGTATGTTCAAAAAGTGGAAAGCACTTGATGAATATCTGCTTGTGAAATATATCGACGGAAATGTAAAACTGCAGAATGCCGACGGCTCATTTATGGATAACGGCAATGGAAAGGGAATACCGGCAGACCCTTACCAACCAGGATATTCAAAGAAATGGAAGGAGTCGGTTGCTGCCGATCCGGATGCAGCACAGACCATTGTTCCCAAAGAGGGTGAACAGAATGGCAGCGGAGAGAATGGAGCAGCAGAGGAGAGCACAGATGGGGGACAAGAGGGCTAAAACTCCTCAAGTCCGAGAATACCATCCCTGTTAATGGCTATGCGGTAACGTTTGCGGAGAAGTCCGCCGTTACCGCTTATTTGAAATATTATATTGATATAATAGATCTTCTTTACAAAGAGTTCTCCAATCTCCCTTCCTTCTCCACAGAAATTGCATTTCACCTCCGGATTGTCCATCTTCTTTACAAAAGATGAGAGGTTGAGCATAAATATTCCGTTGATTCCAGGTATCAGATATTCTGAACACTCCCCCAGTCTACGGCGGTCTATCTCCACAAGGTTCCTGTAGAAGAGGACGCTCTCATTATTCATACTGTTCTCCACATCAACTATTACCGAACGGTTCCTCATCCTTGCAATCTCCTTCGGGATGGAATCCTGGGATATTATATCAAATCCCTCCCTGCAGAGTCCTATCAGCTTATCCTTCATCTGGAGGAGAGTCTTGTGGTCGAAATATTTCAATTTCCGGCTGGTTGCAAAGGCCTGCCTTACCAGCTCCTTTATTCTGTCCTTCAACATATAGCTCACGACAAGAGCCACAAAGAGCGGCATCGTAAAATTGCCGTATTTCTGTTGGAAAGTGAAGGCTACTGCAGTTGCAAAGACCATTGATAGTCCTGCTGCTATGCTATAGTAGACCTGCTCCTTGAGGATTCCGCTCTTCCGTTTGTCAACGCCAAGAAAGAGATCGCTCTCCACATACTTCTTGAGTACACCCCATCTGTAGAGCAAATTCTCATTTGCCCTTCCGCCATCTCTCCTCAATGAACCGTAACCTCTTCCCCTCTTATAGTCGTCCAACATTGAGAGCCAGCTCCTCATACTCTCCATATTGTGGATACTGCTATAAATTTTATAGGAATAGAGCTCAGTGAGATTGATAATGAACTCCTCACCAAACTCATAGCAGTTGTAGAGATTTTCATCAACATTACCCTTAAGCATCCCGGAGAGTGCCGCATATTTGCTGAGAATCCTGTAAGACTCATCCTTGAATGACGACAATATATCATCGCAGGTATGGCAACCCTCCCCGTCGCAACATTTCCGGCTGCAACTCTCCTTAATAAGGTTATATCTCTCCCTCATTGCACTCTTGAAGATAGAGCAGAACATCTTTATCTGATACTCATACTCAATTGCACTATATTTCGACGGGTAGTTGACAAGATTCCAGATTGCATTCTGAAGATATCCCAAAGGGGCCTTTGTCTGTGGATTGAAGTTTATCGGATCATCGGTGGAAGATACCGGTGCATCATCAGCCAGCTCCTCCAACAGATAGTTGGGTGTTATTGTCCTGTAGTAGTTTGTAATATCTGAGTAGAACTGCTCTCTGCTATATGACAGCGCATTGATATCCAGCGAAGCTGGTACAAATATCCAACTCTCTGTCCTGTACCGGCTGAGACGCTCAGACAAATTGTCCCCCTCATACCATAACTTGAATTCCAATGAATACCTGTCGTGAATCCGTGTCCGTATCTTTACCATAACTATCTCCTTTCAATGGCTCCCTGTTGCCCTGATATATGCTGCCCTGGCCTCTTTCTCCCTCAGCAGCGCCTCAATATATCTGCTGTTTGCCTGAATCCAGGTAACCTGGGCTGAGAGCACCTCTAAGATAGTCAATTTTCCCTGATTATAACTATATGTATTCAAATCAAGACTCTCCCAGGCTATTTTTTTTGCCTCAAGGGCCAACTCTATCTGGTTTGAACTCTCAATATAGTTTCTCCACGACGACATAATCTCCAGAACTATATCATTGGAGAGACGCTCACTTCCAACCTCCGAACTCTCAATCAGAACCTTCTGGCCAGCCACCCGATAGTTTCTGGCTCTCCAGGAGAAGATAGGAACATTCAGCGATATCAGACCGATTGTGCTGAATTTTGCGCTGCCGGCAAGATCAAGGGCACTTCTGCCCCAACTCTGCCGTACCCCAATATCAAGTTGCGGATTAAAGGGGCTCTTTATCTGAGCCATCTCCAGCCTCCTGTATTCTGAGCCCAATCTGGAGGCAATAAAATCGGGACGCATAATGAGTGCCTCATCCGGATTGATGAATTGCAGGCGCCCCTCCCTGAGTGATATTGAATCCGATAGGATTATCTCCCTGTCGGGATTCACCCCCATCATTGAGTTGAGATTCTGCATTGCAAGCCTATACTCCCTGGCCATATCGCTTTGTGAGATACGGGCCTCCCTCAACCTCGCCTCTATCTGGAGATAATCGGTCTTGGATATCAGTCCCTCCTCAAATCTGCTCTTGAGCAGATCCCTCAGGCTGGAGATTATCTCCACATAATTGCAGACTGCATTGTAGAGTTCCCGTTTTGCAGCTGTTCCCCAATAATTCAATGTAGCGGCATACTCAACCTCGAGGCGTCTCATTTCACCCTCCTCAACCGCCATCTCCAGCTCCACTTGTGCAGCTTTATAACTGCTTTTGAGAGCCCCGCCATAGAGTTTCTGCGAGAGATTGAGATTGGCATTATATGAGTTGTGGGGCAACTCCGCATTGCCTCCTCCAATCTCAAGGTCACTCTTTTCTACCCTGTACTGCATCTCTCCGGAGAGATCGAGCCTTGGATAGAGATTTGCCTTGGCATATTTCACCGCATTGTAGAGCGAAATCTGTTCAAGCCTGTTCTGCTCAATACCCTTGTCGTATGAAAGTACAGAATCCACATACTCCCGACAGCTCATTCCATCTCCATTCTCCTGCTGGGCCCCACACTCCACAACAAAAAACAGCAGTAGAGCCCAAATGGATATCACCCGTTTCATAATGTAAATTTTTATTGTTATGCACCTTTGCCTATTCCAAAAAAGAGAGAGTACGTTACCGGCAAAACAAATATTGTGAGAAGCGTTGCCATAAATAGGCCTCCCATTATTGTTGCAGCCATTCCTGCAAACATTGCATCAAAGAGCAGCGGCAACATTCCCAATATTGTTGTTCCCGAAGCCATAGTCACCGGTATTATCCTCGTCTTGGTTGCCTGCACCACAGCCTCAAGGGGCGCCGCTCCGCTTTTCTGCTCAATATCAATCTGTCCCACAAGCACAATAGCATTCTTTATATTCATACCAATAAGTCCGAGGAGTCCCAATATTGCAAAAAAGTCCATCGACTTGCCGAATATTATCAACCCCCATACAACACCTGTAAAGATGAGTGGCAACATTGCCATAATGACCAATGGCTTTCTGAATGCCGACGGGAAGAGCAGAAGAAGGACAAAGTAGATTATGAGGAATGTGAGGGGAATATATTTTCCCAAGGCCCTGTTTGAATCCTCCTGTTGCCTTGCCTCTCCAAAATAGACGAGGCTATACCCATCGGGAAGGGATATCTTCTCCTTTATCTCTCCATAAAGGTTATCGAAGGCGGCCATTGAATTTATCCCCCTCAACGGCTCGCACTGCATAAGCATCACCCTCTCCCTATTGTAACGCTTCACCATTCCAAATTCATATTTGAGGTTATAATTGCCTGATACCTGATTTGTAGAGACCTGCAGTGCCTTATTGCTGTAGAGCGGAAGAGTTGTCAGCTCCTCAACTCCCATTGAACCGCTTCCGGCATCTTTAAGAAGGATTGGCATAATCTGATCCCCCTCCCTATACTCCCCAAGAGGCAAACCATTGGTTGCATATCTCAATGTGTAGGCAAACTGCTGACGGGTAATGCCCAATTTCAACCCCCGCTCCTGGTAATATAGTGGAGCAACAACCGGTATCTTCTCTCCCCAGCTGCCCCGCACATCCATCACCATACCATTTTTCCGGGCAATGGAACAGGCAAGAGCTGTAAGATGCTCCAATGTATCTATATCCTTTCCGGTAAACCCTATCTCAATCTTTGCATCAGGAACCGGTGAGAGCATAAAGAGTCCCGAGCGTGTTATCACGTCCGGATAGTTTCCTCTCATATAATTGTAAAAATCATTCTCAACCGACGGAGAGTCCCCGCTGTCGTATGTCTCTATCATAACATTGGCATAATTTGGCATAGGACCATAGGCTGCACTTGCCAGGTAATATCTGATGGGAGAGCTGCCCATTGTTATTGTATATGATTTTATCCTTTTGTCGGTCTCGAGATACTCTTCAATATGGCTGGCCTGTCTCTCCACCTCCCTTATTCCATACCCGTTGGGAAAGATAAGATCGGCTCTCATATATGGCTTGTCCATAGTGGGAAAGAACTCCTGGGGCATAATGCTCATTATCCAGAGCGAAAAGAGCAGAAGTCCCACTACAGAGAGAATTGTCTTGTATCTGTTCCTTATAAGTATCTTCAACAGCACTCCAAACCGTCTGTAGAGGTTCGATCCATAAGGGTCAACAGCTTCGCCTCCTCCATTTTGTTTGAGTATGAAACTGCCGAAGAGCGGAGTCTGGCTCATAGCAAGAAGCCAGCTTAGTCCCAAAGAGATGGCCAATACTATAAAGAGCGGTTTTACAATCTCCGCGACCGATTCAGGCGCAAGATAGAGGGGCAGGAATGAACATACAGCAATAAAGGTGGCACCCAACAATCCCCACTGCGGCACTGTTGCCCCCTCTATAAGGGCACTTATTCTCTCCTTTCCCTGCATAATGCCCACTCTGGCATTGTCGGTAACAACAATGGCATTGTCAACCAACATTCCCATTGCTATTATGAATGCAGCCAATGAGGTTCTGTTGAGTCCTACACCAAAGAGCTGCATAATCAGGAGGGTACCTCCCACTGAAAAGAGGAGAGATGAACCTATAAGAAGCCCCGACCTTGCCCCCATCACAAGAAATATGATTGCTATAACTATTAAAAGCGACTCTATCAGATTGAGGATAAACCCCTCATTTGCCTCCTTTGCAATGATATTTTCCGGATATATGCTCACCAGCTCCATACCAACAGGGATCTTCTCCTTGAATTGCGCCATAATCTCATCAACCCTCTCTCCTACTGCAACCACATCATCCTTCGGGCCAGTAGCCACTCCAATGCCCATAGCCCATTTGCCGTTGCATCTCATCAATGTGGCAGGAGGATCTGCATAACCCTTCTCTACAGTTGCCACATCTCCTATACGCACCTCCTCTCCCCCTTTTGATATAATTATCTGTCTCCTTATATCATCAAGACTCTTGTATGTTCCATCTGCAACTACCTTTACCATATAGGCTCCGGCCTCTATCTCCCCTGTATTTACCAGAAGGTTCTGGGAGTCCATAATTCCAATCACACCATTTGCATCAAGTCCCAGATTTGCCATAGCGGAGAGGTCGAACGAGATCTCAACAACCTCACTCTGCTCACCAAAGAGAGCCACCTTCTGCACCCCCTCAATGGGGTTGAGCTCCCTCTTTATCTGCTGTGCCACACTCCTAAGTTCACTGAAGGAGAACCCTTCATCCATAGTCAGTGCATAGTAGATACCATAGACATCTCCAAAATCGTCATTTACCATAATGGTAGAGGCGCCGGAGGGCAGCAACGGCTGGATATTGGAGACCTTTCTCCTCAATTCGTCCCATTTTACAGCCATCCGCTCCGGTTCGATCGTAGGCAGCAGATCAATGGTAATTTTTGAGATGCCGTAACCCGATTCCGACTTGATCCTCCTCACTTCGCTCATTGACTGTATCTCCCTCTCAACAGGCTCAGTTATAAGCTCCTCTACCTCAATGGGCGATGCCCCGGGATACTGCGTAACCAACACAGCCGTCTTTATACTGAAGGGCGAATCCTCTTTCTTTGGCAACTTGAAAAATGCAACGGTTCCCCCCACAAACATCACCATTAGAAGAAACCATACCACCCGTCTGTTTTCGATGGAATATCGCGGAATATTCATAGCTATTGACAATTAACAGTTTGCACTCTTTAAAACGCCACAGGACCTTCAAGAGGTGAAACCCTCTGATTATCCACCACTCTTGCCGCACCTGCAGATACCACCTCTTCTCCCGCCACAAGCCCCCCAATCACAACAACTCTATCACCTTCTATTATCCCAAGGGTCTCTACACTCCTCTTTGAAACTGTCGAGTTTGCCCTGTTAAAGACAAATACTGCATCCCTCTCATCTCCATACTCCCTGACAAGTGATGTGACAGGTATGGTGACAGGGTGTAGAGAGTCATTGCCAATATATGAATTCCCTTGAGGGTTACCGGGTTCTGCATTGTAGATAAGGCCAATCTCCTTATTGGGATAGATAAATGTTATTGAGCAGGAGAAGCCTGTGGCAATCTTGTACTCCTGAAGATTGAAGGAGGGGTCTGTTATCTCTACAAAGACAGGAATACCCGATCCGTCGGGAGATGATTGTACAAACTCCTTTATCCTGGCTCTGAATCTCTTTCCCTTGTATGAGTCAAATTCAACATAAGTCTCCGGATTTGATGAGAGATAGCCCAATGCGGCCTCCGGCAATGTTGCCTGCATCTGGAGCATTGATGGATCAATAAGGCATACTATCTTCTCTCCTGGCGATACCTCCTGATAATTTTCCACATATCTCTCCTGGATAAAGCCGTCAAATGGAGCCCTGAGTATTGTCTGTTCAAGAATCCTCCCGGCATTTTCATAAGCAGCCTTAGCATTCTCATACATTGCCTTGGTACTCTCATAATCCTCCTTGGAGAGAGCCTCGCGCCTGATCAGATTCTCTGCCCTCTCCATCTGAAACCCCGCAGTTATATATGAGGCCTTTTTTGCCTCAAGATCTATGGCAAACTCCGTAGGATCCACTCTTGCAATTACATCACCTCGCTTTACACTCTCACCCCTCTCAACCTCCAGTGCAACAAGCGGAGCCGAGAGTTTGAATGCAAGATTGCTGAACTGTACAGGAATGACTATGCCGGTATAGCTGCTCTCTACCATACCCAACGGCAAGGCCTCCGAAAGCTTTACCGGTCTTACCGCTGATTGGGCGGAATTCTCCTCTTCACTACAACTGATGAGGGTGAAGAGCATTGCAAGGGAGAGAGTCAGATGTGAAAAGAGTGCACACTTTTTCATTACATATATCCATTTGATTATTTTGAAGAACAAATTAAAATGGAGTATGTTGACAGATTTCTGAAAATATCCTATTTTTGGAAATTATTATATTTTTTTATGATTATGTATGCACTCCAATCCCTCAATATGAGCGGACTTCTTGTGGGACTATGTACCTTCTTGATTATCGGACTCTTTCATCCGCTGGTTATAAAGGGAGAGTATTATTTTGGTGTAAAATGCTGGTGGGCCTTCCTCATTCTCGGCATTGTATGCACACTCTTGTCGGTATTCATTGCCAACCAGATGGCCTCAACCATGCTTGGCGTAACTGCATTCTCCTCATTCTGGTCCATTCTTGAGGTATTCCATCAGCGCAAAAGGGTCGAAAAGGGGTGGTTCCCAAAGAATCCAAAAAGAAGAGAGTAGCCCAAAAGGTCTTCCCCTTTGAGCTACTCCCGCAAAATTTTTCTATAAACCGATGGCCCTTTTTAGTTGAGTGGCGCAACTTGGGTTCCTTTAAACATTACAGGGAACTCGCCGCAGTTCATCATAAAGTTGAACTGGCCGTTATTTATTGATCCGTTGAACATTGTAATTTTATATTGAGGGAACGGACCACCCATCGCTGTAGGGATAATATTGTTTGCAATCATTGTCACATCAATACCCGACTGCATATAGCTTATCCCTTCAATTGTCATATCAAGCCTTACCGGCATAGCCTCGGCAAACTTCACCTGGTTCACAACCATTTTCACCTGCCCGAAGTCAGGATTGAAGTTCAAATCTATCTTCACATTTTTATCGGTATAGTTTGTACCGTCGTTCTGGTCTACAATCAAATCCCCCACAAAGGTATAGAGGCCTTTGATAGGCTCATCCATCACGTCATCATCATCTGAGCAGGCAACAAAGGAGAAGAGTGCCAAAGCGCACATCATCATTCTCATAAAAGATTTCAAATTCATTTTGATCTGTTTTTATTGTTTTTAATTCATTTATTTTCAAATTCCGTGCTACAGTTCAACAGAGATTGTAACACCATAGGTTGCAGGTTTTCCCTGCGACAGGAAGGTATTTCCTATAGAGACAAAATAGAATGTGGTATACTCAGCAGATGTGAGATTCTTTCCCCATAACTCCAATGAGAATTTACCCTTTTCTGCATATATGGAGCCGCTCAAAAGCGAATAGAACTCCTGCGCCACACTGTTTGCCTCATCCCAATATATCTTGCCTATGCCGTTATATCCTACCCTGAAAGAGAGCTTGTCAACCGCCCGTCCCGGATTATAGAGAGTATATTCTCCATTTGCTGAGAGGGTATGTTTCGGCACATACGGGACAAAGTTATCTTTAAAATCTGTTATTCCATTATTATACTTGACAAATTTTGCATTTGTATATCCGTAAGCTGCTCCAAGTGTGAGTCCCTCCACCGGTCTGGCATTCAACGAAAGTTCTGCGCCAAGACTCCTTGTCTGTCCCGCATTGGTCATCATTCTGCCGGTACTCTTGCCGCCCGGGAAGACTGTCAGCTGCTGGTTTGTACAATCTATATAGAAGAGCGAGGCATCAGCTTCCAGCTTGTTGTCAAATATATTGAAATGGCCTCCAACTTCATAGTTCCAGCTATGTTCCGGTTTATAGGTAATGATATCATCAACACTGTAGGTGGAGATTCCCATATTGTCGAAATAGACTCCCAGATCTGCCATCATATCTGTCATCATCTTGTTCTGAAGAATATCCGAGAACATCTGCGTATTGTAGCCTCCTGCCTTGAATCCCTTTGATACAGAGAGATATAGATTTCCGTATCTCTCCAAAGAGTATTGTACAGCCAGTTTTGGAAGCGGTTCAAAATAATCCCTCTTCACCTTACCGTCAAGTTTTGTTACAAACTGACGGAATTGAGGCATTGTGAGTGTGAAACGGTAATTAAGTGAGCTCTCCGAGCTGTAATCAAGTGACGAGTGCTCATAATCGAGCCTCAACCCTGCTGTAAAGGTAAATCTTCCCACTTTGTATTCGCTCTGGTGATATGCGGCTGCACCAAATACCGGAGCCTTGAAGTTGCTGTGGATATCAAATTCATCCTCCTGAAATATAATGTCTGCCTGAGGGAACATCTGGTGGATTCCATTGTTCACATTGAAGAGAATGAGTTCATTGATTCCATCCTTCTTGAACCTTACAGGAGCCTGCATCTTCATACTCTTGTAAAAGAGTGTCAATCCTGTTATCCATTGCCATCTCTCCCCATTCTTGTTTTTCAATACAATATCCTCCGTAAATGTATTCTCGTGCTGCGCCTGCTTGAGTGTGAACATGCTCTTTGGAGTAAAATCCTGGTCAAGGGTCATACAGTCATCAAGATATTGCCAGGAGGTTACGCTCGACAATGTATAGTTGTCATACTCTATAGTTGCCGAGAGGCCGTCGGAGATTGTTGTACGCTCATATCCGCAGGGATCATTGTAATTCACCTCATCAATGGTCCTGCTCTCCGGATCGTAGAGAGAATAGGCATATCCCCCCTGCTCTACCCTTCCAAAGAGGAGTGTATTGTCGAGAGTCACCCTGCTGCCGGGTTTATATACCACCCTTGCCCTTGCGCTTCCGCTGTTGATCCAGTCGCACTTTTTGTTGTTGTAGCTGTTTGTATAGAATCCGTCGGTTGAGCTGTAGTTTGCTCCCACATTGAATGCCACCCTTTCATTAAGTTTCCAGTAGGTGGACCCTTTGATACTATAGCTGTTACCATTGCCATATCCCGCAGAGATTCTTGTTCCCTGATAGAACATAGGCGACAATGTGCTGATATTTATAATTCCGCCAATGGTATTTCTTCCATAGAGTGTACTTTGCGGTCCTCTGAGCACCTCCATTCTCATAATGTCCCACAAATCTGTATCAAAACCATTCTTGTTGAGATATGGTATATTGTCGACATAGAGCCCCACTGCAGGGTTGTCAATCCTGCTGCCCAATCCCCTTATATAGATTGAAGAGGTAATCTTTGAACCGTAATCGGGTATATAAAGGTTCGGCGTCTGGTAAGAGAAATCATTGAGGGTCAATATCTGGGCCCGCTCCATCTGCTGCAGCCTGATAACAGAAGATGAGAGGGGCTCCTCCCTAAGATTGCTCTTCTGTTTCAGATGCGCCACAACGGCCACCTCCTGAAGAGTGTGAAGTGTATCCTCCGAAATCTCACTCTCCAATCTCCCGGAATTCCCAATCTGTGCCTGAGCCGACATTCCGTAAGCAGAGGGCACCGGTTGGACAATAAGAATTGCAACTGCCGCCATAATCCTGCAGAGGAGAGTTATAAAGAGAGGTGTGCGGGAGCTTCCGCTATTTCTAAAAAATCCTGACAACATATCCGTTAATATAGTGGATGCAAAATTACTCTCCTTTGGCTTATGTTTGTAGGATATTAAAATCAAAAATTAGGACAATTCAATCATTTGTCCAGCTCTTTATCTCTTTATATAGGCCAACCTATATTCACTTGGTGTCAGACCTTCGTGTTTCTTGAATCTGCGTGCAAAATATGACTGGTCGTGCATTCCAAGCCTTGCTGCTATCTCCCCCAGTGGCATAGAGGTGGTACACAACAACCATTTGGCCTCCTGTATGATAAATTCATCAATCCATACGGATGGAGATTTGCCGGTTACACTCTTGACAACCTTGTTGAGATGGTTGGGTGTTATATTCAGTCTGGCTGCATAACCTGCAACAGAGAGCACCTCCATCTCCGCTCTCTGGTCTGCCGTGCCGGTTCCGTTGAAGAGCTCTTCAAGAAAGTTGTTACAAATTGAATCTCCCCTCTCCATCACCTGTTGCGACACTCTCCTGTATATGGAATCAACCTCTGCCAGCAGTGCCATCACATAAGCCCTTACTATCTCCATATTGGGTTCGCCGGCATCACACTCCTCTGCTGTCCTCTCAAAAATCGCTCTGACTCTGCCGCTGCTCAGAGTATCCAACGATATCTTGTGGTCGTTCCACCTCCTCAAAAAATCATACCTGTTTGATTCTGAATCATTAGATAATGATGTATTCAACCAGCCTGCATAAAATCCGCCCATATACCCTTTGCTCTTTTCGTAATATCTTACTTTAAAAGTCTGGCCTGCAGGTATAAAGATAAGGTCATCCTCCTGTATGAGTATTGTACTCTTTCCTATCTCAACCAATACAGTTCCCTCCGACAGATAGAAAAAGCAGTGCAACGGAGAGCAGGACGGGTGACTCCCCGTCTGCCTCTCGTAGCAATCCTTATTCAACCTCCTTATTATAAATGGAGACCTCTCAGTATGGTTATGATGGTGGTGCATAATATAATTTCAGTCCAAATCCTTGTCGCTTCAGATATTCGGATAAAATCTGAATCAGGACTCCTGTTGATAAAGTTTTAGAAAAGGCCTGAAATTTCGCCATCCTCATCAATGTCGATTCTCTCCGATGAAGGCTCCTCCGGCAATCCCGGCATACGCATAATTTCACCGGTAATAGGTATCAGGAATCCCGCTCCCGATGCAATCTCAATCTCCCTTACTGTTATCACAAAATCTTTAGGACGTCCCAAAAGTTCAGGATTGTCGGAGAGTGACTTCTGTGTCTTTGCCATACAGATGGCAAGATTATTCAATCCAAGGCTCTCTATCTTCTTCAAATCTGCTTTGGCCTTTGCTGTATAATCAACAGCTACAGCTCCATATATTTTGTTTGCAATAATCTCTATCTTCTCCTTGACAGGCAATCCGAGATCGTACAACGGTTTGAATCCCTCTGCCCCACTGTTCTTCTCTATCTGCTCAACAACCATATTCGCAAGCTCCTCAGCACCTGCTCCACCTTTACTCCACACATCAACTATTGAGGCCTGGGCACCCATACTCTGACAAAACTCCTTTATATACTCAAGTTCCTGCGGTGCATCGGTAACAAAGCGGTTGATGGCAACCACCGGAATAAGATTGAACTGCTTGATATTCTCAATATGCTTCTGCATATTCTCGATACCTCTCTTTACCGCATCCAGGCGGCGTGTTATCTCCTCAACACTGCAAACGCCATCAGCACAGGCTGTTGTCTCCTCCTTAAGCTCTTTGAGCGACATTCCTCCGTGGTATTTTATTGCCCTGACGGTTGCAACAAGCACAACAGCCCTCGGGTTGAGGCCTGCAAAACGGCATTTGATATCAAGGAACTTCTCTGCGCCAAGATCAAAGCCGAATCCTGCCTCAGTTATGGCATAGTCTGAAAGTGCGAGAGCAGTCTTGGTTGCAATTACGCTGTTTGTACCTTGGGCAATATTTGCAAACGGGCCTCCGTGTATGAAAGCGGGCGTACCCTCAAGAGTCTGCACAAGATTGGGTTTGATGGCATCCTTGAGAAGGGCAGCCATCGCACCATTCACCTTGAGGTCCCTCGCAAATATGGGCTTCTTATCAAAAGTGTAACCTATAAAGATATTGCCCAGACGGCGTTTTAGGTCATTTATATCATTCGACAGACACAAGATTGCCATAATCTCCGAAGCAGCTGTAATATCAAAGCCCGTCTCACGTGGAATACCCGAAGTTGTTCCGCCCAAACCTACAACAATCTTTCTCAACGAACGGTCGTTCATATCCATCACCCTCTTCCACGAAATTGTTCTCGGATCAAGATTCAACGAGTGCTTCTTGCTCTGTATATTATTGTCGATAATGGCAGATAGCAGATTATGCGCCTTCTCCACCGCTGAAAAATCACCTGTAAAGTGAAGATTTATATCCTCCATCGGTACCACCTGCGAATATCCTCCGCCTGTAGCTCCACCTTTAATTCCGAACACCGGTCCCAAAGATGGCTCCCGAAGTGCCACAACCGCCTTTTTGCCCAACCTGTTCAGAGCCTGCGAAAGACCAATCGAAACTGTGGTCTTACCCTCACCTGCCGGAGTCGGAGATATGGCAGAGACCAATATCAATTTAGATTTCGACAAATCACCCTCTTTATAATATTTCAAAGGAACCTTGGCCTTATACTTTCCATAAAGGTCAAGATCATCCTCATTAATTCCTATACCCTTTGCCACATCCACAATCGGACGCATTTTAGCCTCTTTTGCTATCTGAATATCTGTCTTCATAACAATCAATAATAAATTCTCAATAAATATATGTGAATATATATGTACAAGTGGTAAACCACAACTGCCGGCAGAAGTTCAATAAAAATCAAGATTACCGCGTGCATACAAATATAATAAGATATTATGAATAAAAACAGACTACACCATAAGGAATAAACCATCCGCTCCAAAAAAGAGTCCCCATTAAACAATTTTAAAAACTTGTCACTTCGGCCCAACACGGAGGTAAGCCGGAAAAATGGCGGTCGGGGTTCATACCTTGAAAAAGTTTGCAGAGGAAATTCCTACCGGGGTTGGCCCAACACCGAGGTCAACGGAAGAAATCATTGCCAGAATTGGTACTTTTCAAAGTGGTTGGGAATGCCAATGTGCCCTATAACGCTCTGCAGGGCCGATTCGAAACCCCACCCCCTCTAAATTTTACCGGGTTGGGACCCCTAGACGCGCTACAGCCGCGATTTCGGTGCCCAACCCCCTTGCGCGAGCTTCGAGTTCTCTTCAGTTTTCTAGCATACCGCACCGATACCAATCAACTTACTTCAACTTACTTTAACTTACATCAACTATATATAACTGCTCAATATTTCAATTGACACCCCGATTACCCGGGAGATTTGCTTTGTCGTTGCAAGGTAATCATATTTGAGTTTTTTTGCCAATTGAAGTCTGGAGCCTATATCCAACAACTTATAGTCGTCCTCACCGTACAGCTTTTTGACCAGCTCCTTTGCTATTACTCTAAGCTCTTTATCGACAATATAATTTCTGGCACCGTATAGCATCTCACTTTCTACCGTCCCTTCTACCTTCTTTGAGAGATAAAACAGATACCTCCTTGAAGTTTGAAACAGGTTTTCCACTTTTTCATACGACACAAAACAATCGGGGCAGATCATTCCATTCGGCAAGATACTCCAAGTATCCGGCAATATCATATGCGTGTGAAGAGTCAGCTTTTTCTCTTTTATTGACAGATCTGACAGAAACTTCCTATCAATGCTGCCTCTCTCCTTGAAGAGATACTTTGCTGAACCCCATTGATATTCTGATGCCAGATATGGATAGTTGGTATTGATGATATTCCTGTCGATATATGCCAATACATTCAACAAATGTTCCAATGAATTTATTTTAATTGACTGAACTATAAAGTCATTTGCCAGCTCGGCATATCCATATTTGTCACGGGCCCACTTTCCTGTGAGCAGTTTGTACTTATTTATGAACTCCTTACAAATAGAAGAAGAGCCGTAAAGCAGAATATGTATATGATTATCCATCAATATATATGAGTATATTTCAGCATTCAAGCACGACATACAAATAGCAATGCGGTTGACTCCTGCAATAAAATCCGCATCATCTTTAAAGAGCCAATCCAATTTGTTTCCGTCGGAACAGATATGAAAAAAATGGCTGTCACCAGAATTGAAAATGTAATTGTTACCCAAATTAGACAAAGCTTTATCCACCATAAAAAGAGTATAAAATGAATATACGGTCTGCATAAATCCTTCTCAACAACCTCCCACCCAGACCTGTTGGTGGACCATTGACAGGAGACAAAGTTTAAAAAACTAATCTTCATCTCCAACCGGAAAGATACAAAATCCATCCAACCAGATTATTTTTGATTTTTTTAATTTTTTGACTTGCTTGATTTTTTTTGATTTGCTTGAAATTGGCTTGGAATTAGTTGCAATCCATAGAATTTTAGAAAACAGTAGAAATTTTCAAAATCTGAATGAAATCTGAATGAAATCTGAATGATAATAAATTTACAAAGTGGTTGGGAACGCCAATGTGCCCTATAACGCTCTGCAGGGCCGATTCGAAACCCCACCCCCCTCTAAATTCACCGGGTTGGGCCCCCAGACGCGCTACAGCTGCGATTTCGGTGCCCAACCACTTTGCAACATTTGACGCAAGCGTAATTTCGGAGCTCCCCTTGTGAAGCGAATTTCAAATGTGGTCCAAAGCAGAATCCTGGCCAAAGCCTATGATGAGGTAAAATATCTCCTGAGGGCTCCAATTAGACCATAAAAGAGCATATAAAATATCCTTCGGGATAAAAAATTGGCATATTTTGAAAAAAATTACATTTTTTCGAAAATAAATTTGGAGATTAAAAAAATTATCGTACCTTTGCAATCTCAAATGAGAACGCCGGATTCGTCTAACGGTTAGGACGGAAGATTCTCAATCTTCAAATAGGAGTTCGATTCTCCTATCCGGTACCAAAAAAGGCTGACCAAAATGTCAGCTTTTTCCTTGTAAAGGGGTAGCCAAAGGGGGCAGAAAGGTTAGAAATTAGAAGAAGAGAGGAGTGGTGTGAAGGGCAGAGCACTTGAGGCACAAAAGAGATTTGAAGGGAAAAAGAGTAAAACTTCCTGATTTTTTCAAAAAAAATGAAAAAAATCCAAAATAAATTTGGAAGTATAAAAAAAATGTCTACCTTTGCAATCCCAAACGGGAAATAGTTCATCAAAAACCTGCGGAAATAGCTCAGTTGGTAGAGCACAACCTTGCCAAGGTTGGGGTCGCGAGTTCGAGCCTCGTTTTCCGCTCCAAAACAAAAGTCAGCAGAAATGCTGACTTTTTTACTGAAAATTCTCCCTGACGAGGGTCTATATATAGAGACAGGTCGGTCACTGCTGTGGTCGGCTTTTTTGTTATATTCGGGTGAACCATAATTGAGGTAATGTCGTAGCAATTGAAAAAGCAGGGAAGCAATTAAAAGGTTTATGCCCCTCCATCACTTCAGACGGAGGAAGCCTATTCCAAAACGCTCAACAGCTGCCCTTTCAAGCATCTCTCGGGCAGACGGGTCCGCTACCGATATCAGCAATTTGGCCCTCTCTGCAAGATTCTTGTTCCTGAGATAGACAATACCGTGCTCTGTAACAATATATTGCGCCTGGAATCTGGTAGTCACTACACCGGCACCTTCAGTAAGGGTTGGCACAATCTTGGATATTCCCTTATTAGTTACAGACGGCAATGCGATGAAGCATTTTCCCCCCTCGCTGAGGGCTCCGCCATACATAAAGTCGTGCTGCCCACCCACACCCGAGAAGATTGCAGTTCCTATGGAGTCGGCACATATCTGACCTGTAAGGTCAATTTCAAGGGCTGAATTTATAGCCATAACCTTCTGGTTCTGACGGATATTTGCAGGATCATTGGTCCAGCAGACATCGCGGAAGACAACATCCCTGTTATTATGCAGATAATCATACAGGCGACGACTTCCAAGAGCCAGACAGGCGAGCGATTTTCCAGGATACAACTTCTTGAGCGAATTATCTATAATTCCCTTCTGTATCAACGGCACAACGCCGTCAGTCATAGCTTCGGTATGCAGACCAAGATGTTTATGGTCGTGGAGAGCATCAAGCACAGCATTTGGAATACCGCCCACGCCAATCTGCAATGTAGCTCCGTCCGGCACCTCTGCGGCAATAAAGTTGCCAATCTTACGCTCTATCTCATTTGGTTGTACTACAGGAAGCTCAACAAGCTCTTCATCACCACGCACCAGAGCATCTATCTTTGAGATATGGATAACCGGATCACCAAAAGTTCTCGGCATAAATTTATTGACCTGGGCAATTATCACCTTAGAACACTCAGCCGCCGAAAATGCGAGGTCAGCAGAGATTCCGAATGAGACATATCCCTCCTCATCAGGCTCCGAAACATTCAGAAGGGTAACATCAATTGGCACTTGTCCGCTACGGAAGAGGAACGGTATCTCTCCAAGAAAAGCAGGAATAACCTGTCCCACGCCCTCCTTAACTGCCTTGCGTACACAATTAGCCACAAAGAAGCTGTTGGTCTCAAATGAATCAAGCAGCTCACGCTTTGCGTAAGGAGCATCCTCTCTGCCAATAGCAAAAGCAGAATAGACCTTAACACCACGCAATTCATCTGCCCTTGCAGTCATAGCCCGCACCAGCACCTCAGGAATAGAGGTTGAACCCTGAATAAAAACGGAATCACCCGATTTGATCAATTTGGCCGCATCGGCGGCACTCATATATTTTATATCTGTCATACTCGTGTTACAATTAAATATCAATAATCCCTGCTGAACAGTTTCAGTCTCTTGTCAAGCTCATCATACTGCACCTCCGAAATATTTGAGGTACAACCACGCAACCCCTCTCTGGCACTGCCGGTACCGCTCAACGGAATTGCACTCACTCCATAATAGATAAGTTTATTGATAAGCATCTCGCTGCTCATATCCTTATAGCCGAAGGTAAAGAAAAATCCGTCGCCAACATCCTGATCGCAATCCTTATCATAAACCATATGAAAACCATTTCTAATCATTATCTCCTTTATACGCTCAGCCCGACGGCCATACTCCTTCAACGGCTCAATATAGTTGAAGGTACCGTCTGCAGCAGCCTTGAACATTGCAGCCATGGCATACTGCACGGTATGAGTTACACCTGCCGACATACAATAGAGAATGGTATGAATAAAGCTCCTCCCAAAATGGCCCTGTCCATACCTGCGTTTGAAACCATCAAACTCCCGCTCAAAAAGATCCTCTCCTATTGCAACCAAAGCCCCACGCTGACCTGCATAAGAGAAGATTTTAGAGGCTGAGATAAGCTGTATATAATTACCCGTATAGTTTGCAACTGTTGGCTGATATGGTGGTTTGAACGGCACAGAACGATCCTCTCTGAAGTCCATATTCAGATACGCAAGATCCTCAATAACAACAGTATCATACTTGGTTGCCATCTCGCCTATAACCTTCAATTCACTCTCATTCAAACACATCCACGAAGGATTATTGGGATTCGAAAAGAGAATCGCCGCAATTTTTCCACTCTTCAGGTGCCTCTCAAGCTCAGGTCCGAGCTTCTCATTGCGATAGTCCGCCACATCAAAAGCCTCAATTTTTGCCTCCATAACACGGCACTGCTGCTTCTGCACAGGGAATCCTGGATCAATAAAGAGAACTGTATCCCGCTCATCACGCATCTGCTTGCAGGCAAGCAGTGAAACATAAGCCCCCTGCATTGAACCTACTGTTGGTATAATACACTTTTCGGGGGTGTCGATATTTATAAAAGCCTTGATAAAACGGGCCGCCTCATATTTCAGCTCGTCAATACCTGTTATATTGGGATATTTTGCAGCAACTCCTGTCTGGATTGCACGGCGCTCCGCCTCAACACCTATACTTGCAGGATCCAGTCCGGGAACACCCATCTCCATACGGACATAGCGTTCTCCTGTAGCTCGCTCAATATCAGAAACAACACCTACAAACTGACGGATAGTTGCTGAGCCCAGCTCCTTGGCATTATGCAGACCGTTGGCAATGCAGATGGCATCAACCAACTCTTTATTCAATGGTGAATTCATACAAAACAATTTTTATTTGATACTGTTCTCCAATCCTGCCCTCATAGCTGCAAGATTCTTATCAACCACCTCCTCGCCCTTACGGCCAAAGATACGTCTTACGCCCGCTTCAAATTTGGCAGCCTCCATTCCCAACATTGGAATTGCAGCACCAAGCAGTACCATATTTGCAGCCTGCATTGGAGCCCCTGCCTCCTTGGCAAGTCTCTCCACATCAAGCATCACCACCTGCGGCAAGTCAGCAAGGCGTGCGTGAAGAGCCTCAAGATCAGGATAATTCGGTATATTGACAAATGGAACCGAGTTGGTGACAATCCAACCATTCCTCTTCAAATAGGGCAGATAGCGAAGGGCCTCCATCGGCTCCAATGAGATAATCAGATCTGCACCACCTTTAGGTATCAAATCGCTTGCAACAGGTGCGGATGAGAGTCGGAGATTTGACTGCACATCACCACCCCGCTGGCTCATACCGTGGACCTCTGCCTGTTTAATATAAAGATTGTCGGCAATGGCTGCCTCTCCAATAATTGTGGCAATCGAGAGAATTCCCTGACCGCCTACACCGGCTAAAATTATATCTTTTTTCATTCTGTTCTCTTTTTTATTGATAACGACTTCCTCCCTCATACACTATCTCTTCTGCTGTTTTGCGTGGCGTTTGAAGGTCTGGATACACTCACGGCGCGGAATAACCACAGAAACGCCATTATATGCAATCTCTTCCCTCAATATCTGTTTGATCTCCTCCATATTCTTCGCAAGAGGAACCACAACCCTGATATGGTCAGCATCCACACCAATACCCCGACAGATAGCCTCTATCCTGCCTGTTCCAGCCGAATCCTGGCCTCCCGTCATACCGGTTGTGAGGTTATCGGAGATTACAATCACAACATTGGCACCTGAATTGACACAATCCAAAAGTGCTGTCATACCCGAATGGGTAAAGGTAGAATCTCCAATCACTGCAAATGCCGGATACTGGCCAGCCTCTGAAGCTCCGCGGGCCATTGTTATTGATGCGCCCATCTCCACACAGGTATGGATTGCACGGAAAGGCGGCAACGCACCGAGGGTATAACATCCTATATCAGAGAAGACACGCGAATCGTCATACTCAGCAGCAACCTCATTAAGCGCTGCATACATATCACGATGGCCACATCCCTGGCAAAGCGCAGGGGGACGTGGCGCCACAAGCGGCTCAGCATCATAACTTTCGAGCGGTTCCATTCCAAGAGCCTTACGCACCGAATCAGGTGTCAATTCTCCAACACGCGGCAGCTCACCTGTAAGACGTCCCACAACCGGGACAGATGATGGTACAATTCCACGCATCATCTCCTCAACTACAGGCTGCCCCTCCTCCATAACCATAATCTTTCCAACACCGGATGCCACAAGCTCCTCAACCATCCTTACAGGCAGAGGATATTGCGAAATCTTCACCACAGGATAAGGACAACCATCGGGATAGTTCTCCATAAGATAGTTATATGCAATACCGCAGGCAACAATACCCAAACTCTTGTCATCACCCGGCTTGAACCAGTTGAATTCAGACTCGTATGATGCCTGTTCAAAATCCCTCTGCTCCTCCAGCAATCTATTGTAGCGAATACGTGAGTTTGCCGGCAGCAGAATCCATTGACCTCCATTTTCAGGTGTAGAACAGCTGTTCTGCGGACGCTGCCCACCAAGCTCCACTACAGCCCTTGAATGGGCCATACGGGTAGTCACACGCATCAATACCGGTATCCTGAACCTCTCTGAATAGTCAAATGCATCACGCACCATATCGTAAGCCTCCTGTTGTGACGACGGCTCAAAAACAGGAATCATTGCAAATTTTCCATAAAAACGGGAATCCTGTTCATTTTGGGAAGAGTGCATAGAGGGATCATCGGCCGCAACTACAACCAGACCGCCATTTGCACCTGTCATAGCTGAATTGACAAAAGCATCCGCAGCAACATTCATACCCACATGCTTCATACATACCATAGCCCTCTTGCCCATATACGACATACCCAAGGCACTCTCCATAGCTGTCTTTTCATTTGTTGCCCAGCGGCACTTCACCTCAGGCTCATCCTCCTTTCGGGTAGCCTGCTGATATTGGATAAATTCTGTTATCTCTGTCGAAGGTGTACCCGGATAGGAATAGACACCCGACAATCCTGCGTGAAGGGCTCCTGTTGCAATCGCTTCATCACCCAAAAGAAGTCTTTTCATACAATAAAACCAATTTTAAAATCCATCTCTCCAAAGTTACAATTATTTTTTAATTTACACATTATCCTATTAAACTAAAAGTATAATACGGGAATAATTTATATATTTGTAAACCATAAAACTGTTATCCAAATAGATCAGCACAGCAATCAGATGAACGTCGCAGAGGATATCAACAAGAATAGAGAGTGCAGCAGAGAAGTGCAAAGCAATCAGGAAAAGCAAAACAACCAAAAAATGCAAAGCATCAAGAAAGCGCATAACAATATTGAAGAGCAGTCCGACAGAGAGGAACTGACTAATAATAAAGGCATCCATCAGGGACACAAGTGGGTAGACCTCGGGTTGAGTGTAAAATGGGCAACCTGCAACCTCGGAGCTATAGATCCGGGCACTCCGGGAACATACTATTCCTGGGGAGAAACCTCACCCAAACCATCATACACAGAGGAGAATTGCAGGACAACGGGCAAGTTGACAGGCGATATATCAGGCGACAGAAAGTATGATGCAGCACGCAAAGAGTGGGGAGGCGAGTGGAGAATACCAACAATAAAAGAGTACGAGGAACTTATAGAGAGATGCCGATGGATATGGACCTCGCTTGACGGGCGCAAAGGTTATAGAGTTACAGGCTCCAATGGCAACAGCATCTTTATTCCTGCCAGCGGATGGATTTGTGGAAAAGATTCCTGCTTCACAGATGAAGGCGCAACCCTATGGAGCTCAACTCCACACTACGAAAAACTGGTCGACGCCCAAATTCTGGGCTTCACACCCAATCTGATAAGAGTAGGCCGAAGCAACCGTCACAACGGCAGATGCATCAGACCGGTCCTGTAGAGCATATAGAGTAAACATCTGTACAATAAGAGAAATTCTGCAAAATGGTTGGGAACGCCAATGTGCCACACACTCTCTACAGAGCCGATTCGAGTTCCCAACCCCTCTGAATTTTACCGGGTTGGGCCCCCAGACGCGCTACAGCCGCGATTTCGGTGCCCAACCCCCTTGCGACTATTTCCGTGCGCCAACCATCCGGCGCCAACCATCCGGCGCCAATCATTCGGCAACAATGTTTTACAGACTATATGAAGATATACTTCAGTATGAAGAGTATAGCAAGAATATACATTGCCGGGGTAAGCTTCTTGAAGTTGCCGCAAACGATATTCAGTACAACATAAGAGATGATTCCAATAAGGATTCCATCTGAAATGGAGTATGCCAAAGGCATAAGCAATACACAGATAAAAGCGGGAATCGACTCTGTATAATCATTGAAATTGATATTGCGGATAGGTTCGAGCATCAACAGACCAACTATTACAAGAACTGGAGCGGTAGCGGCACTCGGAATTGAGAGGAAGAGCGGAGAGAAGAAGAGTGTAACGGCAAAACAGCAACCGATTGTAAATGCTGTAAGGCCTGTCCTTCCACCCTGGGCAACACCTGCTGCACTCTCAACATAAGTTGTAGTTGCTGATGTACCCAATACTGCACCGGCTGCAGTTGCAATGGCATCCGCCATAAATGCCTGGTTCAATCTCTCAATTTTTCCATTTTTATCTACCATATTGGCACGGGTACATACTCCCACAAGCGTACCTACGGTATCAAACATATCAATGAATAGGAATGTGAAGATCACCACTATCATATCAAGGGTAAAGATATTTTCCCACTGGAACTGGCAGAAGATAGGGGCAATCGACTCAGGCTGCGAAACAATTCCCTTGTACTCTGTTATACCCATAGGAATACCTATAACTGTTGTGATGAGAATTCCCATAAGCATAGCTCCCTTCACCTGTTTTACATAGAGGAAACCTGTTATAAGAAGGCCTATCAGACCCAAAAGGGCAGAACCTGAGGTTATATCACCCAACCCCACAAGAGTTGCATCATTATTTACAATTATACCTGCATTCTGAACACCAATAAATGCAATATAGAGACCAATACCGGGAGCCAATCCGAATGGCAATTTTCCCCAGACAGCCATTGCCAGACAACCTATAATTGCAGCCAAAGCTGTTGAGGTGAAGACCGCTCCACCCGGCATACCTTCCAATAGTGAAAATATTGCAGGGTTTACAGCAAGGATGTATGACATTGTCAAGAATGTAGTTATACCTGCAAGAATTTCTGTGCGCACATTGTGCTCCGCTTTGTTAAAACCGAACAGTTTTTGAAGAATATCCATATTTAAGTAAAGGTTAAAGTGTTATGAATCGCAAATTTGGTAAAAAAAGGGATATATCCTAACTCTTCCTCCTGCCGTCAATAATATAATAATATAAAGAAGCTATATAAAGACAAAAATCTCTTCAGGGAAAACTCCTGAAGAGACTCTGTATAGCAGAAAGAGGCAACGGAGCCTCCCCTGACTTAAAAATTCTTAAACTACAGTCTCAAACTCCTTCAGGAATCTCACATCATTCTCAAAGTAGTGGCGCAAATCCTTGACCTGCCACTTGAGCATTGCAATACGCTCAACACCCATTCCGAATGCAAAACCTGAATATACCTTTGAATCGATACCCGAAGCCTCCAGAACATTAGGGTCGACCATACCGCAACCCATAATCTCAAGCCAACCTGTACCTTTACAGATATTACAGCCTTTACCTTTACAGATATTACAACTCACATCAACCTCAGCACTTGGCTCTGTAAATGGAAAGTATGACGGTCTTAGCCTAATTTTTGAATCTTCGCCAAACATCTCCTTGGCAAAGAGAAGTATAGCCTGCTTCAAATCGGCAAACGAAACATCCTTATCGATGTAGAGGCCCTCAACCTGATGGAAAATACAGTGCGCACGGGCAGATATCGCCTCATTTCTGAAAACCCTGCCCGGACAGATGATTCTTATTGGAAGAGGCATCTTCTCCATAGCCCTCACCTGTACTGAACTTGTATGGGTTCTCAAAAGAATCGGATTCTCCGCATCAGCCTGAGAGACAAAGAATGTATCCTGCATATCCCTTGCAGGGTGCTCAGGAGGGAAATTCAATGCTCCGAATACGTGCCAGTCATCCTCAACCTCGGGACCCTCTGAAACAGCATAACCGAATTTGGAAAATATAGAGATAATCTCCTCTCTTGTTATTGAGATAGGATGGCGTGTTCCAAGATCAAATCTGTCGCCGGGTTTGGTATAGTCGAATTTTGCCTCCTCCTGCTGCGGATTCTCCTCCAGCATCTCCTTAAGCTGCTCCAACTTTGCAGCAGCCGCCTGCTTGAGGGCATTCAACTTCTGGCCAAACTCCTTTTTCTGTTCAGGCAATATAGATCTGAAATCCTCAAACAATTTGGTTACCGAACCCTTCTTGCCCAACAACTTTATCCTATACTCCTCTATATCCTGTAATTTCTGTGCCTTAAGTCCTTCTATCTCTTGCAACAATTCTTCTATACGCTCTTTCATAGCTGTAAAATTTATACTTCTATTATTGAAACTGCAAATCTACAATATTTTTTACAAATTGATTCTACAAAACTCCAACAGGGTCTATATCCTCACAATATTTATAGATTTCTCCTGCTTACAGGCATTGTCATACATCTTGCACCACCTCCACCTCTCGGCAGTTCGCTTCCATCTATAGTCACCACACATCTCTTATAATCATTCAGACGCTTTTTGCCCTCTATAACATCCCAGGCTGTGAGAATCTCAAAACCTCCCCTCGACATCTCCTCAAGGGTATGGACATTTCTCGCATAAGAGAGCACCTTGCCAGGCTCAAGTGCAAAGAAGTTTGCACCGCTATGCCATTGCTCCCTCTCCTGGTTCCACAAATCACTCCTTCCGCCACAAACAAGAGGTTCAAGGTCCATTCCCAACTCCCTCAAAAGTGAGAGCAGGTTAGGCACTGTCCTAATCCGGGACACTCTTCCCCCCTCTATTGTCATATGGACAGTCTGATACTGGTTATCTCTCATTACAAGCGGCTCAAACACCATACACCTGTCACGGTCGAGAAGTGTAAATACCATATCCAGGTGGATAAATGACTCGGGCGAATCCGGCAACTGCTGCACAATAATATGGCGCGGCTCATCTGAACGGTTTCGTGCAAGGCGCGACACAAGCATATCAATTCCCTGGCTGCTTGTCCTCATTCCATTACCTATCAGCAATATATCCTTACGGGCAACAAGTATGTCACCACCCTCCATAAAGATATCATTGTTACCGGGATTGAAATCGTGCGCATTGATGATGTTGCCGCTGAATGCACCGCTCCACTTGAAGATGGCCTCCATAATCAACGACTCCCTCATTCTCACCCCATTTGCCATACGGCAGATCAGTGCATTATTGCCTATCGTCACTGAGGCATCCCTTGTAAAGTAAAAGTTGTATAGCGGATAGAGGGCATAATACTCCTCATTAAGATAGGATGTAAGTGTATTGATTTTGGCAGGAAGTCCCTCAATGAGAACCCTTGCAAGCTCCTTGGCAGGCATCTGCATCAGATCATCAAAATACTCTGTAGCACCCTCCTCTATACATATTTTTCCTATAAGAGACTCCCTGTGTCTGTAATCTTCAAGAACAGGCAAAAGCAGATCCGCCACCTGATAGGTTATGGTATAACCCTCAAGCACCCCCCTCAGCTGGGCATACTCTCTTTGGGCTATAGAGAGGTTAAGTATATCGCTGTACAGAGCCCTTTTCGCCGTTTTGGGCGTCATATTCTCAACCTCCGCCCCCGGAGTATGAAGAATTACCCCCTCCAGTTTTCCAATCTCACTCTGCACATTCAAACCTATTGTTTCCATATCTCTGACTTTGAAATTCAAATTCTTATTGCAGAACCATCTACTGATATCTGTTCAGTTCATTGACTGCAAGATCAGTTATTATATTCTTGAAGTCCGCATCATTCCTCGGACAGATCATCAGCACATCATCGGTATCAACTATCATATAGTTGTCGATTCCCTTTACCACAACAAGCTTCTCGGGCTTTTCCGACACAATAAGAGAGTTGCTCACCGAATCAATCATAGAGGCTCCGGCCTTTACCATATTGTTGTTGCTGTCAACTCCGCTCTGGCAATAGAGCGAATGCCAGGTACCAAGATCACTCCATCCGAAAGAGGCCTCAAATACCCAGGATTTGCTGGTCTTCTCCATAACTCCATAGTCAATGGATATTCCATTGCAAGCCTCATATATCCCCTTGATATAATTCTGCTCCCCCTCTGTATAATAGAGGTCCATACCATCCTTGAACGAGTTTGCAATCTCCGGCAGATAGCGTTCAAGTTCACCGCTGATTGTATTGAGGTTCCAGACAAAAATTCCTGAATTCCACAAGAACTCACCACTCTCGACAAGCACCTTTGCAAGCTCGGCATTTGGCTTTTCCGTAAAGGTCTTCACCCCATAGACAACGTGCCCGTTGATCTCCATCTTCTCTCCATTATTGATCTGTATATATCCATATCCTGTCTCCGGACGGGTTGGCTTTATACCCAAAGTGAAGAGTTTGTCATTTTCGGCAGCGTGAGAAAGGGCACTCTCTATCGTCTCAAGAAAAAGTTCCTCATTAAGAATAAGGTGATCCGACGGTGCAACCACAACTGTTGCCTCAGGATTCTTCTTCAACAGTTTATATGTGGCATAGGCTATACAGGGTGCCGTATTGCGGCGATGCGGCTCAAGCAGGATATTCTCATCCTTCATTACCGGCAGCTGCTCCTTTACAAGATCCTTATACTGTTCCGAAGTGACTATCAGAATATTGTCTGTTGGAATTATCCTCTGAAAACGCCTGAATGTCTCCTGAAGGAATGACTGTCCTGTTCCAAGGATATCCAAAAACTGTTTTGGACGCGAATTTCTGCTTATGGGCCAGAAGCGGCTTCCCACTCCTCCAGCCATAATTATACAATAATTGTTCTCTCTGCACATACTATTTATTTTTCATTTTCATCACCATAATGGAGTGAATGCCGACGGGATATATTCCACTTCGCACTCCTGGTGATTCCTGTCAAAAATTACCGAAACTATATCAAAAAACACCTCACTTCCTATCCTGTTCAGAGCAATAAAACTCCTTGCTCCCCTCAACAGGTTCTCCCTCTTCCTCGACCCTATGCTCTCATAAGGGTTTATACTATCGGGGTCGACAAGGCTTCTCACCTCCACTATCCTCACAAACTCCCCGTCAGCCATAACAAGATCGAGTTCACTATGCCCGCTACGCCAATTGCGTGCCAAAAGCCGCATTCCACGCCCTTTAAGGAGAGAGAGGGCAATATTCTCACCTCTTCTGCCGGTCTCCGCCCTGAATATCGCTCTATCGGACTTGCGGCCGTAGCAACACCCCAACAGCGCTATATACTCCTCTGCCTCCACCGGGCTTCCACCATCTTCTTCCGGATCAATCTCTGAAAGCCTCATCCAAACCCAGCAACCACAACACGATTCTCCCTTTCCAACAGCTCCTCCCATACCGATACAAATCTCCCTCTAAGTTAGTAACTTCTTTTCATAGAAACAAAATGAGGGCGCTCCAAAAGGTGGAATTTTGAGACAATGCCCAATCTACCTCCGGAACGCCCCCAATTATATCAAATCAAAAAGCCGCTTACTCTACAATCATCACCGGCTTGCCAAGCGGAACAAAGTCATAAGGAACCTGAACTGCAGCTTTGGTATTGCTTGGTTTCTTTTCAACATCCTTTGCAATAAAGAGATCCATAAGAATCTTCATTTTGGCAGCCTTTACCTCGTCAGAATCTGTTGATTCGATAGGCTCTACCTCTCCTGCAACCTCAAGAATCCTCTTCACAATAAAGAAACGGCTTGGAGAGTTGTAGTAATCCCTGTTATCCTCCATACAGCTGATCTGCTCCGGACGCCATACCCCTTTTGCATAGTAGTGGCCACCCTCATACATACCAACGTGTGAATAGTCAGACAAACCCTCAAAATGGGCCCAAGGCGAATCTTTCATAGCCGGATATGCCGAACAGTTGAGACCATAACCGAAACTCTGCCATAGGAGCATATTCTCCTTCTCATCATCAGGAATCGAAGTCTGGAAGTTCTGATACTCATCCGATAGTCTTCCAAAGCCGTGTCCTCCCATCTCGTGACGTACCACATTGCCGAATTTGGTCATATTTGTACCTGTCCTCAAATAAGGGATCATTGCAATGCTCTTTCCTGTCGAGAAGCTCAAACAGGTTCCTGCATATACATCTGCATTGATTACAATACCGATGGCCATATCATTCAAAGTATACTCTGTAACACCAGGTATAGTCTTGCACAAATCAAATACCGCTGCACCGCTGTTAGGACAGCTGATACCTGTAGAGTTGCCTCCCTCCCACTCAAGACGGAATCTGGTATCCTTGACGCTGTTGGTCTTCTTGTTGGTAAGACCTCTCTCATTACTGTATGCAGCAATCTTATAGACAGTAAAGTACTCTCTATATGATCTGTAAGGCTCTATATCAAAGAATGCCTCAATAGCCTCATCAACATCCTTGTCGAATGCACCGCCAAATTTGTGGTCTTCCTGCAGATAACCGTCACCTGTAAAGACAAGCACAACCGGATTCTCCTTAGAGCTCTCCATATACAATGTATACTCACCATCGCTGTAGGCATCCTTGCTTCCTGTTGTAAATGAGTAGACATCAGACTCTGTTATACCCTGGTAGTGCATATCATTTGCCTGAACTTTCCAGAAATACTCTGTCTCCACCTCAAGGATATCCATAGTAGAAGGGAGCGATACTGATGTTGCACTGCCGGCAGAGATTCTTCTCCAGTTGGTCTGGTCGGATGAGATCATCACGCTATAGGTAATGTCGTCACCCTCTTCATCTGTAGAAGGCTCCCACTGGAACATCGGCATTACAGAGACACCGGTCTCGCCATCAGCCGGATAGAGAGGCTGGGCTTTTGTAGGAGGATTATTGAAGGCAGCAGCCTGTTTTACCTCTATCGACTTGCTCATACTACCACCGTATGAAACCTTCAAAAGATAGACATTTGCCGAGAGACGGTTTGTATTCTCCTTGACAGAGATATTGATGCTGCCATTGCCTGATGAGGCAGAAGCTGTTACAGACTGTATCCAGTCCGGAATTGTAATTCCGTTTACATTCCAGGTAGTATTACTCTCAATTTCAATTGATTTTGTACTTGCGGCAGCCTCAAACTCTATAACATCCGACGGGGTCATCTTGAACTCCATAGGCGACTGCACCAAAGTAAATGAGGCAACAGCACCTCCTGCGGTAATTGTTATGGTTGTATTGGCCTGCTTTCCCGAAGTATTTGGAACATAAGTGACATTCACGACAGTTGAGCCCGGCTCACCGCTTTTAGGAGATATGGGATAATTGATATCACCGCTCTGGCTCAAAGTCCAGCTTACATTTGAATTAACTGTAAAGGAGGTCTGCGGTCCTACAACCTCCATTTGAGACGACGAACCTAAGCCGCTTATCTCAATTTTTGCCTCTTCCTCTTTTGAGCAGGCAACTAATAGCATTACAAACGAGAGCACTAATGCCACGTATCTCATTTCCATTAACTTTTTCATATCCATATAATTTTAAATGACCTATAATACCTCTACAAGTTTGATCAACGACTGGGGATTGTTCCATTTGATCTTGTTCTGCTTTACAAAAGCCTTGAATGCAGCCTTCTTATCGACAGGGAGAAAATCCTCTATCATTGATTTGTTTGCCGGATATACCCTGCCCTCAGTTACGATATAATAGCTGCTCTGAAGAGGAAGAACCTTACCTGAATTCTTGTTGTCCTGCTGCAACATATGTGTTGTAATCGAACCTATTCCCTCAAGTGACGACAAAGCTTTGGTTGATGTAGTTGCAGATGACGAGCCATAGGCACCACCAGTCTCATTCAGCTCTGTAAAGTTAATTTCACGCAACATCGCAATAAAGCCCCCTTCAACCTCTTCAACAACCTCCATAAGGGAGTTGTTTACATTCATAAATTTCCTACCTCCAAAGTCAACAAGAAGAATATCCCTGCCTCTTACTTCATTAATCATATCATCAGCAATATAGTGCAGTGTGCTCTTTGCCAAATGAACATTGGCTTTATATTCAATTTTTCCACCCTTGGACATATAAACCGTAGCCTCTGTAAAATCCTTGAAGATATATGGCCACGTAGTAGTGGGTTCTTGAGCTGCAACATATGAGAGCACCGGAACCATCAATAGAACTATAAAAAGGAAACGTCTCATAACTTGATAATTTTAAGAATCTCAAAGATAAGTATAATATTGTTCGGTTACAATAGCTGACAGCACCATAGAGAAAAAAAGAAGGTGGCCGGATGGCCACCTTCCTATATAGGGAGGAATAAAACCAAATTAGTTTTTAACACCCTCAAGCTCACTTGCAACCATTCCGATACCACCGGCACCCATGATGTATGCAGCATAACCGATTAGCGGTTCTGGATAGGTGAATGTGAATCCGCCATCCCTCAATACAACATCAATAGCAAGGGTTGCATCTGCTGTAAGGTATAGACTACCATCCTGTACAAACAAACCAACCAAGGTAACAGGAGTAGATCCACCGTACAAATACTCAGACTCCTGGCCTAAAGGAACAGTGATATGAGTCTTGTCTGAATTTACAACACCATAGTAGATGATATCCATACCAGCCCAACCTGGGTTACCCATAATGTCATAGAACCAAACTTTAGTTACATCAGAAGCATCCTTCAAAATCTCCATCTGGAATGAAATTGGCTGTCCTGAAGTATTTAAGCCACTGCAAGTATATGGACCAAGGATAGATGCCAATGGATGGTCATTATCGTTGATTGTTACAGAAGCTCCATTTCTGTTACCGGCATTAACACCGCCAAGATCTGCAAATGTCAATACAAAAACCAAGTCACCAGTATACTCACCAGCTCTCTCAATAATCTGAACCTCAGCATAAAGAGTTCTATTTTGAGCATCAAATGACAACTTACCGCCATTCAAAATAGTGTAATCAACACCTTCTTTTGCAGTACCATCAATACCTTTAACGGTAACTGTAGCTGCAATTCCCTTAATTGATGCCAATGTTACAGGCACCTTTAGGGTTCCGCCATTCTCAGCAATAGAGAAATTTGCCTGGTCAAATGCCACAAACGCATCGTTATCGTTGAATTTGGAATATTCATTAGGATTACAAGATGCAAGCAGGCAAAGGGCGAATATATTAAATAATAAAACTATATTTTTCATCGTAATACTGTTTTTTAATATTCAGGATTTTGAACCAAATTAGGGTTGATATCCAACTCACGTTGAGAGATAGGCAAAGCCCACTTATAACTTGGGAAAGGAATATTAGCATAATTTTCACTCTCAGTAAAATCTGTACGCTCAACAGGATCGTTCCATCTGCCCAAATCCCATAGATAGTGGCCCTCGTATGCCAACTCCAAACGGCGCTCCAATTTGATATCACCATAACCGCAAGATGTCAAAGGATCTATACCTCTGTTTGCTCTGATGGCATTGATATCTGAAATTGCAGTTGCACCACTGATGCTTGCACCATTCAAGATAGCCTCTGCTCTGTTCAAATACATCTCAGAGAGACGAAGAACAATAATATTGTTACAGTCAGGTGTGCCATCACCTTTACCGGCATATTTGGTTGACCATTGCAAACCGCCAGACTTATCATCTTTATCTGTTCTATGCAACAACTTTCTTACATCGTCATCGCTATACAAACTGTAAAGGTCGTTACTTACACCACAGTCAGCATAGCCATTAGGGTTAGTTACATATGAGATATCTTCCCAAGAGTTGTAATAACCGTTGGTCTTCTTTCCATACATCTCAAAAATAACCTCACCGTCAGCAGTAGCTACATCCTTGTTCCAAACTGTAGGATACTCACCTGCAGTCCAAAGATTGTAGTTTGAGTTCTCGATAACTTTAGTTGCATAGTCAGCAGCTTTCTGCCACTCGCCCATATATAGGTAAACTCTTGAAAGAAGAGCCTGAATTGCAGGCACTGAAACTACAGATTTAGCATCAGTCACATTTCTTGTATAGTCAGGATCCATAATAGACTCAGCCTCTAGCAAATCTTTAACAACCTGAGCATACACCTCTCTTGTAGTGTTTCTTGCAGGGGTGCCGAGTTCGGTAACCAATACTACAGGAACGCCCAAGCCGTCAGGCTGGTAAGTGAAAGGCTGTGCATAGTAAAGTACAAGAGTATGGTGGCAAAGGGCTCTGATAAAGAGACACTCTGCTTTCAAGTTATTCAAATCCTGAGCTGTAACACCAACCTCGCTATCTTTACCCTCAAGGTTATTGATAACGTTGTTTGCAGCTGAAATTACATAATAGCAGCTACCCCACATTCCTGATGTTGCATCAGCAGAGTAGTTCCAAATATACTCAGAAGCGTAACGGCCTGATTGGAAAGTACCTTCACGCTCTCTACGGCCATTTCCTGAACGCATCTCGTTTTGGAGAACGTATGAAGTTCCATACCAGCTGTACATAGGCATATAAGCACCATAAGTAGCTTTATCCAAGCCGGCAAAGTTGCTCAAAGTTACCTCAGTACTTTGAGATGTTGTAGGAGCTTTATCAAGGAAGCCATCGCAACTTGCCAATGAGAAAGCTACAACCAATGTCAATAATATTTTAATACTTTTCATTTTCTTGCTTGTTATTTAATTAGAATGTAATCTCCAATCCACCGATAAATGATTTAACCATAGAGTAAGCTCCACCATAGTCATAACCAAGTGTACCCAACTCTGGGTCAAATACACCCTCTACATCGTGGAAAGTATATGGGTTGATAGCACTCACGTAAACTTTTACATTCTTCATACCAGCCTTCTTAGCGATATTCTGAGGAAGAGTGTATGACAAGGTAATATCCTTGATTCTCAAGTAGCTGCCATCCTGTAGGAAACGGCTTGAGTAACCTGCATAGTAAACATTTGAAGAACCGTAAACAGGTTTAGGATTGGTTGCGTGGTCACCAGGTTTCTCCCAGTAATCAAGTGCAAAGTTGTTTACAGGAGTTGTGATATCATCATCATACCAACCATAAACATTGTTGATCAATACATCATTGCCGATAGAATACTCGAAGAATGCGCTTAGTGACAAGCCCTTCCAAGAGAACTGAGTATTGAATCCACCGATTGCATCTGGCTCAGGAGAACCAAGGTAAGCGTATCTTGCTTTTGTTCTGTCATTTGTCAATGTACCATCCTCTGCATACCACAAACCGTCACCGTTTGAAGGGTTTACACCATACCAGTCACGAATCCAGAAGTTGTACATATTCTTTCCGTTAACGATTCTTACAGGAGTCTCATTATCGCTACGAGGGTCAGCTGCTGTCAAGAACTCAGAACCTGCCAAATCCTTAACTTTAGATCTGTTGAATGCGATATTGAAACCTGCAGACCAAGTGATATCATCTGTTCTGATAATGTCACCCTCCACCATAAACTCAACACCTTTGTTGTTGATAGCACCAATATTCATAGTATTTGAGCTGAAACCTGAAGTTTGAGGAGTCTGTTTACCCAACAACATATCCTCTGTATCACGGTTATAAATCTCAATACTACCATTGATTCTGTCAATGAATGCAAAGTCAATACCTACGTTCCAAGTTTTGTTCTTCTCCCAAGAAAGATTAGGGTTGGCAACTCTTGAAGGAAGCATACCGGTAAATCCGTTGTATGAAGAGGTTGCATATAGACCATAAGCAAGATATCTTGAGATATTGTTGTTACCGTTAACACCATAAGAAGCACGGATCTTCAAAGTGTTCAACCAGTTCACATTCTTCAACCAGTTCTCGTTGTGCATATTCCAAGATGCTGAAGCACTCCAGAATAGACCCCATTGAGAATCAGCACCGAAAAGTGATGAACCGTCATAACGGATAGAGCCCTGAACCATATATTTTGAATCGAAGCTGTAATCCAACATACCGAAGAATGACAACATTGTCTCCTCACTCTCACCATAGTATACAGAATCCTTCTCTGCAGAAGATGTATTAGGATAAGGGATAGCAGGATCTACATCCGGAGATTTGCCACCGAAGTAGTTGTATCCGTCATACTGAGCCTCCTGACCTGCCATTACGCCAACTGAATGTTTGCCGAAGATATCTCTGTATGATACAGTATTTGAAGTGGTAAGTCTGTACTCCTCTGAACGGTAGTTCCAAAGAGTTGTAGTTCCCTCATTTGTCTCTGGAGCCCAATACTGTCTTGAGTTAACCAAGCTCATCTCAGCACCGTTGGTAGTCTTGATGGTTACCTGAGGAATAGGTTTGTACTCCAAAAACATATTACCCTGGAAACGATATGATTTATCATTGTACTCATCATATTGTGCAATTGCGCGAGGGTTTGTATTGGCATTGTTTGGAAGATCAAGGTTATGGTTGCCATCTTTGTCATAAGCAGGCTCCCAAGGAAGGATGTTCCACATAGCAAACGCACCGTTTGAATAGTATAGATTACCCATCTGACCTGAGTTCTGGTCTGAGTAGCCGGCATTGATCTTCGCACCGATCTTCAAGTTTTTAAGCAATTGAAAATCTGCATTTACACGGGCTGTGAATCTCTCATAGTCAACACCGTAGTAGATACCTGTCTCATTGTGGTAAGCCAATGAGGTATAGAAGCTGGCTTTCTCGTTACCGCCAACACCGTTAACCTCATACTCCTGCATTTTACCAACTCTTGTCAAATGGTCATACCAATCGGTAATAGGACCGTTCAACAAAGACATAGGACGAAGCTGGTCAGGATCCATACCTGCATTGCTGATAGCAACACGCTGGTACTCCAACAACTCTTTTGCACCTACTGGTCTGAAGTCCTTATCATTTGAAAGCTGGGTCACACCGACTTTAGCACGTGCTGTGAATGAAGCCTTACCCTGTTTACCGCTCTTGGTAGTTACAAGGATGACACCGTTAGCTGCACGTGAACCGTAGATTGAAGCAGCAGCAGCATCTTTCAACACTGTGATTGACTCGATATCGTTAGGGTTGATTGAAGACATTGTAGTACCTGTACCTGCGCCAACATTCGACATAACGTTCTGGTCGCTGGCTATAACAGGAATACCGTCAACTACCCATAGAGGCTCACTGCCTGCACCGATAGAAGAGATACCACGGATACGGATTGTGGTAGGTGCACCTGGCTGTCCTGAATATGATGATACCTGCACACCGGCCATCTTACCGGCCAACATCTTCTCAACAGAAGCAACAGGAGCATCACCGATTGTCTCTGATTTGATTGTTGTTACTGATCCTGTCTTAGCCTCTTTGCTTACTGTACCATATGCTACTACAAGCACATCGTCCAAAGTAGTTGTAGAAGCCTCCATTGCAATATTAACAACAGAACGATTGTTAACAGGAACTTCTGCATCTGCATATCCAACAAAAGTTACAACCAAGATTGCGTTTGCTGGAGCGGATATTGTATAGTTACCGTCCATGTCTGTTGTGGCAATCTTACTAGTTCCTTTTACTTGGACTGTTGCAAATGGAATTGTTTCACCGGTGCCTGCATCCGACACAACACCTTTCACCTGTATATCCTGGGCGTAGCCTAAAACAGCCGCCATCAAAACAACAAGTGATGTGAAAAATAGTTTGACACTTTTCATTTGTTAAAAATTAAGTTAATATTAAAGTTATTTGTAGGTTTTTTCGACCTAAAAAAAGCTGCCCTAATTAGGCAGAAATGCAAAAGTAATAACAGTTTTTAATTTTGCAAATTTTAAAGCCTAATTTTCAGGTTTGTAAATATAATTAAATTGTGTTAAAAAATACGAAAAAGAATAAAAAATTGCTGTTTTTTTTAGAAAAGCACCCCTCTTTTTTTAACATTTTAACTTTTATATCAAAAATTCTTCAGTTCATAAATAAAGAAAAAAAATTAAAAATCAGCGGCTTTCTCCACAACAACTTACAATTTGCAACATTGATTTATGCCATAACCTGCAGAGACAATAAAAGCCGTAACTTGTTACATCTGATTGGTTAAACAATCCTACGACAAATGTTACGGCTCTATATTTTCAGGCTTTTGCCAAATGAGTTGCCTTACAGTTTTAAAAACCATAAGGGGACAGTGTTCCCTACTCCCCAAGTTCCATCAGAAGCGCCCCTTTAGGCAATTTGTCACCCTCCTTGACTGCCACTGCAACTATTCTGGCATCAAACGGTGCACTTATGATATTCTTCATCTTCATAGCTTCGTATATCATAAGGGTTTCACCTTTTTCCACACGGTCACCCTCCTTGACAAGAATTGATGCAATCTCGCCGGGGATATGGGATCTTACCTCATTGGGATTGGGTGCCTTCCAGGGTTTGCGCTCCAGGAATTTCTTTGTAAGTGCGGTCCTGTACTTCCTTCCCTCCACAAAGACCTGGATGTGGGCAGTTCCCGAATCGGGGTCATTCGACATCAATACGGCGTCACCCACTTCGTGCAATGTCAATATCTCTTTTTCCTCTCCGTTCATAGTGTCTCCTTTTTAGTCAATTTGAAAATATCTGCACATCTGGAAATTCTTCTTCCGCGCTCTGTTAAAATGGTGGAACACCGTGTTTCTTGACAGGGCGCTTGAGAACCTTGTTTACAGAGATATCCAAAGCGTGAAGTATGAATTTGCGTGTATCAGCAGGCGGTATTACTGAATCAATATATCCTTTTGATGCAGCCACATACGGATTTGCAAATTTATCTTTGTATTCTGCCACCTTCTGTTTTCTCATCTCATCCGGATTCTCCGCCTCCATAATCTCTTTCCTGAAGATGATGTTAGCAGCTCCCTCCGGACCCATAACTGCAATCTCCGCTGTTGGCCAGGCAAATACAAAATCTGCACGCAAATGGCGTGAGTTCATTGCTATATATCCGCCTCCATAGGCCTTCCTGAGAATTATGGTAATTTTTGGAACTGTAGCTTCTGAATATGCATACAATAATTTGGCACCGTGACGGATAACTCCTGCGTGCTCCTGATCCACACCCGGAAGATAGCCAGGCATATCCTCCAATGTTACAATAGGAATCTCAAAAGCATCGCAATAGCGGATGAACCTTGCAGCCTTATCGGATGAGTCGCAATCGAGCACACCGGCCAATACCATAGGCTGGTTAGCTACAAAACCGACAGTACGGCCACCTACGCGACCATATCCTATAACAATGTTGGGTGCCCACATCTCCTGAATCTCAATAAACTCAGAGTTGTCGGTAATGGACTTGATCACATCCCTCACATCGTATGGAGCTGTAGGGTCTACAGGTACAATTTTGTCAATCTTATAACTTCTTGATGGCTCTTTAGATTTCAAAAGCTGCGGTTTCTCCTGATTATGGGCAGGAATATATGAAAGAAGCTCCTTAATCTGGTTGAAACACTCCTCCTCGCTCTCGGCAAAGAAGTGGGCATTACCGGTAGTTTCACAATGTACGCGGGCACCACCGAGCGACTCCATATCTATCTCTTCTCCAAGAACCGACTTGATTACCTCCGGTCCGGTTATGAACATCTTAGAGATCTTGTCTACAACAAAGACATAATCTGTAAGGGCTGGGGAGTATACGGCTCCACCTGCACAAGGTCCCAATATCACCGATATCTGTGGAATCACACCACTGGCCAAAGTGTTTCTGAAGAAGATTTCACCATATCCGGCCAAAGAATTGACACCCTCCTGGATACGTGCACCTCCCGAATCATTTATACCGATCAACGGGATACGCATCCTCAACGAATAGTCCATTATCTTGGTTATTTTTCTGGCGTGCATCGAACCCAACGAACCGCCTGCAACAGTAAAGTCCTGGGCATATATAGCAACCGGCTCCCCGTTGATGGTTCCGGTTCCGATAACTACACCGTCACCGGCAAGGCTCTTCTTTTCCATTCCGAATTCCCTTGCATCGTGCTCTATAAAAAGGTCATATTCATAAAAAGAACCCGGATCCAAAAGTTTGTTAATCCTCTCCCTTGCAGGAAGTTTGCCCATAGCTATCTGCTTTGCAATAGCTTTGTCTCCACCACCTTGTACAGCCTTTGCTGTCCTCTCCTGTAGTTCGGAGATTTTTTTACTTAATAGACTCATATTTGTAGGTTTTTGTTTTCGCAAAAATAATGCAATTTTTTTTATATCAAAATTTTCAAAAATTACACTATATTTGTAAGCTATGTTTTTGATATATAAACTACACTAAAAATACACTTTTGAATTATGTCACTATCATTTACTGAGAGACACATCGGTCCTGGAGATGCCCAGATCGGGCAGATGCTCCAGGTGCTCAATGTCCAGTCGCTGGACGAGCTTACAAAACAGACAGTGCCTTCCGACATTCTGTTGGAGAAGGAGCTTGATTTGACTCCGGCAGTTTCGGAGAACCAATATCTGGCCAACCTCAAACAGATGGTATCCAAGAACAGGCCTTTCAGAAGCCTTATCGGTATGGGTAATTACGGAACAGGTGTTCTTCCTGTCATTACCCGCAATATATTCGAAAACCCTTGCTGGTATACCTCCTACACTCCATATCAGGCTGAAATTTCGCAGGGCCGTCTTGAGGCTCTCCTCATCTTCCAGACTATGGTGAGCAGCCTTACAGGATTCACCCTTTCAAACTGCTCTATGCTTGATGATGCCCAGGCTGCAGGTGAGGCTATGAGAATGATGTTTGAGGTGAGAAGCAGAGATGCTGTAAAGGCGGGCAAGAATGTAGTTTTTGTAGATGAAAATATCTTCCCGCAAGTTTTGTCGGTACTCAAGACCCGTGCTGCAGGATTGGGTATCGAGATTCAGCTCGGTGACTTCAGGAATGCAGAGTTGAGCGACAAATGTTATGGTGCTATGGTGCAGTATCCTGCTGCCAACGGAGAGGTAAGGGATTATAGTGAGTTCTGCAACAAGGTTCACGCAGCCGGCGGTCTTGTTACTGCATATTGCGATCTCCTCTCTCTTGCACTCCTTAAGGAGCCTGCAGCCTGGGGAGCGGACTGTGCAGTCGGTTCGGCTCAGAGATTCGGTCTCCCAATGGGATTCGGCGGTCCTACTGCCGGATTTATGGCAACAAAAGATAACTACAAGAGACAGATTCCAGGAAGAATCATTGGTGTTTCTGTCGACAGATTGGGCAAAAGCGCAGTGAGACTTGCCCTCCAGACCCGTGAGCAACATATCAAGAGAGAGAAGGCTACCTCAAATGTTTGTACCGCGACAGCCCTTATGGCTACAATGAGCGGTATGTATGCCGTTTACCACGGAGAGGCAGGCATAAAATCAATTGCAGAGAAGGTTTCACACTATGCCCACGCAGTTGCAGGATTGTTAAAAGGAAAGGGTTATCAGCTTGCAGCAGAGCACTTCTTTGACACAATCGAGGTACAGGGTGTTGATGCTGCTGCCATCAAGGCAAAAGCAGAGGCTGCCGGAATAAACTTCTTCTATCCTACAGAGAATAGTGTAAGGATCAGCTTTGACGAACTTACTGTTTGTGCTGAGGCTTTGAAGGTGGCTGCCATCTTTGATGCACAGCCTCAGGGATGTCCCGGTGCTCCAGCTGCAGATGAGTTTATGAAGAGGGAGAGCAGATTCCTTGAGCACGAGGTATTCAATACATACCACTCTGAGACTGCAATGATGAGATTCATCAAGAAACTTGAGAGAAAAGATATCTCCCTTGCACACTCGATGATTCCTCTCGGCTCTTGTACAATGAAGCTGAATGCCGCTGTTGAGATGCTCCCTCTAAGCTGGGGCGAGTTGGGCAATGTCCATCCTCTACAGCCAAAAGAGCAGGTCGAGGGATATATGGAGCTCATTAAGGAGCTTGAGCACGACCTTGCAGTCATTACAGGTTTTGATGCCTGCTCATTGCAGCCTAACTCAGGTGCTGCCGGAGAGTATGCAGGATTGAAGACTATCAAGGGATTCCTCGAGGCTAACGGTGGAGCTCACAGAAACATTATGATTATCCCAACCTCAGCACACGGAACCAACCCTGCATCTGCAGCTATGGCAGGTTTCAGCATTGTGCTTGTAGGCTGTGACGATAAAGGAAATATCAATGTTGAGGAGTTGAGGGAGAAGGCTGCTGCCAACAGCGCCAACCTTGCCGGCCTTATGATCACATATCCGTCAACACACGGAGTATTTGAGGTACAGATTAAGGAGATCTGCAACATCATCCACGAGAACGGAGGTCTTGTCTATATGGACGGTGCCAATATGAATGCACAGGTAGGCCTTACAAATCCGGGACATATAGGTGCTGACGTCTGTCACTTGAACCTCCACAAATCATTTGCAATGCCTCACGGCGGTGGTGGCCCTGGAGTTGGCCCTATCTGCTGTACAAAGGCTCTTGCACCATACCTTCCTGGCCATCCGCTTGACCCTGAGTGTGGAGGCAAAGGTGTTACCGCAGTAAGTGCCGCTGCATACGGCAACCCGCTTCTTTTGCCTATCACCCACGCATATATCAAATTGTTGGGCGCAGCCGGCCTCAAGAAGGTTACACAGGTTGCCATCCTCAATGCCAACTATATGGCAGCACAGTTTGAGCCTGAGTTCAAGACACTCTACTCGGGAGCAACAGGCCGCGTAGCACACGAGTGCATCATCGACTGCCAGCACTTCAAATCTGAGTATGGCGTTGATGCTACCGACATTGCAAAACGTCTTATGGACTACGGTTTCCACGCACCTACACTCTCATTCCCTGTACACGAGACCCTTATGGTTGAGCCTACAGAGTCTGAGCCTAAAGAGGAGATGGACCGCTTCATCGAGGCTATGAAGCAGATCAAGATTGAGTGCGAGAAGATCAAGGCCGGAGAGTGGGATCCTAAAGACAACCCTGTTGTTATGGCTCCTCATACAGCCGACGAGGTCTGCGCCGACGAGTGGAACCATCCATACAGCAGAACAACAGCTGCATATCCGCTTGAGTGGTTGAGAGAGAACAAATTCTGGCCTGCTGTTGCTCGTGTCGATAACGGCTACGGCGACAGAAACCTTGTATGCAACTGCCAATAAGGGGAGTTCATTCAGCCAATAGAAAAGAGAGGGTAACCCGAACAACAAAGGGTTGCCCTCTTTTTGCTAAAGGTGAATCACCTGTTTGTATGTGCTTGCCCCTCCAACTATTCCGAGGCCGTTCTGCACATTGCCTGTTATGATAATAGGCTCAGTATATGCATCCTGATCAGATATACGGTAGAGCATTGTGGATTTAAGATAGTAGTAGAGCTCTTTTGTAATTGTCTGGAGTTCGACAATTATAGGCTGATTGCCGCTCTTGCCCGATCTCAATCGGCTCTCTACTACAAAGTTATACTCTTTACCGTCAAATATCTGGTCGGTGAAGATATTTGAAAAACAGGCAGGCCAGCCCCTATACTCCTTATTGAGCTGGTCATCTCTGAAGATAATGTCGTCAGACGAAAATATATCAGTGACAAAATAGGTTGCCATTGCGGCATACTCCTGTGAATAACCCCTCACCTTCAGCCTGTAATAGTTGCTTTTATCGGCAGGATCTGTGATTTTAAGGGTAATTCTTGCAACAGTATCCTTAGCCATAATGTCGGAAATTGAATTCACATCGGACTGCGGAATCCTTGAGTATACCTTTTCATAAGAGACCACTTCAATCTTTGACGGTTCCGGAATCTCAAATTCTACCTTGGCGCTCCTGTACTTCTCCATATCAACTCTCACCTCAAGCCGGTCTCCCGCTTTTGGAGAGTAATTGCATCTATATGAATAGTTGAAGTAGTCGTATGACAATGGTATCTGCTCCTTCCCGTTTACCGTCAGAAAAGCCTTGGCCCCCGAGAGCACAGCATCACCTTTATAGGCCGGTTCGCTGCCATATCGGTAACGCATCTCATACCGCCAGAAATCCATCTGCGGCATCTGTGCCATCTCCCAATAGTTATAGGATTTTGCAATTGAGAGGGAAAACAGAGTGTCGGCACAAGCTATCCCGTTCAATACAAGTTTGTCGGAAGTGGTATCTTCAATATAAAGGATCTTTTCGCAGCTGCACAAAAGTTCAGCCGACAGGAAGAGTAAAAGTATATATCTGACAATTTTCATATTTTAGAATGTTAGGGCAAAACTTAATGACGGCATTATTGGAAACATACATACACCTTTGAGGACAGGTTTGTCATCTTCATATCCAAGATAGACATTTGATATGTTCATCCTGTTGTAGACATTATAGACATCAAGTGAGATATCCATATCTCCTATCCCCACAAAAGTTGAATAATTTACCCCCAGATCGAGACGGTGAACCTCCGGCAAAACATAGCCGTTGCGCTCATCAGGAGTATAATATCGTAAAAATTTTATAAAGTGGAGAGGTTTGTCGAAAGCAGTGCTCATATACTCGCCAAGAAGTCCCGATTGCGAACTGAATGGGGCCGAATATGGATCAAACTCATCGGGCTTTCCGCCATAGATTCCACTTGTGGTTATGGTACCCCGCCGTCCGCTCTGGAATGTCCAGTTGGCAGAGATCCGCCAATGTTTGTTGAACTGGTGCGAAAAGACAATATTGAAATTATGTCTGCGGTCATTGCCGGCATAAAACTCCCGGCCTCCATTGAGCATACCCTCTTTGGAATCGAACTGTCTCAAAGATTTTGCCCAGGTATAGCCAATCCAACCTGTTGTCTTTCCTTCCCGCTTCTCCAATAAGAATTCCACTCCGTATGCTCTGCCTTCTCCCAAGACAACCTGATTTTGCCAGTTTCCATTTGTCCTTGTATATGAAGCACCCTCCGCATACTCCAACACATTATCCATACTCTTATAATATCCCTCAACAGAGAGGCCGACCCCTTTGGCAATATCATAGCTGTATCCCAAGGCCCATTGGTTTGAAGTCATAAGGGGAATCTCATCCGTCACAGGAACCCATATATCAGACGGCATAACAAGATTACTGTTGCTTAGAAGGTGGAGGCCCTGTGCCATACGGGAATATGAGGCCTTGATTGCCATCTTTTCATTCAACAGAAAGCGCAACGAGAGCCTTGGCTCCAATGAATGGTATGACTTTGATTTTACCGAATAGAATGAGTATCTCAAACCGTAATTGACATTAATGAAATTGTTCACCTCAAAGTCATCCTCCGCATACAACGAGAGTGTATACATATTATGATCCCCACCCAAAACCGTATCCAGGAAGTATCGTGTTTCGCCAAGTGCACTTCCTGTCCACTGCTTCTTGCAACTCTCCTTAAAAACATTCATCACAGGTCCGAACCTCTGAAAAGAGAGTTTGCCACCCCACCTGATATCGTGGGGTCCCCGTCTGTAGTCAAAATCGGCAGATAGAGAGAGATCATCTATATCTGAATTATATTCGAGATTTGAGTCCTCATCATATTCATATATAAGATTGCCATTAGCTCCATTCCCATACTGCTGTTCGTGAATTTTCGAATACAACTTCAATCTGTAGTCATATCTGCTGAAGCTCAAATTTGTATTGACAAGGAGATTCTCATTGGGTCTGTGCGTATAATATATTGAGGAGAGTATATTTCCCCACTCGTTCTCAGTCCTGTTGCTCCTCTCACTCAACCAGGAGTAACTCATATCCTCCCTATCCAATTTGCTGTCTGAAGGTGCAGAATCATTTACATCCTTTCCCATATAGAAGACGGCAGACAATTTGTCCCTGCTGGAGAACTTATGCACCAGTTTGGCACTCACATCATAATAATCCATTTTTGAAAAGACATTCAGAGTCTCTGTATCATCATATATTTTCTCCAGCAAAGGCATTACCACAGCGTCAAAATATGAGACTCTTACACCCACATTGAAAGAGGTTGTCCCTTTTATAACAGGTCCCTCAACATTTACCCTCGAAGAGAGCATTCCAATTCCTGCAGAGCCGTGGAATTTCTCAAAGTTGCCCTCCCTTACCCCTATATCAACAATTCCAGACAGGCGGGCTCCATATCTCGCCGGGAAACCACCTTTATAGAGCACCACATTATCTATCATATCTGCATTTATTGCCGAAACAAATCCCCTCAAGTGCTCCGCATTATAGAGAGTGCTTCCATCCAATGTAATCAGATTCTGGTCATAATTTCCGCCCCTCACAAAGATTCCGGCTCTGCCGTCACCTGCAGATTGCACCCCCGGAAGTTTCTGTAACACCTTCATCACATCGGTCTCGCCAAAGATGGCAGGAGACCTCTTTACATCAACAGCCGGCAATGCAACAGCACTCATTTGCGAACTCCTTGCTCCAAAATTCAACCGCGACCCATACACATAGACATCCGGTAATGGAATAGCACCATCATTCCTGTTGACAGCTACACTATCCCTGCCCCTACTCTCTCCAACGTTCTCCTGGGCAAAAAGAGAGGAACCAAATAATAGGAGTACAATAATTGAGAAAACACTTTTCATAGGCATACTGTTTGGGTTTAGGGGAAAACAGGCGCTCTCCCATTACAAAGATAGTTTTCGAAAGTTTAACATCCAACTTTTTTTCAAAGATAATGCATTGATTTTCTGAATGTTAAAAAATATTTTCAGGCCACATTTTTCAAAAGTTTAACATCATACTTTTTTCAATAACTAAACGTAGGTTTAGTGCAGCATATTGGCATTTTAATTACATTTGTAAAATCAATTATCTGGATTTATACTTAATACTATAAAGAGTTCGTCAGCAATAAGATTCCTTCTCATTGTAAAATATAAAAGTTCCATATTATATGAAAAACCTATGTATTTTGCCTGTAATTATTTTCATGATCACAGCTTGCTCCACTGAAAAAACTTCTATAAGATTACTGAATGATGTTGACTCTTATATTGAAAACTATCCGGATAGTGCTCTTTCCGTATTGGAGAATATTGACAAAAGCAAGCTTAATAGTAAAGAAATACTTGCCCAATACGCATTGTTGCTCTCTATGGCGCTTGATAAGAATTATATTGATAAAACAGACTTTTCCATACTACAACCAGCTATTGACTACTATAGTAAGAAAGGGGATGCAACAGATAAGCTTCGTACATTTTATTATCAGGGAAGGATATATGACAATAGCGGAAACAATGATGCTGCTATGGAAAGTTATGTAAGAGGGTTAGACTATGGTAAGACCTCAAATGACTCTCTAACAAAAGCCCGTGCGTTATTTTCTAAGGCACAGATTCACCTCTCTTTATACGAATACAATAAGTACACTGAAAATATGCTCAGTGCGGCTTTATTCTTTAAGGACAAAAACAATTCATCATATTTTAACTCACTGTGTTGTGCCCACAATGGTTATCTTTTACAAAATGATACTATTGGCGCAGCTAGAATCCTGAATACTCTTTCAAGCTTTGCATCATATGCTACACAAATACAACTGTCAAAATTCTTTGAACTCAAAATTTCATACGCCAATAGTTTTCTATCCGATTCATCCGTACTTGGTGAAATTGATAGATATTTGCACGAGGTTGATTACAACAACATACATTGGATAACATTAGCAAAAGCGTATAAAGATGTTGGCAAATACAGAGAGGCACTTTGGGCCATAGAGCAACACAACAAGTATAATACCCGAAAAGATGCCCGCTACTATACCATTACATCGAGAATATTCGAAAATATTGGGAATACCTCAGAGGCTCTAGAGCATTACAAAATGTATCTAAAAATTACAGACTCGCTTGATATGGTAGTTTTTAGGCAAGATGCTAAATTCATTGAAGAGAGATATTATCAGCATATGAAAATAATGGAGGAAAAACTGCAGAAGCAACAATATATTTTCGCTACACTATTTATTCTGGTCATTCTCGGAACTACCATCCTTACCATCCGCAACAAACTTAAGTTAAAGGTTGCAGAGAGTGAAAAGTATAGGATGCATTGTTCGCAATTGGAATTGGAGAAGATCAAACTAACTGAAATTATAGAAGGTAATACGATCATTGATGAATCTACCAAAAAGATCATTTTCAATAGAATTGAGTTGTTGAACAGTTTTTTGGCTGCACATATTACTGATGATGAAAGAAAATACAACGAGTCTCAGCATAATCTGGAAAAATTAATTAATGACAGAGCTAATTTTATTGAATCAAACAACACTGCTTTTGAACTGAAATATCCAGAGTTTATAAACTATCTTAAGAAAATGGGCTTATCTTCTATTGAAATATCATACTGCTGCCTCTATGCCTTAGGACTGAATGGCAAGGATATAGGTCTATATACAAAAATGAGCCGCCATTATATAATCAGCAGCTCAATCAGAAAAAAACTTGGACTAAAAAGCAATGAAACAAATCTCAACAAATATATTTCACAGCTTTTGAACAATCAGTAAAACATCGGAGATCAGTATAACTCCAGGAACTCGTACTCGCCACCCCATTTCTCAAGATAGCGCATAAAGTCTTCATTCTTCACAACCAGACTTGCCCTATTGTCATTAGGGTGAAAACTCAACAACGGCGCATCTTTCAGGTTTTTGTCAAGAAAGAGCTTCACCTCCCTGTTTGCATCGTTTATGAGGCCAAAAGGTGAGACGGACCCCGGCTTTAAGCCAAGATATTTGTCCATTCTCTGCTCCGATGCAAAACTTAATTTGCCTTGATGCAACATCTTCTCAATATCGTGGATTGCCATCTGCTGGTGACATTCAAATACCACAAGATAGTGTTTGTTACCTTTATGGTTCCTGAAAAAGAGATTTTTGCAATGGGTGGCAGTTATATCTTTCCAATACTCGAGTGCTATCTCAATAGTAGGGAGAGGGGGATGTTCATACATTGTAAAGGGGATTCCCCACTCATTCAATTTGTCAAGTACAGCCTGACGGCGCGGCAAATTTTCGTTTATCTGATTCTCCATATCTTCTACACTATGTCTACAATATTATTTATTCTATTCTTCTGTATCTCTTTACTTCAGCCATTTCAAGAGGAACTTGGCAAATCTGCTGAAGCCCAAATCTGTCATATGGACTCCATCTACAGTACCTTCGTGGTCGGGACCGAGCGGTGATTTTTCCATCACTCCATTAGCATATACATCTATATATTTGATATTCTTATAGCCCTCTTTCCTGAATTTATCGCAAAATTCTCTCCACAACCTGTTTTCAGCAGCTGCATCTCTCTGGAATTCAGCATCGAGATCCTGGTATGGATAGCAATAGTTCGATACCATATAGATGGGAGTCTCAGGATTTGCCTCTGCTATAGCGCGTATAAAATACTCTGTACTATCCTTTACTATATCATAGGTACAGTTTGCAAGACAATCTATCACATAGGCAGATGCCGGAATTGTGGCAATCTTGTCGGCCATAATCTTGTCCATCCTGCCATTTCCGCTAAATCCGAGGTTGATTGTCTCTTTATGCAATGCCCTCTCTATGAGCGCAGGATATGCCATACCGGGACGTGTTGCACAACCGCCCTGTGTTACACTTGTGCCATAAAATACTATCGGAAGATCCTCTTTTGCCATACTCTTTTCATTTGCAGGTAGCAGATCTGCCACTTGCGGCAATTCAATTACAGCACTGCTGTCGACACCTATCTTCAAATCTATGATACCGTCATACAGCGGGAGATACATTAGGTATTCACGCATTGCCCCATCCATCTTCCTGATAAAGACATTTCGGGAGTTTTTGCCATTTGGCTGGGCTGTTCCGGTAAATGTCCACTCACCATCCATAAGGGCATATAGGTCAAGTCCCTTTACACCTGTTGCAGCCATATGGGCCATTCCAAAGTTGTTGAGAGGCTTCCACTCTGCGCCAATACATTTTGAGTTTGTACGGAATCTTATTGCCAGACCTGCCGAGTTCTGGCCCAAATCCCACACAGCCTTCCTTACAACATTCTGGATATCTGCTGGCAATCTGGTATAGAAACCGTCACTTATAGTGTCGTTCTCCCTGACGCAATCATCAAAACCTTTTCCAAGCACAGGCAGCCCGAGCTCCCTGGCATCATAATACTTCAATTGTGAAGATTTCTGCGCAAATACTTGAGGAGCCATCGATACAATCATCACCACAAGTGCAACCACAGTTATAATACTCTTTTTCATATCTATAAATCCTTTCTGTTTTTGTTTATTCTTTCATTTTTTATTCTACATCTACAGTTTTATCCAGTTGATCTCTATTCCTTTACGTTCCATTCCCCTGAACCAGGTCATCTGACGCTTTGCAAACTGATGGATAGCAATTCCCAACTTCTCCACCATCTCTTCATATTCCAGCTCCCCCACTACATATTGGGTCAAGAATTTATATTCCAGTCCGTAGTATATGAGATCTTCAGGCGAAAGTCCTCTGTCGAGCAGCCCCCTGACCTCATCAACCATTCCTTCCTCCAATCTTGCACGGAGTCTCCTGTCAATCTTCCTATTTCTCAAATCCCTGTCGACATCTACACCTATATAGTAGACTTTTTGGGGCAAAAGTGGGGTCTCCTGCTCCGGTGTACCATGCTCCAATGCATATAGTTCAATCTCTATTGCCCTGACCGCACGCTTTACTGTATCAAAATCGGTAGTGTTGTGCGGCTCCTGGCCTCTTCTTCTTTTCAGCTCCCTGACCATTTCTGCCAGTTCATCCAAACTCTTCTGCTCCAATTTCTCCCTGAGTTGCGGATTTTGCGGTACATCCTGCAGTGCATAACCTCTGGTTGCAGCCTCAATATAGAGACCAGATCCGCCGCATATTATCGGAACAACTCCCCGCTCCTTAATTGATTTGTAGGCCCTGGAAAAGTCTCTCTGATATTGGAAAATATTGTATTTCTCTCCCGCCTCCACAATATCTGTCAGATGATATGGAATCTGCGCCCTGTATATTTTTCCTTTCTCATCAACATCCCCAATATCTTTCGCTTTCACACCACCTTCCCCGTTACCTTTATTTTTAGCACTCTCCCCGACAACTGCCAGACCATTCTCCCCGACAGTTACATCCACAACATATTCATCCAGATCTTTACCTGTACCAATATCCATTCCTCTATATACCTGACGGGAATCTGCAGATATAATCTCAGCTCCTGCCCTGAACTCACCATCTTCAACACTACTCAACGCAACAGCCAGTTCTATTGCAAAACGGGTCTTCCCACTTGCCGTAGGACCAAGAACGCATATTGCGTCATACTCCGCGGCAATTGCTGCAATCTGGCCTCTTATCTCTTGAAAACCGGAACTTTTCATCTATTGTAGGGATAAAATATGAGTTTATTATTTTCGGAAAACAAATATAGGCTAAAATTCGTTACCTTTGCAGAGCTTCCACAACTTTTGGAGGCCGTCGGATTTATTAAGGTTACAGGAGAGAGGTATTATGCCAAAGGCTAAAAGCAACATAGAGATCAAGAACAAAAGGGCAGGTTTCGACTACGAATTTCTCGACAAATATACAGCAGGTATCGTACTGACAGGTACAGAGATCAAATCTGTCAGGGCGGGCAAGGCCTCGCTGGTGGAGAGCTACTGCTATTTCTCAAACGGAGAACTCTATGTCAAGAATATGCATATTGCCGAATATTGGTGGGGCAACCTCTTCAACCACGATCCCCGTCGCGACAGGAAATTGTTGCTCAACAAAAAGGAGCTCAAGAAATTGCAGCGCGGAGTAAAAGAGAAGGGTCTCACAATTGTAGCCATCAAGATGTTCATTGCCGACAATGGTTACGCAAAACTCAACATTGCTCTCGCAAAGGGAAAGAAAGAGTACGACAAACGCGAATCCATTAAAGAGAAGGATATGCGCCGCTACATCGAAAGGATGTAACAGGAAAAACTCTACAGAGTCTCCGGCAGTCGGTGAATTGCCTAAAGCTATTATCGCAGAAAAATGCAGAAAATCCATATTGGCAATCCGCCAGAGATTGCTGCCAATACAGCTATAACACTATTCCTCCCTGCACCTCAGTTTCATTCTCGAGCACAAACTCATTCTGCTGTCAAATTCCTGTAATCCTATGACCTCGCGAATCTGCCCCGATGCGCTTCAGGGTACATCAGCATTGAGCTTATGCGCTATTTGCAAAAGGGTGTACCATCAGCATTGAGCTTATGCGCTATTTGCAAAAGGGTTGGGACCGCAAATGTGCCATACACGCTTTGCAGGGCCGATTCGAAATCCCAACCCCTCTGAATTTTACCGGGTTGGGACCGCTAAATGCTCTACAGCCGCGATTTCGGTGCCCAACCCCCTTGCGACAAACATTCATTATGGTCCCCACCCAAGACCACCCGTTATACTTCCATCATTTTGCATAGCCATTCAGCCCACCTTGCGCCATCCTTCTTGTCACCCCCCCTTGCGCCGAGCCGCAAGTATGCTGTAGTTTCCTAACTCAAGGGTATTGGATTGTCTGCGAGGGGGGCTATAGCTGCTATAGCTTTATCCGTACGAAAGGCATCTAAAATAGAAAAGCGGGCATCCACCTGATATGGATTTCCCGCTTCATTTTAGTTTTTTATCTTTAGCCCCGGCTCATCTTGATCCATTACCTGACTATCTTGAGCTATGTTTGCTCCCCGGGGTGCATAACCTGACAATCCAGAGCTATGCCAGGGCCCTCGGAGCCATAACCGCCTATCCTGAGTTATGTCTGACACTCTTGGGTTATAACTTATCATCTTTGGTCGAGTCGGTTAGCCTGGACTAAGTATAAAAGTCTTTTGAGATTACTCTCTGATGGCTTTGATGCCAGGGAGTTCTATACCCTCAAGGTACTCGAGCATTGCGCCACCACCTGTTGATACATAACTTACTTTGTTGGCATAGCCCATCTGGGTAACTGCTGCTACTGAGTCGCCACCACCGACAAGTGTAAATGCACCCTTCTCTGAGGTAACCTTTGCAAGAATCTCAGCGATGTAATTTGTACCTTTTGCAAATGCAGGCATCTCAAATACGCCTACTGGGCCATTCCATAGAATTGTCTTGGAGTTCATAAGAACCTCCTCCCAAACAGCAAGTGTTGCAGGGGCTGCATCCATTCCCTCCCATCCGTCAGGAATCTCAAAGTTATTCACAATCTGGGTATTTGCATCATTTGAGAAATCATCTGCAATGACAACCTCTTTTGAGAAATAGAGTTTCACACCCTTCTCCTCTGCCTTTTTGATGATATTGAGAGCCAACTCCATCTGGTCATCCTCACAAAGTGATTTTCCGATCTTTCCCCCTTGAGCCTTCACGAAGGTATAAACCATACCGCCACCGATAATCATATTGTCGCATACATCAAACAGATGCTCAATGATTCCGATTTTTGATGAGACTTTAGCACCACCAATGATGGCAGTTACAGGATGCTCGCCATTGTGCAATACCTTGTCAATAGCCTTAATCTCACCCTCCATAATGTAACCGAACATCTTGTCGTTAGGGAAATATTTTGCTATAAGCGCAGTAGATGCGTGAGCACGGTGTGCAGTACCGAAGGCATCATTGATGTAGCAATCTGCATAAGAGGCAAGTTTCTTGACAAACTCCTTCTGACTCTCCTTAACCTGAGCCTTTGCTGCCTTCTTCTCCTCATCAGTTGCATCCTCCGCCAATCCGCGAGGTTTGCCCTCCTCCTCTGCGTAGAAACGCAAGTTCTCAAGAAGAAGCACCTCTCCTGGCTGAAGTGCAGCAACCTCTGCATCAGCTTTCATACAATCCTCTGCAAATTTTACCTTAACTCCCAATAGCTCCTCAATTCTGTATATGATATGTTTTAGTGAATATTTCTCTGTAACTCCTTTTGGTCTTCCCAAGTGAGACATAAGGATAAGTGAACCGCCGCCAGCCAATACCTTCTTTAGTGTAGGGATGGCAGCTCTGATTCTTGTATCATCTGTAATCTCAAACTGTCCGTTCAATGGAACATTAAAATCAACGCGTGCAATAGCCTTTTTACCGCTGAAATTGTAAGTATCAATACTTTGTTGCATAACCACAAATTTTTAAATTCTGAATTCGGCGCAAAAATAATAAATTTTAACTATTTTTGAAGTTTCATATATCCTTATTTAAAAACAAAAAAAGATTGAGTATGTTGTTGGAAAGCCCGCAGAACTGGAAAGATTATGAACTGATAGACTCCGGAAACTTTGAGAAGCTTGAGAGATTCGGGTCCTATATATTGGCCCGCCCCGAGCCAAAAGCAATTTGGGCCAAGACGCTCTCGGAGAATGAATGGGAGAAACTGGCTCATACAAAATTTGTAACCGGAGCAGGTTTCGGCAGATCTGGAAAGGAGGAGAGCGGCACCTGGAAGATGCTCAAAAAGATGCCGGAGCAGTGGTATATTGCATATAATGGCGGCGGTATGGATTTCAAACTACGTCTCGGCCTGACCTCCTTCAAACACGTGGGCGTATTCCCTGAGCAGGCACCAAACTGGAACTTCATCCACTCCCAGACATCAAGGCTTGTAAACAAATTCAAATCAAATCCCGACAGGGGATTGCCTAAAGTTCTCAACCTCTTTGCCTATACAGGAGCAGCCTCATTGGCAGCCCGTTCGGCAGGAGCTGACACAACCCATCTTGACTCTGTAAAACAGGTTGTCACCTGGGCAAAAGGAAATATGGAATCGAGCCGTCTTGACAATATAAGATGGGTCGTTGAAGATGCCTTAAAGTTTGTAAAGAGAGAGGTAAAGAGAGGTAAACTCTACAATGGCCTCATACTTGATCCACCGGCATACGGACACGGTCCCGACGGTGAAAAGTGGAAACTTGACGAACTGCTCTATGAACTTCTTCTCAATTGTTCAAAAATAGTTGCTCCAGAAGATGCCTTTATGGTATTGAACCTCTACTCAAACGGCTACTCAGCATTGTTGGCCGACACAGCTGTCAGAAGCGCCTTCGGATTAAAAGAGAATATGATTGTACGGGAGGCACTCACCAAAGAGAGCCCTGCCGGCAAGACCGGACTCACCTTTGGAGAGCTTGTCTTGAGGGACAAATTCGGGAAGGCCATTCCTTTGAGTGTATTTTCACGTTTGAGCAGATAACCCTGATTGATAAATATGAATATACTTACAATTTTACCATTTGCAGTCAACTGGAATGTTGATCCGGAACTGATAGCGATAGGCCCTATACATCTGAGATATTACGGACTGCTCTTTATGGCAGGTTTCATCCTTGGCTACTGGCTCTTTACCAAGTTTTTCAAAAGGGAGGGGTTGCCGTTGACCCTGCTCGACACTCTGCTCTACACATTGCTGGCCTGCACAATAATCGGCTCCCGATTGGGTCACGTATTATTTTATCAACCGGAATACTACCTGGCCAACCCGATAGAGATATTCAAGGTTTGGGAGGGAGGACTTGCAAGTCACGGCGGCACCATTGCAATTATGATTGGAATGTGGTGGTTTGTGAAAAAATATGGCAAGAAACACAATATCTCATATTTATGGCTTCTCGACAGACTTGCAATAGCCGTCTGTTTTGCTGCAATGTTTATCAGGCTCGGAAACCTTATGAACTCCGAGATCTATGGCAATCCGACAGATTTGCCTTGGGGATTCATTTTTGAATTGAGGGGTGAGACAGTTCCTAAACATCCTACCCAACTCTATGAAGCCCTCTGCTACCTGGCTACAGGAATTATAATGATGCTGCTCTATTACTTCTCCCTTGAAAAGATAAAGAGAGGCCTTCTATTGGGAATATTCTTTATAGGCATATTCGGATCCCGTTTCCTTATAGAGTATGTAAAGGAGCCTCAAGTCTCATTTGAAGAGGGGATGATCCTCAATATGGGACAGATTCTGAGCATCCCATTCATAATAATGGGAATAACACTGATAATCCGAAGCTTCCTGATTAAGACTCCTGCTGCTCTTGTACCATTGACATTGAACGGAGGCAAGGGCAAATCTTTGTAAGAGTTACAAAACAATAAGGGTAACCTGAAAGGTTCTTATCCTGAAATCCCCTTCGGTTACCCTCTCTGTTTCTGCTATCGCAAGGAGAAATACCTTACACAGTCATTATCTCCTTCTCTTTTGCAGCAATTGTCTCATCAACTTTCTTATTGAAAGCATCTGTCTCTTTCTGGATAGTTGCCTCAGCATCCTTGCAGACATCCTCAGGAAGCCCCTCTTTCTGATACTTCTTGTGTGCATCCACAACATCGCGGCGTGCATTACGGATACTTACCTTAGCAGTCTCGCCTGCAGCTTTTGCCTGTTTCACAAGCTCTTTTCTACGCTCCTCTGTAAGTGCAGGGATATTGATTCTGATCTGCTCGCCATTATTTTGAGGGGTGAAACCCAAGTTTGCATCCATAATAGCCTTTTCGATAGCTGCAATAAGTTTCTTCTCCCAAGGCTGGATAAGGATAGTCTTTGCATCCGGTGTTGTGATACTTGCAACCTGCGGTATAGGTGTCGGACTACCGTAATAATCTACAACTACTGAGTTGAAGACAGCGGGATTGGCCTTTCCTGCCCTGAAATTTCTCAACTCCTCTTCCAAATGCGACAAAGCTTTTGCCATTTTCTCTTTTGCCTGAGCAATACACTCTTTTGAAACACTTATTTCCATAGTATATCAGTTTTTGTTTATTATTAATCTATCTGGTTTGTAACCAATGTGCCTATCTCCTCTCCGGAGAGCAATTTCTGAAGATTACCCTCAGTATCCATATCAAAGACCATAATAGGGCACTTGTTCTCCTTGCAGAGGGTAAATGCTGTAAGGTCCATTATCTTCAGGCCGCGGGAATAGACCTCATCAAAGGTAATCCTGTCAAACTTGACAGCTGTAGGATCCTTCTCCGGATCGGCAGTATAGACTCCGTCAACCCTTGTTCCCTTGAGCAAGACATCTGCCTCGATCTCACAGGCGCGCAATGCTGCAGCGGAATCGGTAGTAAAATATGGGTTTCCTGTACCTCCGGCAATGATAGCCACGCCACCCTTCTCCATAACCTCAACAGCCTTTTCTTTTGCATAATAGCGGGCTACAGGTTCCATCTGTATAGATGTAAATACCTCAGCCTCCACACCTTGCGATTTGATATGCATCGAGAGGCCTATACTGTTTATCACTGTTGCAAGCATTCCCATCTGGTCGCCTTTAACTCTGCTCACACCCTTCCCCACACCGGTCATACCTCTAAAAATATTGCCTCCGCCTATAACGATGGCCACCTGAACACCTTTGGATGCAACCGCCGCAATCTCCTTTGCATACTGCTGCATCATTGCAGGATCAAGACCTGCTCCGGATTTGCCTCCAAGGCTCTCTCCGCTCAACTTCAATAATACTCTTCTGTATCTCATTTTTCCTGTCAGATAAGTCGAATTTGTGAACAATTTTGGCATTAAAACCAAACAAAAGTAGCCAAATATTATGATAATTGCAACTAAGAGGTTATCTTTGCATACCTAATTTGAATTAATAAACATATAAAAATAACTTAAACAACGATATGGCTAATATCTTTACATCTTCGATTGGAAAGAAACTTATAATGAGTATAAGTGGACTTTTCCTTATTCTTTTCTTGTTTATCCATGCTTTTGTAAATGCCCTTTCACTTATCAGCGACGAGGCATTTAATGCTGGTTGCGAATTTATGGCGTTGCCTATTGTAACAGTAATGGTTCCTGTTCTTGCTGCAGGTTTCATTATCCACATTGTCTACGCTTTTATTCTTAATTACATAAACTTGAAGGCTCGTGGTCCTCAAAGATATGCTGTTGCCAACAAGGCTAAAACCGACGACTGGGCTTCTAAGAATATGTTGGTCCTTGGTATTATCGTTTTGGGTGTTTTGGCATTCCACCTTACCCATTTCTGGGCAAAGATGCAGTTGCCTGAGATGATGGGAAGCCACCCTGAGGTTGGTTCAGTATTGATGAAAGCAACATTCAAACCTCTATGGGTATTGATCGTATATCTTGTATGGTTTGCAGCTCTATGGTTGCATATAAACCACGGTTTCTGGAGTGCACTTCACACTATCGGCCTAAACAACAACATCTGGATGAAACGTTGGAAAGTTATCGGTTTCATCGTATCATCAATCTTGGTATTGGTATTCGTAGCTGTTGCTGTAAAAGCTCACATTGTAGCTAACTACTGCGCTTGCTGCTAATATCACCGTCATCAAAAAAGGATACAGAAAAGATTGCCCCAATACTCCATAACCTCAACAATAGGCATATGAGGAATAGAGGCAAAAAGAGTAAAATAAAATAAGATCCGTTGTGGCAATGATGTGACCCCCAAAAGTTGGACGGTTTAACATTATTAAGAAGCGGACCTGGATTGGAACAGAGCTCGGTATTGTACCGGGCTCTTTCCATTTAGCCTCAGTTTGATTCTATCATTATTGTAGTAGCGTATATACTTA
>JAZNXX010000032.1:0-4825 GCA_045594125.1 Candidatus Egerieisoma sp.
TTTGTAGGTGCATTTGACAAACATTGCTTCTGAGTTTTCTGTCTCTGAGTAAACATTTCTGGTAATGAACTCTATTCTGTCGGGATACCTCACTGCTGCAAGTGGATAAACCATTGTGCCATCGTGAAGGATAAGGCAGCCACCTTTGTCATATACCGCTGTACGGCCACCCTGGCGGAGAGGGATATCTCCATAGAAACTCTCCTGAGTTGCATCAGTTTTTCCAGCTTTGCGCTTGTTGAAGTCCTGAGGTTTTTGAGGATCGTCTGCAACCCTTTGGCCATTTATAATCTTGTAGAATTGTTTATCCTGCTCATTGTAAACAGAAAGTTCTGTTTCTTTAAAGAAAACTTCTTCTACTGATGCTCCACTTCCGTAAGAGAATGCAGATCTGAATCCGCTCTCTGCATATCTGAGTCCGTCTCCCGGTTTGAGACAAGCAATATTTATCGGCTCAATCTTAAACGGCATTACATCCGGCTGAGGGAAATCCTCGTATGCATCATTCAGTATATCTATACAGTTCTTTACAAGGTTAAGAGGTGCCCTGCGGGTTGCACAAGCCGGGGTTAGTCCTGCAAGTGCCATTTCTGAATAAAGCTGCTCTGCCTCCGGGTACATTTTTTTGGCTGTTTCCAATCTTACTTTCAACCCTGCAAGATATTTCTTTGCAGCCTTTTCTCTGTAGTTCTTTACTATATCCTCTGCCTGGTCATACAACTGATGTATTGTATTTACATCATCAGTCTGGTAAATCTGATTGTATATCCCCTGCAACTGGGCTTCAAAATCTTCTGCTATCTCCTGACAACTTTTTATCAGACCAGCATCATTTCCAGAAAGAGCTGCAGCCCGCTCCTGATATTGTTTTACTTTCTGCATCAACTGTTGCTGCTGCATTGTGTATTTGTTTGCAAATGCTGTAGCCTTCTGGGTAGTTTCCATAATATTGCCCATATTCACAGACTGCATCAATTCACTCTGAATCTGCATAATTTCATTGTTGATTTCCATCAGGCGGTTGTTCTCCTGTGGTGTAAGTGTACCTTTCTCCGCTTTCTTTACCAATGGATTCATCTCTTTCTCCAATTCATCCATTCTGGCCCGTTTGCTCTCAAAGGTCTGTTGCATCTTGTTTGGATCAAAATCTCCAATGATGTGCTTTCTCATCTTCTCCTCAAGTGCAGCTTTTTCTGCCTGGGAAATTGAAGGATCCTCCAGCCTTTTCTGCTCTTCAACGCTCAAACCAATAATATCCTGCAACTCTGCATACATCTTATCCCTCTGGGCAATCATCTCAGCATCTGAGCATGCCCACTGTGCATCAAGCTCATCAACCCTCAAATCAATTGCTACAAGCTGGTTATAATAAATCTCCCTTGCGTGGGCATTAGGGTTCACTATCTCCTCAATTGCTGGGAGTGCAGGAAGCTCCTGCATAAGTGCCTGCACTGTTGAAGCAGTACTTGGCTGTACTGTAGCATCCCAAACAAATGAGGTCTGTCTTAATTTTGGAATCTTATCGGTAGCACTTGCAGTAGAGGTAATCTGATTCTCCTGCGGGTTCTGTTGGTATTGCTGGTTCTGCTCTTGCTGGGTGCCCATATCCACACCAAGAACATTGCCTACAGCATTATTGGCTTTCTCTTTAAGTTTTTTAAGAAACCCTTGCGCCTGCACCTGCTCTGGTACTGCAACAAGTGTTGCCATTGCAAGTATTATAGTAAGAAATCGTTTCATAACATTAGATTAGTTGTCAATAGTTTAACAAAAAAAAGCGTGTAAACTTATATTGGTTTACACGCTTTATGTTGAAGAGGATTTATTTAATTACTCTTCTGTATTATTGCCTAATTGTAGGCTTTCTTTTGCATTTAATGGTGAGATTACCGGTTTCCCCGTTTCATTTTCCAGTCTGATACGGGCTTCTCTGGCAATATTGCCTCCTCTTTTAGCAACATCTTTATGTTCTTTAAAAGTATCAGGTTGAGTGCTTTCGGATATTTCTTTTGTGGATATTTCTGCCAACATATTTAATACCAATTCTTTATTGGTCATATTATCACGCAGATTTTCTTTTTTCAATCCTTTAAATTCTTTGTATTCTTTAGCTGTTTTATCTGCCCAACTCTTATAAATAATATCTGTTAAAGTAGCAAATTGTATTCCTTCTTGTAAGCCTCTGCGTTTCCATTCATCTGTGAGTTCCTTTCTTATCTCTATACTTTTAAGACGTTGGTTTATCCAGTTGTCTGAGTAACCCAATCGCTTATAATCTTGCATAGCCTGTTTAATAGAGAGTTCAGGGTCCTGCATCTGATCCAATCTTTCTTTTGCAACTTGAGCCATCCATAATTTGAATGGTTCTGCTTTTGGAGATGGTATTGATTGGATAATGCGGAAAATTTGCTGGGTTGTTGCCACATCTGTTTTGTAAAATTTACCATCAGATGACAGCATTTTCAGTTGTACGATTTTTTCGTACAACTGACTTCCCTCTTTAATCAATTTTCTCTTTAAATCACTCCAATACCTTCTTGGATTCTCACTATCAGTTAATACTGCCACTACATCAACTACAGAGAAGTACCACTCTTCTGTCTCGTTATCCCAAAGGATACGGACTTTCTTCTCTTCAAATACTTTAATACTATTCTGTTGTACCATAATATGATTATTTGTTGTAGTAAAGATACTGAATTTGGAATCTTAATTCAACATAAAACGTATAAACCAATATGTCAAAGAACTATTTTTTCTTTTTTTAGAATTGATAATTTTAAAATTATCAATTCAGTGAGGCAGATTACATTTTAACAAACTCTACGCGGCGGTTTTTGGCGCGGCCTTCGTCGGTTGAGTTGTCGGCTATTGGGGTGCTCTGGCCTTTGCCTACTGCAGTTAGGCGGTCAGCCGCAATGCCCATTTCCACCAACTTGGCGACGATAGCCTGCGAACGCTGCTCGCTGAGGGTCTGGTTACTGGCTGGATTACCCGTAGAGTCGGTATGACCTTCTACCGAGAACTTCAAGTCGGGGTTTTCGGTCATCAGCGTCACGATGCGGTTGATTTCACCCATCGATTCGGGCTTGATAGTGGCCTTGCCCACGTCGAACGTGATGCCGTAGGTGATGAACTTGCCCTCCGACATCATACGGTCGTAGAGAGGTACGGCTCCCTTGGCTATACGAATGTTGGTAATACCTGCATTAGGTGGGTACTTGAAATCCTCTTTACTATGCACAACGCTTCTTCTCATATATATTTGTAAAGAAGCAGGTTTGGCAGCATTAGGAATGTTTGCCACTCTTACTCCATTGATATACATCTTTATCGCTCTTTTATTGAAAGAGAACGACAAGTGATGCCAAGCCCCCGGTTTTAAATTTTGACCGGGTCCACTTCCGTTTCTATCTTCCCCGTCAGGGGTGTCATACCACCACTGGCTCCAACCCGAACCGCCTACTTGAAAATCGTGAATCTTATTACCTTTTTCATTCAAAAAATAAATTTCATATCTTTCTCTATTGCTTTCGTATGTTTCCTCAGTAGCCCAAAAATCAAATTCCAACGTAAAAACATCCGGCAAGTAATTCTTCATATCACTCATCAATGGTCTAATTACCACACCATCTTCCACATTGATACATTTCACTCCCGCGAAAGAAGCCACTTCTGCATAATCTCTTATCAAATCCCATTTGCTCGGGAACTCTCCCATTTGTTCATTCGCCAAATCATCTTCAAAGAAAATTTCATCACCCGGCACGAAATCGCTCTTTGCATAGGTCATTTCAATAGGTTCTTCTGCTGGCAATGCAGCTGCTGTTCCGTCGGGATTGACATTTGCAGTCTGCTGTACCTGATTGTTGTATTGCTGGGCAGCCTGTTGCTGCTGTTGCTGCTGTTGCTGCTGGTTGTTCTTTTCAAATTCAGGGTTGAACACTTTGTCAACAGCTTTTTCAGTTTTACGCTCAACGTTACGTTCAACACTCCTTTCAACTGCATTTTTTGCAGCCTTTTCTGCAGTCTTGCCCAATTTCTTGAGCCAGTTCTGTGCGTTTGCGTCGGTTGTCCCGCCCACTGCGACGAGTATCAACACCATCATAACGAGTCTTTTCATATTCGTCCAAATTTTTATAGTTAATGATTATGTATATACCACCCGAACAACAGGATTCCGCCCAGCAGGGCTATGACGAATGCCGTAAGCAGGATGACCGAGGCCCGTGCCCAGTTCACCTTGTTGGAGTTGGTGAGTTCCTTTTCGGCAAAAGCCCACCACAAACATAGCGGCAAACAACCCTATGAAGCGGGGAATCCACACCTTGCGTTGCAATTCGGCGGCGGAGTAGTGGCTGCGGGCAAAGTGCTTCACCTTGTGGAGATAGCGGAATATCGTATAGAAATAGCCGATGAGCTGAAGCAGCACTATCGTATAGTTTACATCGCCCAGCCAAGTATCATCGCCCGTGTTCTCGTGAATCATAAAGTCGTAGTATCGGCTCTGCGGCAATGAGAAGACGCTCGCACAGAAGAGTATCAGCGACAGCACGGCAGGCAGGAAATGGAGCAACCGCAGGGGTGTGAACTTATAATAGGGATTGAAGCCCCGCTGCACCAAGAGCCATAGCAGGGCCATCACCAACAGAATGATGACGGAGGCGGCATTGACTATCAGAATGAACTCATTGTATCCCATATACCTGCTATTGTAAAAAAAGCGTGGTCCATCCACTTGTCTTATGAAAGCAGGTTCTGGTAAAACCCTCGGACTAAAACAAGCAACGGCCCACGCATCAGGTATATACGACACACCCTCCAC
>JAZNXX010000033.1:0-13584 GCA_045594125.1 Candidatus Egerieisoma sp.
GAGCTGGTTGGCCTGTTGAAAACAAAAATGACCCAACTGAAAGTTGAGTCATTTTTTGTGCGGGCGAAGGGACTCGAACCCCCACGCCTTCCGGCACTAGATCCTAAGTCTAGCGCGGCTACCAATTACGCCACGCCCGCAGGTCCGCGATTGGGAGTGCAAATGTAGTTATATTTTTTATAATAACAAATGAATTGTCAAAAAAATATTCAAGAGTGGACGATTTCCTGAAATAATACATTTAATGGATCAGATTATTTCATATTCCTTTTATGCTCTTGGCAATTTTTCTGCCCATATTAAATGCTTTCTCAAGATCCTGTTCCCAATATTGGTCACGCCATTGGTGTTTGGCCTCCTCAGAAAAGCTTCCCAGTTCATATTTGTCGTAGCTCTTTACCTGACAGGTGTTGTAAGCTGTGAGTCGTTCCGGCTCTCCAAGTGCAGCAGTAATGCAGTACTCCATAGAACCGAATCCATTGCTGTTGTTCCTCTCCGGAGTTCCATTCATAGTTGTAATCAGTACAGCAGGAATTCTCTTGGGAGCAGTGAGTGTGTAGTCGTTGTAAGAGAGCCAGGGAAAAGCGAGCCTCTCCAAAAATGAGCGCATCTGGCCAGTTACCTCTCCAAAGTATATTGGCGAACCGAGAACGATAGCATCTGCGTGTGCTATTTCATCCAATACAGGTGTCAGTTCATCTTTGAATTTACATAAATTTGTTGACTTACCTTTCAGTTTACAGGCCATGCAGGAGATGCATCCCTTGTAATTCATATCATATAGACGGATACTTTTGATTTCAATTGTCTCATCTACAGACTTGGCACCATCGGCACAACTCTTGAGCATCTGTGCTGTATTCATATTACGGCGTGGGCCACCATCAACAATAACTATTTTCTTCATATTCTTTATCGGTTCAAATCCTACATTCTTATACTTGCGGGAATCAGTAACAATATATCTGAGCAACATACCGGTTGCCGCTATAGATCCTAATCCCATAGCTGATTTTTTCAGGAAGTCACGTCTTTCCATTTGTCAGGCCGAAGTTTTCGGATTTATAATCCTATATCATTTAACAATAATGGCATCTATAAGTTCATATCTTTGGTTCTCTTTAGAACCATTATACATTTGTCTCTCTTTATGTATTGTTCATTGCCGCCACCCTGCCGCTTCAAAGAGCCTGTCCCATATCTGCTGCTGGAACTCTTTAGGTTGCTCAATAAAGCTGTGGATATGCCTCAAAAAGTAGTGGAATCCATCAAGGATATTATCAGGCGATATCTCCTCCAGCTTCTTTGCAAATTTACGCTTTTGCGGACAAAATGGATTATATTTCTTTCCTTTGACAAGCAAAAGTAGCGGTAAAAGTAAAGTCAACCCAAAGATAACCTAAAGATAACAGAACTACGACCTGGCATCAAGAGATTCCAATATAAGTTTGCGGCACTTCTCCCTTGCCTCCATATTGTCCGGATCATTCTGATAATATTCAGAGCAGTTATTGAACGCAATATAGTTGAGTGAGAGTATGTCTCCCTTCAGGGCCCCCTCTGAAAGTGTCTCTATACAGGTATCCCAGTCGGCAATTTCGCCGCTGTTGTTAAAGCATCTTGATAGTGCCAAATCGCTGTATGAAGTTATGACTCCTCCATTTACAGCTTTTCATCCCCACTCTTCAGACTCCTCAATTTTACCCATATTGAAGAGAACATCCCCTTTGAGCTGGTACCAGTGGGGATTATCACTGCCTGCCATAATCGCATCAAGCATCTTATTGGCAACGCCGGCATCAGCTATACCTCCATTCTGAGCCTTCAGAGGAGAGAATAGGCATCTTCTGCATAATTTTCATCGGGATGCCTGGCCAACAGAATTTGGGTCATCTTGTAACAGACCAAGGGATCGTTCTTTTCGGCCTCAATCCTGATTGCATCAATCTCCTCTTACTGAAGGAGCCTGGTGGAAGCGTGAGTATAGAATTGTCTCATATTACTATAATTAGGATGTAGGCAGCAAGTTTTGTCACCTTACCGAATGCTGATGTAAAAGTGGGAATAAAAACAAAATAAATAATTGCAGACTCTCAAAATTTAAGGCTTGCCGATAAACATTGCGGGATAATTTACAATAATAGGGGAGTCGGTTATGAATTACCAACATACTTGTGGCTTGTCGCAAAGTGGTTGGGCACCGAAATTGCGGCTGTAGCGCGTCTAGGGTGCCCCACCCGGTAAAATTTGGAGGGGTTGGGAACTCGAATAGGCCCTATAGAGCGTTGTAGGGCACATTGGCGTTCCAGCCATTTTGCAAATTGAGGCGTGCTTAGTCTATTCAGTACTTCTTTTCGGGAGTGATGCTCAGTATGGAGTACTCAATGAGGAGTACATCCGCCGGTACTATTGGAGAAAGACAATGGTATGTTAATTAATTCACCACTGGATGCTGGTCGTTTGCCAGTTCATTATGTGCGGGTTTGTCTGAGGCTCCAGGCTTATTTTGTGAGGGTTTGTTTGATGTTACCGGTCATTCTGCGAGGGTTTATCAGACTTTGTCTGCAGACAAAAAAAGACCGGCGTGAGGCCGGCCTTTTGCACTTATGTTATGTTTGTGTTGTCGATTCTATAGTTGGTCGAAATCTACATCTGAGAAGTTGTTTGCTCTCTCTTCAGCTCCTTCTGTTGCTTCGTAGGTTCTTTCTGTTACAGGACATTTGGCTTTGATAAAATCAATTACCTCCTGAAGGCTCTCGGTGAACTTCACAAAGTCCTCTTTGTATAGGAAAATTTTGTGTTTGTCATATGAGAATCTACCATCTTTGTCAACTTTTCTCTTACTCTCTGTAATTGTAAGATAGTAGTCATTGTTCTTTGTTGCCTTTACATCAAAAAAGTAAGTTCTTTTGCCAGCTCTTACCGGTTTTGAAAAAACATCATCGCCATTACGCTCTTGCGCTCCCGCATTATCAAAATCTTCGAAGTACATAATTTTTTGTGTTATTTTTTTTAAAAGTTTTACAAAGATAAAATTTTTTTGTTCGTAAAAATCTATATTTGCAAAATATTTTAAAATTTAATTGATATGTTGAGCAGAAGATTATTAAGAGTAAAGGTCTTTAAGATTCTTTTCGGTAAGGTTATGGCTGGTTCTGACTCCCTTATAGGTGCTGAAAACGAATTGGTTGCCTCTTGCGAAAAGAGTGTGGATCTCTATTGTTTCATTTTGCAGCTGCCAATAGCGCTCAAGAAGGCGGCAGAGGCAAAGATTGAAAAGGGTCTGCAGAAATTTAAACCTACTCCTGAAGAGGCGAATCCAAACAGAAAATTTGTAGAAAATAAATTTATAGAGATTCTTGAGAATGATCTCAAATTTTTAAAATTGTGCAGTGGTAAAGGTTTGGTGTGGAATGAGTATGATATATTTGTAAGAAAGTTGTACCAGACAATCTCTTCGAGCGATTACTTCAAGGCTTATATGGCATCGGAGGAGCGTTCGTTGAAGGAGGATTGCCAGCTTTTCAGAAATATTTTTGAGCAGGAGCTTGAGGATTGTGAGGAGCTTGAAGAGATTTTGGAGGAGACAAGCCTCTTGTGGATGGATGATCTCGGTTATATACTCAACCAGATACTTAAGAATATTTCATCAATAGCCAAGAAGGGTGCTGTTGAGATTCCGCAGCCGTTCCAGAATGATGATGACAAGTATTATGCAAAGAAACTTTTGACCCAGTCGATGGTTAAATATGAGGAGTATACTAAACTTGTTTCAGAGCACGTCTCAAACTGGGATATGGACCGTCTTGTTGCAACCGACCTTGCACTCATCGTTATGGGTATTACGGAGGCTGTAACTTTTGAGACCATTCCGTTGAAGGTTACCATCAATGAGTTTGTGGATATCTCAAAATATTATAGTACAGCAAACAGCCGTATATTTGTAAACGGTTTGTTGGACAAGATGTTGCAGAAGATGTACAAGGAGGGTGCCATTGTCAAGAGCGGAAGGGGTCTTGTAGGCTCAAATTAATGTTTGGAGGCTCGATTTTATGCACTATTTTTGTAAAGGAAATTGTTTCTGTACAGAGAATATATTTGGGAATCAATAAAAATAATAGAGATAAATTAAAATAGTAGAGAGATGTTAATGACAATTTTTCAAAATCAGCAAGCTGCTGCAGGTAGCAATTGGAGTTTTTTAATTATGATGCTTCTAATCTTTGTTGTGATGTGGTTCTTTATGATCCGTCCTCAACAGAAGAAACAGAAGGAGTTGGAGCAGTTCAGAAAAGCTTTGAAGAAAGGCGACAAGATTGTAACCATCGGTGGAATCTACGGAACAGTTGCTGAGGTTAAGGAGCAATATCTTCTTATTGAGGTTGACAACAATGTGAAATTGAGAGTTGACAGAAGTGCTGTTGTAAAGGATATGACAGATGTTCCTGTAAGATAGTGTTGTCGAAAGATAATGTTGTCTGAAAAGTTAAATAAGATTTTTGCTAAAAGAGGAGGGGAACTTTTTGCTTTTGTTTTCTCTCTTCTTTTGGCTTTTTTTATGTGGAGTATGTACCGTCTCACCTTGAGGTACTCCACAATTTTTGAATATAGGGTGGAGTTGAGCAGTAACATTGAGGGACGGGCTCACAGCTCCATATCGTACAACTCTTTGGTCCTTAGAGGAAAATCTTCCGGTTTCTTTATCTTGCAGCAACGTTACGACCAGAAGAGGGAGAGATATGCCCTGCCGGTATCTGTAGATTCCAAATATCTCAAACCTGTAGAGGGCAATGATGATCTCTTTTATATAGAGAGCGGTAGTCTGCAGGCTGATGTACAGAAGGTTTTGGGAAATGATCTTCAGCTTGAGAGCATAATATCGGATACACTCTTTTTTATCTATCCCAAACAGGCCAATAAAAAGGTGCCGGTGGTGGGGCTTTCGGAGATAACATACGAGGGACAATATACCTCTTTGGGAAAGATGATATTTAGGCCTGATTCTGTTGTGGTGTATGGAAATGAACAGATTATCGATGGTGTAGAATCTGTGAGTACCCATTTCATTACCAAGAAGCTCGCCTCATCGCCTGTACAGGGACTTGTAGGGTTGAGGCCGATAAAGGGGGTGCGCTTTTCGGATGAGAAGATCTACTACTCGCTTGATGTTGTAAGATATTTTGAAGGGTCGGTAAAGGTAAAACCAAGTGTGATAAATCTGCCGCAGGGGGTGAGGATGGTGACAATTCCGCAGGAAGTAGAACTGTTTTACAGAATGGCATTCGATAATAAAAGGGAGGTTACAGCATCCGATTTCAATGTGGTGATAGATTACAACGGATATACCGGCGGTACAACCATAAAACCATATGTGGAGAGGGTGCCTAAAGAGGTATTTGAAACAAGGCTTGAACCCAAATTCATTGAGTGTGTGATAAATTAAACAGCAGTGTTATGAAGGTTTTGGGATGCACAGGCGGTATAGGCAGCGGAAAAAGTTATGTCTCTACCATCTTTAACAGGATGGGAATTCCTCTATATGATTCTGATTCCAGGGCAAAGTTGCTTTATGATACAGATTCCCGGCTGATGGGGGAGATGGTTTCCCTTCTGGGAGAGGAAATAGTGGCAGATGGCAAGATTCAGCGAAGTGCTGTTGCAGAGAGGATATTCAAGGATCCTGCACTTCTTGCTGAGGTTGAGAAACTTGTTCATCCCGCTGTTGTCAGGGATTTTGAGAGATGGATTGGTGAGATAGAGACCAGGATGGGACAGGAGCGGAAATCAAAGGGTTTTACACCGGTGCAAGAGATTCCTTTTGTCATTATAGAGTCGGCAATTCTGCTTGAGAAGCCAATTGTAAGAGGCTGTGCCGACAAGACACTGGTGGTGACAGCCCCTCTGGAGCTCCGTATAGAGCGTGTTATGGCGAGAGATGGAGTTCCAAGGGAGAAGGTCGAGGAGAGAATGGCTGTACAGTGGAGCGATTCGGAGCGCGAAGCTTTGGCCGATTTTATTATATTTGCAGATGGAAAGAGGGCTCTGATGCCCCAAATATTGAGTGTATATAAAAAGATGGAGGAGTTATAATATGGGATTGGGAAGATGGATAACTGGAGCTCTTGGATGGGCTATCGGAGGACCTATAGGGGCATTGATAGGCTTTGCTGTTGGAGCGATGCTTGAGTCAGACGGTTCAGGTGCGCAAGAGAGAGGAGGGGGTAGAGAGCAGTACAACAGCTTTATGATCTCTCTGCTTGTATTGTCGGCAGCCGTAATGAAGGCAGACGGCAAGGTGATGAGATCGGAACTTGATTATGTAAAGGAGTTCATCCGCCAGAATTTTGGAGAACCGGCAGTTGCCCAGGCATTGAAGATTCTTCAGGGATTGCTTGAGAAAGAGATAGATCTGCCTCAGGTATGTGCCCAGATTAAGAGCTTTATGAATCTTTCCCAAAGATTGCAGCTTTTCCACTATCTTGCAGGTATTGCCCAGGCCGACGGGGCAGTCTCGGCAACCGAGATTGATGCTTTGAGGGAGATTGCACGCTATCTCGGCATTGCCCAGAGTGATGTGGAGTCCATCCTTGCTATGTTCGGTACTTGTGTCGAGGATGCCTACAAAGTGCTCGAAATCTCATCTGATGCTACTGACGATGAGGTGAAAAGGGCATATAAGAAGATGGCAATGAAACACCATCCCGATAAGGTTGAAAGTCTTGGTCCTGATGTGAAGAGGGCTGCTGAGGAGAAGTTCAAGGCGATTGTTGCCGCCTACGAGACAATCAAGAAGGAGCGTGGTATCAAATAAGAAATTAATACGATAAAGATATAATTATAGAATTTTGAGAGTATGAAAACAGATTTGAAGAAAATTTTGTCGATAAGTGGACAGCAGGGTCTGTTCCTCTATTTGTCACAATCAAATTCAGGAGCTATTGTAGAGTCTTTGTTGACAAAGAAGAGAACTTGCTACGGATTGAATTCAAGAATAACATCATTGGCAGATATATCAATTTTTACTGAGACAGATGAGGTTCGTCTTCAGGAGGTATTTGAGAAGATGAAGAGCTATTTGGGTGAGAATGACGCACCATCAGGAAAGAGTGATGCAAAGGTTCTTAAGGAGCTTTTTGAGAATGTGTTGCCTGATTACGATAGAGACCGTTTCTATGTATCACATATGAAGAAGGTTGTTGAGTGGTACTCTTGTCTTAAGAATTATGCCTCTTTGGATTTTGTGAATGAGGAGGAGGAGAATGCAGAGGCTGCTGAATAATGACAAAGTGAGAAAATAGTTATAAAGAGAATATAGTTTGAAGCAACAATTCACATACTGCAGACCAAAGAGAGTACAGGTTGTAACACTTGGCTGTTCAAAGAACAGGGTGGATTCTGAGCATCTTCTTAGAAAACTGGAGGTTGCCGGCATTGAGATTGTGCCTGAAGGTGAACCATTGGTAGAGATGGCTGAATTGCCTGACGGCTCATCCGTTGAGGGAAAGAGGGTTGATGCCGTGATAATCAATACCTGTGGCTTTATCAAGGATGCCAAGGTTGAGTCAATAAATGCCATAATGGAGGCGGTGGATGCTAAAAACAGAGGGATGATAGAGTACCTTTTTGTATTTGGATGTCTGTCGCAACGCTATATGGATGAGCTGGTTGAAGAGATACCTGAGGTTGACGGATTCTTCGGGGCATTTGATATTCCTGAGATACTCTCCAGACTTGGTGTTGAGAATAACAGGAAACAGGATTGCGAGAGGTTCCTTACTACGCCAAAACATTACGCATATCTCAAGATATCAGAGGGGTGCGACAGAACCTGTTCATATTGCTCAATTCCCCATATCAGGGGCAAACATATCTCAGTTCCTATGGAAGAGCTGGTAGAAGAGGCGAGGTTCCTTGCCCGCGCAGGTGTAAAGGAGCTTATTGTAATTGCCCAGGATACCACATATTACGGCCTTGATCTCTACGGCAGAAGGGCCCTCGGAGAACTCTTGGGCAAGTTATGTGGTATAGAGGGTATAGAGTGGATAAGAATTCACTACTCATATCCGGCCCAGTTCCCTAAGGATGTGCTTGAGATAATGGCCAATAATCCGAAGGTATGCAAATATCTCGACATCCCATTGCAGCACAGTTCTTCAAAACTGCTTGCAGCTATGCGCCGTTCAATTGACGGTCCCCAGACACAGAAGATTATAGATGATATCAGGGAGACAGTTCCCGGTGTTGTTCTCAGGACCACAATGATTGTGGGCCATCCGGGAGAAGACAAACGGGAGTTCAACAAACTGCTGGCGTTTGTGGAGAAGAACAGATTCGAGAGGCTGGGAGCCTTTACCTACTCTGAAGAGGAGGGAACTTACGGAGCTGCCAACTTCAAGGATAGTGTAAGGGAGAGCACAAAGCAGCGGAGATACGAGGAGCTTATGGAGCTTCAGTCGTCCATTTCGCTCCAGTTCAACGAGAGCAGAATAGGTTCAGTGGAGAGGGTGATAGTAGACTCCTATGCCGACGGCGTCTTTGTAACCCGTTCCCAAAGCGAGAGCCCTGAGGTTGACGGAGAGATTCTTGTGGGCAGGGAGAGCTTTACAGCCAGGTTTGGCGAAGAGGCTGCTCCTGACGGAGTGATTGGAAGCTTTATGCAGGTCAAGATTATCGGAGCCAACGAATATGACCTTATTGCAGAATTTATATAAACGAAAATATACTAAAACTTAAAAAGATGAAACTATTAGAAGGAAAAGTGGCCCTTATAACAGGTGCTGCAAGAGGAATCGGAAAAGCCATTGCCTTGAAATATGCTGAGCAGGGCGCAAATATTGCATTTACCGATCTTGTTATTGATGAGAATGGTGAGAAGACCAAACAGGAGATAGAGGCTTATGGAGTGAAAGTTTTGGCAATCGCTTCAAATGCTGCAAATTTTGAGGAGGCTCACTCTACAGTTGAGCAGGTTGTTAAGGAGTTCGGTAAACTTGATATCCTTGTAAACAATGCAGGTATAACAAAAGATGGCCTTATGATGCGTATGTCTGAGGCTCAATGGGATGCTGTAATTGCTGTAAACTTGAAGTCGGCGTTCAACTTTGTTCACGCTGTAACTCCAGTGATGATGCGTCAAAGAGGTGGCTCAATCATCAATATGAGCTCAGTAGTTGGTGTTCACGGAAACGCAGGACAGTGTAACTATTCTGCATCAAAGGCTGGTATGATAGGTTTGGCAAAATCAATTGCACAGGAGTTGGGCTCACGTGGAATCCGCGCTAATGCAGTTGCTCCCGGATTCATCATTACAGAGATGACAAACCAGCTTCCTGAGGAGGTTAAACAGGGTTGGGCACAAAAGATTCCGCTCCGTCGTGGCGGTACTCCTGAGGATATCGCAAATGTATGTGTATTCCTCGGCAGCGAGCTTTCAAGCTATGTTACCGGTCAGGTAATCTCTGTCTGCGGTGGAATGCAGATGTAATTTATTCCCGTGAGGAATCCCTTCCCCTCGGGACAATATTGAAAAGGCAGGCTCAAAGGAGAATTTGGTTTGCACTCCGTGCAAAGGTCAGATCTGCTCCTCTGGGCCTCTTTTTATGCTCTTGCGTTGTTGTAAAAATCACTATATTTGTATATGATAATGAACATTTTTTTATATGAAGACTAAAAGAAGAGATATTTCAGCTGGAACCCGTTTGGGGGATTTCTCTGCACTTATAGTTGCAGCCTTTCTATTGGCTGCAGTTACAGGATGTACCCCACAGGCATATTATGTCAATGTAGATGTCAAGGATGATGGGTTTGTGGAGCTTCCCATTGAGGATAACAATCTCTCTCTCTTTGCAATAACAAGCCAGAACTCCTCCGACAGCCTCAGACTCTCAAATGTGGCTGTAGGAATTGCAGAAAAGTTGGAACAGGATAGGGAGTGGGCTAAAGGCAGAATTCCTGTCTACTCGATACCTAAAGAGGAATTTATGGGTTTCCCATCAGAATTGAACAGGATTGAGGGGGGAACAGATACCACCTATCTCCATACACTTATGGTAGAGAGCGGGAGCAGGATGCTGCTTTTTGTAGACAATCTCCGCTTTTATGATTATGGAGTACAGAAGAATGCCTCCACTACAGGATACGACAATGTTAATGTGATACTTCCATACTCGGTTGAACTCAATATTTATGATGCTGTTGATGATTCGCTCCTCTATAATCTTGTAGAGAGGGACTCCGTTTATGTGCAGGTGCTCTCGTCCGTAGCTAATGGGGGAGAGTTGGGTACAGCCGTTGCAGGTTATCTTCCGCAGATTGCACGCAAGATAGGCGAGAAGATGGGAGCTCTCTTTACCGTGCAGTGGATAACCCAGGAGAGGATGGTTATCTGCTACGATGGAAGTCCGGATTGGGAGAGTGCACTACTCTTTGCCCAGGATTTCAAGTGGCGGGAGGCAATAGAACTCTGGATGCCGTTTGCAGAGTCGGAGAATCCAAAGAAAGCTGCTTTTGCGGCATTCAATATTGCAGTTGGCTGTGAGATTCTTGAGGAGCCTGAACTGGCTCTCAAATGGAGTACATTTGCCCTTAAAAAATATAAGTTTGCCGAATTGGCAAACTTACATAACTATCTGCTCAAGGCAGTGAAGGAGAAGAAGAGCCTGTAAATATCTTCTATAATATATTGAGAGATTGCTCTTTAATCTTCTCAAGTTCATCCTTCATCTTAACAACCCACTGCTGTATTGCAGCGTGGTTTGCCTTTGAACCCATTGTATTGATCTCGCGTCCCATCTCCTGGGCTATGAATCCAAGTTTTTTGCCTGGATAGGGGTCGTTGTTGATTGTCTCCATAAAATAGCGGCAGTGCTGGCGAAGACGCACCTTCTCCTCATTGATGTCGAGTTTCTCGATATAGAAGATGATCTCCTGCTCAAGCCTGTTCTCGTCGGGTTTGATGCCAAGCTCCTCAATGCGGCTCTTGAGACGCTCCTTCACGCTCTCCACGCGCTCCTGCTCATACTTCTCAACCTCACAGACAAATGACTCTATATTTGCCACCCTTCCGGTAACATCGTTATAGAGAATCTCACCCTCTCTCTCCCTGAAGTCATCCAATGATTTTACCGCCTCGGTGATGGCCTTGAAGAAGAGTTCCCACCCCTCTTCTGAGAGCTCCTGTTTAGGACTCTCCATAACATCCTGCATCTTGAGGATTGTTGAAAAGATGCCGGTGGTATCATCCTTCATCATACCGTTTGGGAGGCCAAGAGAATTTATCTCATCCTTAAGAGCTGCAAACTCCTTGTAATAGGAGAGGAAAAGCTCTTTGTTTATGCTCTTTGCATTGGTTGTGCTGTTCTGCTCGTAGCTGGCAAAGAGGTCGATATTTCCTCTCTGGAGATTCTGGGCAATATATTGGCGCACCTCTATCTCCTTCTCCCTTGGAATAAGGGATGTCTTTATTCCAATATCTGCATTCTTGCCGTTAAGCGACCTTATCTCAATTATAATTTTACCCTCAGGAAGCTGGCACTCAGCACTTCCATAACCGGTCATAGATTTTGCCATTGTAATACTTTATAGATGGTTTTGATGCCACGAAGATAGCTATAATTCGCCGAATAATGAAATATGGAGTTCCATTTTAAGATAATCCCGTTGACTATTAGATATAAATATTTATCTTTGTATGTTAAAACTAAAAAAATGGAAGAGTTAAAGAAAACAGAGGCTCAGCCAGCTGAGCGTCAACTTAATTTTTTGGAAGAGATTATAGAGAACGATTTGGCTTCAGGCAAACATTCAACAGTGCTTACACGTTTCCCTCCGGAGCCTAACGGCTATCTGCATATAGGTCACGCAAAGAGCATTTGCCTTAATTTCGGCCTTGCCAAGAAGTATGGCGGAAAGACAAATATCCGTTTTGATGATACCAACCCTACAAAAGAGGATGTTGAGTATGTTGATTCAATCAAGGAGGATGTGAAGTGGCTTGGCTTTGAGTGGGCAAATGAATTCTACGCATCTGACTACTTTGAGCAGTTGTATGAGTGGGCTTGTGAATTGATAAAGAAGGGATTGGCTTATGTCGATGACCAAAGCCAGGAGGAGATCCGTCAGGGAAGGGGTACAGTGAGTACACCCGGTACCAACAGCCCTTACCGCGACAGAAGCGTAGAGGAGAATCTCAGACTCTTCCAGGAGATGAGAGAGGGCAAATATAAAGAGGGAGAGAAGGTCTTGAGAGCAAAAATTGATATGGCACATCCGAATATGATGTTCCGTGACCCTTTGATGTACAGGATCAACTTCTCACACCACCACAGAACAGGCGACAAATGGTGTATCTATCCGATGTATGATTATGCACACGGACAGAGTGACTCGATTGAGAATATCACCCACTCTATCTGTACATTGGAGTTTGATGTGCACCGTCCTCTATATGACTGGTTCATTGAGAAACTTGGGATATTCCCGTCGCACCAGTATGAGTTTGCAAGGTTGAATCTAACCTATACTGTAATGAGCAAGAGAAAGCTTCTCGAGCTTGTGAGGAACAATTATGTATCGGGATGGGACGATCCCCGTATGCCTACCATTTGCGGAATCCGCAGAAGAGGTTATACCCCTGAGAGTATCAGGCTCTTTGCTGAGAAGGTGGGAGTGGCAAAACGCGACAACACTATCGACCTTTCTCTTTTGGAGTGGTGTGTAAGGGAGGATTTGAACAAGCGTGCAAACAGATATATGACTGTACTCGATCCTGTAAAACTTGTTATAACCAATTGGGAAAAGGGTAAGGTTGAGGAGTTTGCAGCTCCTATGAATCCGGCTGATCCTGATGGTGCAAAGAGAATTGTGCCGTTTACAGGTGAGCTCTTCATCGAGAGGGATGATTTTATGGAGGAGCCTCCAAAGAAATATTTCCGCTTGAAACCAGGTGGTGAGGTACGTTTGAAATACTCATATATTGTGAAATGTGAGGAGGTTGTCAAGGATGAGAATGGCAATATAGTTGAGATCCGTTGTACATACGATCCTACCAGCAAACCTGGAGCAGGTGAGTGGCGCTCAGTTAAGGGTACTATCCATTGGGTATCTTCGAGCCATGCTGAAGAGATTGAGGTCAGATTGGTTGACAGACTCTTTACAGAGCCGTTTATGGATGCAATTCCAGAGGGAACCGACTATAAGAGCTATCTGAACCCTGATTCAATGAAGGTTATCAGCGGATATGCTGAGCCGGCGTTGTTGGAGGACAAGAGCGGAATTGCTGTACAGTTCGAGCGTCTCGGATACTTTGTAGCTGACAGGGATTCAACTCCTGAGAAGGCTGTTTTCAATAAGACTACAGGGTTGAAAGATACCTTTAATGCGAAGAAATAGGTTGCCTTGCCATACTGGCCAAGGGAAGCTGCATAAAAAGAAAACCGTTGCATTGTGATGTGACCCCCAAAAGTTGGACGGTTTAACATTATTAAGAAGCGGACCTGGATTGGAACAGAGCTCGGTATTGTACCGGGCTCTTTCCATTTAGCCTCAGTTTGATTCTATCATTATTGTAGTAGCGTATATACTTAA
>JAZNXX010000034.1:0-45255 GCA_045594125.1 Candidatus Egerieisoma sp.
TATACCCCCTCAGTATTGTCATTGCATAAGTTTTACTCTTGACGATACGTGCAGCATCCTCAAGAGTAAATATCTTCAATTCATGAAATTTATCTAAAAACCCTTTCATTTTGCCAAATCTTGCACAAAAGTACTAAAAAACAGATAAGTTTCAATAAAAATTTGGCAAAACCAAGTTACTCTTTCTTCAGTTCCTTGATAGGATTCGAGTTCATCAGCTTGACAGCCTGCCAGCTTATGGTAATTACGGCTACGAGGAGTATGAATATGATTGCCAATGCATAGATCCACCAATAGTTATCTATACGGTACGAGTAACTGCTGAGCCATCTTTGTATTACAAAATATCCTATAGGAACAGCAATTACAGCTGCAATGCCGACCACTTTAATAAATCCCCATGCCATGCTCCAGAACACCTCTTCTCTGCTGCAGCCGAAGACTTTCTTCACTGACCAGTTCTTTGCCTGCTGCTTGCCGTAATATGTGCTCATAGCAAGCATTGCCATGGATGAAAGCATGATCACCAGCAAAGCAAAGATAGATATGAGCTTAAGGTTGTTCTCGTCCGACTTGAACCATTGCCTGTATTCTGAATTCAGGTCGTTTACATAAATATGTCCACCATTATCGCGTGGCTCATAGAATTTCTTAATCGCAGTCACGGCCTCCTGCTCATCTCCTGATACTTTCACGACAAGAGTTCTCAGATATGGGAAGTACTGCTCTCCGCCATATTCCAAGTTCCACCATACCATGTTGGAAGAGGCACAGTCTTCAATGGTCCTGTTTCCCCTCTGGAAATCTCTGATTATACCACAGACAGGGTATGGATAACCGGAAAGGGTCACGCTCTCAGTCTCATAAACCAGTTCCATTCCCTTCAATGCACCCTCTGTCAACCATAATGAATTATTCGTCTGAGGAACATTCTGATTGAACTTCATGACATTAAAGCCAAGTATTCTGAATGACGTGCTGTCTCCGTACATGACCTCCATCTGCACATCCTCTCCATTGAGATTCATGGTCATTCCTACTCGTGAACTGTAAACAGGGGAGAACTGCACCCAGCCGACGCTTTCCACAAACGGCAGCTGCTTCAGTTCGTCAACAAAGTAATCAGCCCCCCTCTGTCCGCCTTCAATGCTGATGATGTTATCCTTTTCATAGCCCGAGTCACGTGCCAGCATGTGCTTGAACTGAACGAACATGGCCAATGCTAAGCACAGAGTTGCTATGGTCACGACGTTTTGTACACCAATGAACACTTTCCCAAGAACCATCTTTCCATTAGTCGCGAACTCGCCTTTGACTATATCTATTGGTTTGTACTTTGACATTATCATAGCAGGAACAATACCGGCTATAAGAGAGACAAGGAATACATACAATACCATCATAAGAACTCCTGCGATTCCAAGATTGTCTATCAAGACAACATCTTTACCTAGCAAAACCTTTGCATGTGGTCCGAACACCTCAATCAGAATCAGAGCCAATCCAAAAGAGATGACTGTGAGAATGAACGCCTCTTTGATATATCTTAACGCGATCTCCCATTTCTGTTCACCAAGTAGTCTTCTGGTTGCCATCTCGCTTGCTCTGAATCCGATCTGAGCCACAGTCAGGGAAATGTAGTTCAGCAATGCGAATACGAGAAGCAGAATACCGGCAGCGATGAACAGCATTATGAAGCCGAAATCTATTCTTCCGACAAACGGATGATGCTGCACGCATACTCCATAATGTATCTTAGAGAATGGTGAAAGAAGAAACTTCTTCATAAGGCCTACTCGATAAAGAATGTCCGCATCCTTCAGTTTCTCCACGGCCTTTTCCTGTAGTTCTTCAATGTCGGTTTCAGGAGTCAGTCTGTAAAAGCATGCTGCAGTACCGTTTCCTTCCGCTATCAATGCTGGATACATTGCCTTTATGTGGTGTGTTCCGTAAATGATGTCAGCTTCTGGAAAAACAGACTTCTTGATATCCTTGTATATACCTTGTATAAAAAGATCCTTCTTATTCTCTCCTACAGTTATCTGTATGGTTTTGCCTATAGGAGACTGCTCCGGGAAGTGCCTGTTTGCAAATGATTGGCTGATAACGACCGCATCTCTATCATTCAATCCTCCCTCAATAAAAGGGAATGTGAAGAAGTCGAAGAAGTTGTCATCTGCGACGATGGCTTTCTGCGGAATCGTCTCACCTTCTACTGTGACTTCCAGTGCCAAGCCGCTCAGGATGGATGTAGAGAGGAACCTGCATACATCCTCTACCTGAGGAAACTCCTGAACGATCACATCTCCCACAGTATAGCTCATTATCGCGAACTCCTCCTCATGACCTATATAGATGTTCTCAGTGTTCTTGAGATCTTTGTCATATCCCAATTCTCCTGCTACAAAGGTTGCAATGAATACAACGAACGCCAGCGCCACGCTCAGTCCCACCACCTCAATGGCAGTATATAGTTTGTTCCTCGACAGAAATCTTAAATAACTTTTCATGATATTCAACTATTATTCTTTCAATACGACCGAATCTATTCCGTCTTCAATGCCTCCGCAGGATCAGTGTTCGCAGCCTTCCATGAACGGACAGTCACAAGTGCGACAGTAATGGCAAGGACGAGAACTAAAGCTACGATATATATCCAGTAAGGGGTTGCGATCCTGTTTGCAAATTGTTCCAACCATCGTGAAGAGAACATCCATGAAACAGGTGCGGCAATGATGAAACAGATAAGGACGATACCAACATATCTGCTATTAAGCATTGAAACCATCTGCATAGTTGTTCCTCCATATACCTTGCGAACTGCAATTTCGCTTCGGCGGTATTGAGTCTCAAACATTACAATGCCGAACACTCCCATCAGTGCAATTACAATCGCCAATATTGCAAACAGGCCAATAAGCACCATATCCTTCTTCGTCTGTTCATACAGGCTCTCAACCCATTCTTCTAAGTAATGGAGCTCAGGCTCATCGGCAGCTGGTGCAAGATCCTTTGAAATACTCTTGACATAGTCAGCAAAGCCCTTAAAATCAGCCCCTGCACGCAGACGGATATAGAAATGACTCATCCTGTCTTTTTCGGAAACACAGTAGAATGCATGATACTCGTCAGGTTGACTTACCGATGTCAAACGAACATCTCGTATGATGCCGACATATTTCATAGCACCTTCTTCGTGTCCCAATGGTATACCGATATCTCGGTGCATCTGCTGAGTCATGACAATCTCATTAGTTCGGTCCGATGATGGGGTAAAGCCGTTTCCTTCGAGAATGTCAAAGCCAAAGAAATCAAGAAAATTCCAACGGACTCCGTTTGACTTCATTGAATAATCCCTTTCCTGATAAACTCGTCCCCATCTCTGGTTGCAGCTGAGAAGATTCATCTGGGAGGCTGTTACATTTTCTGCATCAGGGTGTTGCATGAGACGCTCTATGACAGTTTCAGATCGAGTACCCATGTCCCAAGAAGCAAATGTCACTACATTTTCCCTGTCAAATCCCAGATCGTATGTAGTCATATACCTGTATTGGAGGTAGAAGATTGCTGTTGTGATAATCAATACCATAGCAACGGTAAACTGTAGCCCTACCATGACAGCACGAAGCTTTCGTCCAGTTGCAGATTGTGCAAAACCATTCTTAACTCCTAATGACGCATTGAAGCGAGTGATGTAGAACGCCGGATAGAGTGCAGCTCCAAACGCCAGCAGCATCATCAAGGCAACAATCATTATAAAGACCGGAATATTGTCAGCAATAGCAAGTGAACAAATTGAATAACCCGTTATGAAACTATCCTTGATTGCTACTATGACACATAAAGTAAATGCCATTGACAGCAAGACAAATCCGATTGCCTCAAACAGAAAGTTCCAACGCAATGATCTCTGACTCGCACCGAACACTTTGCACACATTGACAGATCGCATACGTATCGGAACGAGAGCAAAGAAAAAATTGATAAAGTTAATAAAGGCTATAAGCACAATTATCAACGCAATACTTGACAGAATAATAGGAGTTGACTTCTTACCTGTCTGAAAATTACCGGAATCGTGGAACTCCGTATAGTACATCTTATCAACACGTACGAGACGTGTGGCGAGCATATGAGCGCCATTCTCTATCTCGGCTTCTATTTCAGCTTTATATTCTGGCTCTTCCTCGATCCATTCTTTCGCCATTCCAAGATACCACTCAGCATAACGCTGCCTGAAGACATCGATATAGCCGTTTATGTCAGTCCCTTCCTTAAAACGGACATAGTTGCAGTAGTTCCAATTGTTGTTTTCTGTAATATAAACCTTCTCATCGTGTTGCATTATGCCCCAATGCCCGAAAATGCAATTTTTCGACATGTCCTCATATATGGCTACGACTGTCTGCTGGTGAGCAGGTTTCCCATCATCGTGCCAGCGTCCACCCTCAAGCCAGATAGTCCCACCTACGCCAACACCCAGTTTCTCTGCCACAGAACGTGATAAGATTACAGTGTTGGGGTCTTTCAATCCTGAAAAGTCTCCACTGATACACTTGAATCCAAAGAAGTCAGGAACATTAGGTGTGCCTTGATAAACATAGTCATTGAACGGCTCAAAGTGGTAGTCATTCTCCTTTATCCATACACGGCTTATTGCAGGATAGGGAGCAATTGACGCCACCTCTTCTGTACCCGGATATGCCTCCATCACTTCATACGCCAATGCTCCAGGAGAGTTAGGGCTCCAGTGCATCTCGTTAGGATCTCCACCGAAATTTGGAGAAATCAGGTAAGTGTGCTCAGTGTCCTTCAGACAGCTATTATATGTAAGAGTGTACCATACTTGTGAAGCGATAACGTAAAACGCAACAAAAGCAAAGGTAAGCCCGATCACATTCAATAGCGACGCAGTCTTGAAGCGACGAAGCGTTGTAAGGAAATTTGATATATGTGCATTCATGATAGTTCCTTTATTCAGTTTTCAGTGCATTTGCAGGATCGGCAGTGGATGCCTTCCAGCTTCTGAGGACGACCACTCCGATGGTCACGGCCATGACTGCCACAAGTGCAAGGAGAAATACCCACCAGTAGATAGGGCAGTGGTGTGCGAAGGTCTCAAGGTACCGGTTCACAATTACCCAACTTACAGGAAGAGCAACAGCGAAACATACTAGTACGATCTTTACAAATCTGCGGCAGAACATTGCCAGTATCTCATTGACCGTTGCTCCATTGACTCTACGGAGAGCAATTTCCCTGCGCCTGTATTGTGTCTCAAACATCACTAAACCGAATACTCCCATAAGCGAGATAATGATTGCAATTAGAGTAAAGAGAGTGATAAGTTCTGAAAGAGCCTTCTCCTTTTTATAAGTGGCATTTATGTTGTCGTCAAAGAATTTGATATTCCACTCATCCGGTGAAATGTTATATTCCCATTCGCTTAAAACTTCTGCAATATGCTTCATTACGGCCCGATAGTCGGCATTTGCAGAGACTCTGATGAATGCTGTTGAAGGATACCACCAGGGATCTGTGCCAAATACATAGAGTGCGAGCGGACTCACTTGATATTTGAGCGACTGGAAACTGAAATCTTCACAGAATCCTACAATATCTGTTTGGTGAGCATGGCCTACAATCTTATCTTCAAGAGTAAATCCGAACTCCTTGCGTGCAGCATCATTGAAGATGAATACACCGTTCTTACTCTGGTTGTCTTGCGGAAGGAAGGTTCTGCCCTCTATAATTCCGATTCCCATAAATTCCGGGAAGTCGTATGCGACCGCATAACACTCGAAACTGATGTGCTGTGCATTCCATTCCCGGCCCCAACCCATTCTCTCTTCTGCTATCAACTCTCCGGCAGCCCAGGTTACATCTGCAATCTGAGGATCGGTTTTCAACCTCTCTTCAACTGCCTCTGCATTATATCCAATATAATTTGTGGTATGGACATAAAGAAGTTGCTCCTGGTCAAATCCCATATCAAAATTGACCATATAATCGCGCTGCAGGTAGATGAAGCCTGAGCAGACGATGAGAACAATGGAGATGACGAACTGAAGACCTACAAGGATATAACGGAGTCTCTTGCCCGCCTTGGTGCCGCTGAAAGAGCCTTTAAGCACCAATGCCGGTTCAAATGAAGTGACATAGAATGCGGGATAGAGGCTTGATGCAACCGAAGTGATTGTTGCAATTGTCAAAGTCAGGAGAGCTACCGGGATGTTTGCGCTCAGACTGCTCTCTGCGCTGATAAGATGAGAGAGCTGGCTCATATTGAACAGCATAACAAAGACAAATGCAAGAACAAGGGCAAAGAGGATTAGAGTAACACTTTCTGTTACTGTGCCGGTGACAAGTTCACGTCGTGTGCAGCCCAGCACCTTCTTTGTATTCACACTTCTGATACGTTCGGGAATCTGTGCAAAGAAGAAGTTGATGTAGTTTATGAAGGCAATGCCGATGATAAGGATACCTACAATCAGAAGTATCATTGTGGTCGTTCTATTTCCTCTTTCAAGTTGAGCATTGTTGTAATAGAGGCTTTCCAGAGGGATGAAGTCGGCTACAGCCATATTCAACATTTCATTAACCTTCTTATCAAACTCTTCTTTGGTCATTCCCAACTCTTCAGGTGAAGGCATATTCCCGAAGAACTTCTCCATATAATACTTGCGGCTTGCCGCTGCTAGTTCTCTCTCCATCTCCTCTACAAGCGACGGATCGTGTAACTTTACAAAATGGGTATATCCCCACTCTGTAAAATTTTCCAGGCTTCTGTCACCCATATTGCTCAGCAGATCAAGATTTTTGAAATGGGAGTTGTCAGGCATATCCTTGAAGATTGCAATTATTGTGCGCATATTGGTTCCCTGACCGAGGCTCATTCCAACCTTAAGACCAAACCTGTTTGCGGCGCTTTCGCTGATAGCCAAAGTGTTGCTGTTTATGACATCATCAAGTGAGCCCTCAAGTGCTTCAAATCCGATTGCCTTCAGAGCTGTTCCGCTGATATCTGTATGATTCATAGTCAGAACCTCTTTCTCGCCATTCCGGTCGATCCAGAAACTTTCATCAGAGGTATTGGTCAGATTGACAATACCTCCAAATTCAATGTTTGGTGAGGAGTGCATAAGCATTTCGGCAAGAGGCCGGCAGTAATAAAGAGAATTGTACTTTGCCTTTCCTTGTGCATTTACCGAAAGGATAAACAATTTCTCCGAATCCTTGATGCCCTTGTTGAAGTTCAGGTCGTAATCCACTTGAACGAGAATGATGTAGAATGCCGCAAACGCCACAGCCAAGCCCAGCACATTGAGTATGCTTGAGATGAACGATCTGCTTCCACCTCTCAATATTTTGAATGTTGCCATTGTTTGTTCTCTATAGGTTGAATATTTTTCTTCTGCAATCTGCTAAAGTTCGTTCTTTACATCGCTTACAATCTCTCCGTCAAAGAGATTCACCACCCTTTGGGCCATAGAGGCATCCTTCTGTGAGTGGGTCACCATCACGATAGTTGTTCCCTCCTTGTTAAGTTCTGAAAGCAGATCCATCACCTCTTTGCCGTTCTTAGAGTCGAGGTTACCTGTAGGCTCATCGGCGAGGATCAGTTTAGGATCCGACACGACTGCACGGGCGATTGCCACACGTTGCTGCTGACCTCCCGAAAGCTGCTGAGGAAAGTGCTGGGCGCGGTGGCTGATGTTCATTCTCTTAAGTATCCCGGTCACACGCTGCTTGCGCTCGGATGAACTGATGTTGAGATACTTCAGCGGAAGTTCCACATTCTCATACACATTGAGCTCGTCAATCAGATTGAAACTCTGGAATACGAACCCGATATTGCCCTTGCGGAACTTGGTGCGCTCCTTCTCCTTGAGTCTTGCTACCTCCTGTCCGAGAAGCATATAACTGCCATCTGTCGGGTTGTCAAGAAGTCCGAGGATATTCAGAAGGGTTGACTTGCCACATCCTGAGGGCCCCATAATGGCCACGAATTCACCCTCCTTGATCTCAAATGAAACCTGATTGAGTGCTGTTGTCTCGATTTCCTCTGTGCGGAAAACCTTGCTGAGGTTAGTAACTTTAATCATAGTAGTATTTCTTTTATTATTGTTTGATTTCCAACTTATATCTATTCACTATTGTGCCAAAATGGCTATCTTGTTGATCAGTAATTGAATATGTGATTTTGACCTGATTGTTTATGTAAAGTTCCCTTACAGTTGTGTAAAATGCTATTCACTCTTTAATGACTCTACAGGGTTGCTCCTCGAGATGCGTAGGCTGTTGAGTATCACGCAGCCGGATACCAGGAGGATAATTGCCGCATCCGCAAGGATGAAAAACCAGGGTGAGAGCGCAATCTTCTCCGAGAAGTTCCTGAGCCAGGCTGATGCCGCAAAATATGCTCCAATATTTCCGAGGATGATTGCAGGAATACTGAGTTTCATAATTTCTGCCACATATATTCCCATTATCTCCTTTTCACGAGCTCCGTTGATCTTGCGGACAGCCATCTCCTTGCTTCTGCGTTGTGACTCATCTCTGATATATCCGATGAGTCCGAAAAGTGCAATGATAATCGAGACCAGACATCCTATGATGACCGTGTTCCTCATCCTTCTTTCGCTGGAATAGGCCTCCCGCATAGAGTCTTTGTAAGACTTTACTACCACATCCTTGTTCTCGATTCTTGCCTGGATCACTTCTTCCACCTTTGCCATCATCTCTGTAGTGACTTCCGACACCTTGATGGCCATATATGGCATATGATCCTTTCCAACCTCTCCATAGAACTTGATGCTGGCGCGTGTGTCCTGATTGGTCAGAGTGTTGATTCTGTAATCCTTATAGACTCCGCTGATCGTTACCGCACCGATCTTGTCGTCATGTTCAGTGATATATACCTGCTTTCCTACTGCACCGTCGCTCCAGTCCCTGAACTCCATCATCTTCTCCACGAAACTCCCGCTCACAGCAATCTCTGTCGGTGACTGAGGATATCGGCCTTCTATGAAAGGAATCTCAAGCATATCGAAGAGTCCTGCCGAACCAGAATACTGATCGGCGATATTGAAGAGGTTTTCCTGACCGTTGTCAAGCAGATATACATTGTTCCCTGATGACGATTCGAGAGGAAGCGTATATGAGACCTGAACGTCAAGCACTCCGGGAACCAGTTTGAGATCGTTCATTATTCCCTGATGAACGCTTCTGTCTGTTCCGGTAAGCACCGTCCAGAGAAGATTATCGTATTCATATCCCGGCTTGTCATTCACGGCCTTGTTGTACTGTACGGAGATCACACCCATCAATGTGAGCAGTAGCGCGCATATTCCGGTCTGGATGAACAGAAGTCCCAGTTTCCATATCTTCTTGTTCTCCTTGTAGTTTCTGATGGCTGCTCCGGCAGGAATCTTCGAATAGAGATAGCCAGGTACAAGCGCTGCAATGAAGAATACAGCCAGTATTATCCCTACGACTGTCATATATGTCCCTCTTACAAGAAGGGCATAGACAGGAACTCCGACGATATCTTCAATGACAGTCTGAAGCGAAAGCACGATAGCCGCAACTACGACCAATGCCACCGCGACATCAACTGCCGCCTCCTTGAACATGATTCCGTAGATGTTTGCGCCTGCTGCTCCATAGCACTTGCGTACTCCCATCTCCTTTGATCTCTTTACCAGAGCGGATACTGACATCAAAATATAGTTCAGGAGCGAAATCAGGATCAGAAGTATAGCTACGACGGTCAATATGACCATCATGTTCTTCATTCTCGCAGAAGAGATGTGTTCACCCTTCAGGGGAGCAAGAAAGAAATGAATGTCATAACCGAAAGTCTCTGCCATCTGCTTCACCTCAGGCGGATAGTTTTTCTCCTGCATCAGCCTGATTGCCGGTGCAAGCATATCAGGGCCGGTGCCTTCTGACAGTCTTACATATCCTCTGTAACGGTCGTTTCCGAACCAGTTCTCTGTAGAGGATGCGACAAGGCTGGCCATGGATATGAGCACGTCGTTCCTGATGGAACTGTGATGCGGGAAATCCTTGAATACACCGCCGATCTCTACCTTGAAGTTCGGCATCTCCTCGTTGTATATTACCTGACCGACAGCCTCTGACACTCCGCCGAGTTTCTCGGCAAAGGACTCGGATACCATCGCCACAGCGATTTTCGTGAATGCCTCCTTTGGATTGCCGGAGAGTATCTCGGTGTTGAAGAGATCAAAGAAGCTTGTGTCCGCAACAATACATTCTCCGTTGATGACATTCTTCTGCTCGTCGATGAACTTGTTGCTGTTGAAGATGAATGTCCATCTTGTAGCCACTTCCACACCAGGCACGTGCTCCTTGAATCCAGGAGCGATGGCTCCCGAAATCTGCGGGTAGTCCCTGTCCTCTCCGTGCTGTGTATATACAGTGCGTATCTGGTATATCTGATCGTAATCAGCATAGCAGGTGTCATAACTCATCTCATAGCATACCTTAGCTATCAGAATCAAACCGATGGCCACTCCCGTACCGAGAGACAAAGCCTTTATTATTGTTTCTTTAATCTTCATAAATTATGGTTTTGTATTCAAGATCAAGTTGTGGTTGATGTTAAAACACCAGCACCTCGTTGTCGCCGAAGTTGTCATAGCCCGAAGTTATCACTTTTTCTCCGGCTTCCAATCCTTCAAGCACCTCATAGAACTGAGGATTCTGACGGCCGATGCGGATTTCACGCTTCATTGCCTTTCCTCCCTCTGGCGACACAACATATATCCACTTTCCTCCTGTCTTCTGGTAGAATGTGCCGCGTGGTATAAGGATGGCCTTCTCCGGCAGGCCAAGTTGCAAATTAAGATAATAGGTCTGTCCAGTCCTGATATTTGAAGGTTGTTCTCCGCTGAACTTGAAGTCTGCCTTGAATTTTCCCTCACGCACTTCTGGATAAACTTTCCGGATAACTGCACCGTAAGAGTCATTTTGACGCTCAAATGTTGCTGAAAGTCCTGCAGAGACCCTGTCGATATAGTGTTCGTCAATCTGTGCCTCTATCTTGTAACTGCCGAGTTCGTTAATCTGTCCTATTTTGGTGCCGCTCGCAATCGACTGGCCGAGTGTCACATCCAGAAGTCCGAGTTCTCCGCTGATAGGGGACTTGATTGTCAGGTTGTCCTTCCTTCTGCGTATCATCTGCATATTCAGGCGCATATTCTCAAGACTCTCCTGCATCTGCTTTATTTCCACTCCACGGTAGAGACTATCCTGAGTTGCACGCTCCTTTACCAGTTCCAGCCTTCCAGCTGCGAGTTCATAGTCCTCCTGAGCAGTTAGATACTCTTCCTTGGCAATCAGTTTCTCCCCATAGAGAGCCTTGTTCTGCTCATACTTTCTCTTGAGTCTCTTCACCTCGATCTGCAGCTGGAGTTTCTCCTGCTGTACGCTCAGCCTCTGCTGCTCCATAGAGATCATGGTGTTGCGGAGGAGGTTCTCCTTTTCGGCCAGTTCAGCCTCGGAATTAAGAATCTGCAGGTCGAGATTGTCGTTGCTCAGACGGATGATCTCATCTCCGACATTCACCTTGGATCCCTCCTCGATGATGATCTGCTGCACGATACCGCCCTCCTGAGGGCTGATCTGTATCGTGGTCATCGGCTGCACCTGTCCGCTGATGCGGATGTAGTCGTTGAACTCACCGCTGCGTACCTCGCCGATTGAGAGAGTCTCACCGTTAACCCTGAGTGTACTTGCATCGTCGCGGAGCACAAGCCAGAGGATGAATGTTACCATAAAGGTACCGAACCAGTAGGGAAGAGCCCTCTTTGTAAAGGCCACTGCAATCCCTTTCTTCTTTTCAATTATCTTGTCCATAGTTTTTTCCTGTTATTACTGACTGATATAGCTTATTCCATTGTAATAGTTTACCACACTGCGTTTTATGTATAACTTCAGAAGTGCATCCAGCCTGCTTGTTTTGGCATTGAGCCAGTTATCTGAAATCTTCTGGAAATCAATAGTAGAGATTAGCCCCTGTTCCAATTTCTTGAGGTTCAGCCTGTAAGCCTCTTCTTGTATGGCTGCCATCCTGTCTGCCTGACGGAAGGCTGCAGAAGCTCCGTTCCTGTCCTGTATGGCACGTATCACCTCAGCCTCCACCTCACGCACCTTTTGCTCGTATTGGATAGTGGCCCGCCTGCTTTCGTTACGCTTCCTTCTAAGGTTTGAGAATGTTGAAAGGCGGCCGAAGATGGGGAATGAGAGAGAGAGCTGGAGATACTCGCCTCTGTTGTTCTTGAACTGGGTGTGGAAAGGTGTTGCAACATATCCATCCATACCGGGATAGGTGTAGTAACTGGTTGACCATCCGGCACTTAATGAGATGCTTGGAGAGAATCTCCATTTTGCGCTCTTCAACTCAAGTAGTGCATTATCCCTCTCGCCCTTTGCAATTTCAATTGAGGGATGGTTGTTTACGGCATATTCTACAGCTGTTTTACTCTCATCTTCAGGTGCCTGAAAGTCTGTTACCTCTGCTTCAGCTATTGATGAATCGATGACCAACTCTTTTTCTATTGGCCAGAACATCAAATCTTTGAGAGTGATAAGTGCTTCGTTGCAGCTGTTTTGCGCATTAATCAGCAGGTATTCACGGTCTGCAACTTCTGCCTCCATTCCAATCACATCGGCATATCCCTTCACACCGAGTTCCTCCTGCTTTTCTGCAAGCTTGAGAGCTTTTTTAGCTGTCTCTACCTGTGACTCAACAATCCTTGCAAGTTGTTGGAAGTAGAGTAGATTGAAATATGCCTCCATAGTGGCAAGAGAGAGCTCATCGCGTGTAAGTTCCTCCTGACTGATTCCCATCTTCAGTGCAGTTCTGCTGACCTTCATATTGTTGACTGCAGAAAATCCGTCAAAAAGAGTTATTCCCGCTCCAATCTGATAGCCATTGTTGAACGATGTGGTAGAGACATATGTATTGGTCTCGGGATCTACTGAACGGCCAAAGTTGGTATATGCATATGTGCCGGCAGAAATTTCTGGAGTGAAGACCTTGAGTATGGCATCCCTGCGTGCAACACGGGCATCATCCACCTCTGTCTGCAGAACCTTGATTTTTGAAGAATTTTCAACGGCATATATCATACAATCCTTCAGAGTCAAAGTATCCTGTGCATACAGGCCCGATATGGCTCCGAGAGCAGCCGCTATACAAACTATCCTTTTTGTCACTTTCATCTTTGTTTATAGCATTATCAATGTTTTACGTGCCAAATAATCACAGATAGTGGACCAGATTGTATAACTTGTAGATATACAGATATTTGATAAAAATTGTGTAATGTGCGAAGTGTAAAGAAACTTTACAGAAGTGTAAATGTTTACAAAAAGAACATGGCTACACCAGCCATAGCGAGGATGACTCCGAGAATCTCTTTAGCTTTTACCCTCTGTTTGTAGATGATGGCGTATGGAGCTATGATAAGTACAGGAGTTAGTGCCATCAGGGTGGAGGCAATACCTGTATCTGTATATTGGACTGCAGCCAAAGAGAGTGATACACCGATTACCGGCCCAAAAATGGTAGTGAGGGTGGCATAAGTTATCCCTTTGCGCTCCTTCAATGCGTCTCGCAACTTTGAAAGATCCTTTTGAATGGCCATCCATATAATAAAGCCTGCACCTCCGATGATTGCCCGTATCATAGTAGATGCAAAGGGAAGTATGGATGACATTGTATCGGGGGCATCTGCCGGTAGGGCATCAGCATAGTGTTCAATGCCGATTTTGCTCAAAACAAGCCCGACTCCTTGCCCGAGTCCTGCTCCTATTCCCAGGAGAACACCCTTGAGCGGAAGATCAAATTTTAGTTTTGTGCCCTCACCTTTGGAGAGAATTGAAATTGCAATACCGCTTATTGTTACAAACATTGCAAGCCACGAACGCCACGACATAACCTCACCGAGGAGCAGCCAGCCGGCAATGGCGGAGATAGGAGGTGCAAGGGTCATAAAGAGCTGTCCGAAGCGGGCTCCAATCACCACATAGGAGTTGAAGAGGCAGAAATCACCGAATACATAACCTATAATTGCAGAGAGGGAGAGATAGAACCAGGCAGAGCCATCTGCATAGAGCGGATAGGGAGTACCGACGGTAACCCACAGGATGAGAGCAAGAAAGAGTGTGGCCAAAACCATACGGATTACATTTACCACCATTGCACCAAGACGGATACTCGCCTCGTTTGCAAAGAGGGCGGTAATGGTCCAGGAAAATGCCACTACAAGGGAAATAATCTCTCCTGAATGTTCCATCACTATTTATAGCAGATAAACTCCCGCTTGAGAGCAGATCTCCCGAGTCTTTTCATCCCACACACCGCTCTGAACCTCTCCAATGTGGCATTTGCCCATAAGAAGCATACAAAGACGGCTTTGACCAATACCTCCACCTATGGTTTGAGGAAGTTTTCCTTCCAGAAGAAGCTTGTGGAACATCAGTTTTTTGCGCTCCTGGTCACCGCTTATCTCCAGCTGACGCTCAAGTGCCTCCCTGTTTACTCTTATACCCATTGATGAAATTTCAAGAGCAATGTCCAGAACCGGATTATAGATGAGAAGGTCTCCATTCAATCCCTCAAGCCCATCTCCAATAGGGGTTGACCAGTCGTCGTAGTCCGGTGAGCGTCCGTCGTGCTTTGTGCCGTCACCCAAAAGGCCTCCAATACCAATCAGGAAGACTGAGCCATACTTTTTACATATCTCATACTCTCTCTCCTTTGGCGTGAGGTCAGGATATAGTTGTCTGAGTTTTTCGGTATGGATGAAATGGATTTCATCGGCAAGGAAGGGCTGAAAAACAGGATATTGTTCACTCAACAGATACTCGGTATGTTTTAAAGCTTTGTAGATGCATCTCACAGTCTCCTCAAGATAGCTTGTCTCCCTCTGCTCCTCGAGGATAACCTTTTCCCAATCCCACTGGTCAACATATACAGAATGGATATTGTCAAGTTCCTCACAGGGACGGAGGGCATTCATATCTGTATAGATACCTTTGCCAGCCTCTATGTGATGCCGCCAAAGGGTATAGCGTTTCCATTTTGCAAGCGACTGCACAATCTCCACCTTCTTGCCCTCTCCCAGACCGTTCACAACAAATGAGACAGGGGCTTCGACTCCCGACAGGTTATCGTTGAGACCGGTATTTGCCTCAACAATAAGCGGTGCAGTAACCCTCCTCAACTTCAGTTGGGCCGACAGGTGTTGCTGGAATGTATCTTTGATGAATTTGATCGCCCTTTCGGTCTGCCATACATCAAGTTTTGATCTGTATCCGTCTGGAATATATACTTTTTGCATCTGGTGCTCCTCCTCTAAAAATATGGTTGCATTATGAGGAATCTTATGCTCATAGGGCAACTGAAAAAATATAATGGACAAACTTTTCCCCGTTTGGAAAGAAAATCGAACAAATCTATACAATTAATCCTATTTTGAAGAATAAAATTACCATATTTTTCTATCTTTGTCAGATATATTCCATTAATTATAACTTAGGGAGAATGCAGCAATCAAATTACATTATTGAAGTTCAAAATGTTTCCAAGCACTTTGGTGATAAGGTGGTGCTTGAAAATATCAATTTGAATGTAAAGAAGGGTGAATTTGTTACAATACTGGGCCCTTCTGGGTGTGGAAAGACCACACTCTTGCGTCTTATAGCCGGATTCCAGACCACATCAGAGGGTGAAATCAAGATAGCTGGAGACGAAATAACGCAGACTCCCCCGCATATGAGGCCGGTCAATACGGTTTTCCAGAAATATGCACTCTTCCCCCATCTCAATGTTTATGACAACATTGCTTTTGGTTTGAAACTTAAGAAGATAGCACCTCAGGTGATTGAGAAGAAGGTGAAGTCGGCATTGAAGATGGTTGGAATGACCGATTATGAGTATAGGGATGTGGACTCACTCTCCGGCGGTCAGCAGCAGCGTGTGGCTATAGCACGGGCAATTGTAAATGAACCTGAAGTTCTTCTGCTCGACGAGCCGCTTGCGGCACTGGATCTCAAGATGCGTAAAGATATGCAGATGGAGCTCAAGGAGATGCACCAGAAGCTGGGCATAACATTCATCTATGTTACCCACGATCAGGAGGAGGCCCTTACATTGAGTGATACCATCGTGGTTATGAGCGAAGGAAAAATCCAGCAGATAGGAACACCTATAGATATATATAATGAACCTATAAATTCTTTTGTGGCAGACTTCATCGGTGAGAGCAACATTCTCAACGGTATGATGATCCGTGACAAGAAGGTATCCTTTGCAGGACACGAGTTTGAGTGTGTTGACAAGGGTTTTGGAGAGAATGTGCTTGTAGATGTGGTTATCCGTCCTGAAGATATCTACATCTTTGATCCTTCGGATGCCGCCCAGTTGAGGGGAGTTGTTACCAGCTGTATCTTCAAGGGTGTGCATTACGAGATTCTTGTCCAGACAACAGAGGGGTATGAGCTGATGGTTCAGGACTACCACTGTTTTGAGGCAGGAAGGAATGTGGGACTGCTTGTCAAGCCTGTCGACATTCACGTAATGAAGAAGGAGAGGGAGTGCAACACCTTTGAGGCAGAGGTGGTTGATGCCAACCACGTAAAATTCCTCGGCTGTACCTTCGAGTGCGGTTCTACAGAAGGCTTTGAGAATGACGACAAGGTGCTTGTTGAGGTTGATTTCAAGAATATCATCCTGATGGACAACGAGGAGGATGGCGAATTGAGCGGAGATGTCAAGTTCATCCTGTACAAAGGAGACCATTACCATCTGACAGTCACATCTGACTGGGGAGATGACATATATGTGGATACCAATGATGTTTGGGACAACGGAGATTGCGTAGGAATAACTATTGCCCCTGAACATATCCGTCTAAAGAAGTTCAAATAAGTTAACTGTTACGAAGATGTTTGGCAAGTTATCAAAATTCTTTATGAAGAGGAGGAACTGGTCGATCCCTTATGCCATTTTCCTGCTCATTTTCGTAGTTGTTCCGCTGGTGTTGATTGTATTCTATGCCTTTACAGATGAAGAGGGGCTCTTTACTTTGGGTAACTTCCGTAAGTTTATGATGCACCCTGAGGCGATGAATACCTTCGTCTACTCAATTGGAATAGCAATTATTACCACCCTTGTCTGCCTGTTGTTGGGATACCCTGCTGCATATATATTGAGTCAGAAGGAGTTCAGGACATCAAAAACAATGGTTGTCCTCTTTATCCTCCCTATGTGGGTGAATATCCTTATACGTACACTCGCAACGGTGGCACTTTTTGATTTTCTCAAATTCCCGTTGGGAGAGGGGGCACTTGTATTCGGTATGGTCTACAACTTTCTCCCGTTTATGATCTATCCTATCTATAACACACTGCAGAAGATGGACCACAGTCTCATTGAGGCGGCTCAGGATCTGGGTGCAAACCCTGTAACTGTATTCAAAAAGGTCATCCTTCCGCTCTCGATGCCTGGTATAGTAAGCGGTATAGTAATGGTATTTATGCCTACAGTGTCAACTTTTGCAATTGCGGAGCTTCTGACAATGAACAATATAAAACTCTTTGGTACAACTGTACAGGAGAATATATATAACGGAATGTGGAACTATGGTGCAGCTCTGTCGCTCATAATGCTTCTCCTTATAGGCATTATGTCACTCTTTACAAGTGATGAAGACAATGCACAGAATGAGAGCGGAGGTGTGATATGATAAAGAGAATTTTTGCAAAAGGGTATTTGTGGCTTCTGTTGCTGCTTCTCTACTCTCCGATAATAATCATAATGGTCTTCTCCTTTACCGAGTCAAAGGTACTTGGAAACTGGACCGGATTCTCATTCAAACTCTACAGTTCTCTCTTTTCGGGTGGAATGCACCACTCGTTGTTGAGTGCAATATGGAATACATTTGCAATAGCACTCATTGCCGCAACTGTTTCAACAATATTGGGCAGTATTGCTGCCATTGGTATACATAACTTGCGCTCACCTTACAAAGGTGTCCTCAGTTTTACCAACAGCATTCCGATAATGAACCCGGATATCATTACCGGTGTCTCACTCTTCCTGCTCTTTGTGAGTTTCGGCATTTCGCAGGGCTTTACAACTGTAGTCCTTGCCCATATAGCATTCTGTACCCCTTATGTGGTGTTGAGTGTGATGCCCCGTCTCAAGAAGATGAATCCCAATATTTATGAGGCTGCCCTTGATTTGGGAGCCACCCCTTTCCAGGCTCTCAGGAAGGTAATCCTGCCTGAAATCCTGCCGGGAATGATCAGCGGATTCATACTTGCAGTAACACTCTCGATTGATGATTTTGCTGTAACAATCTTTACAATCGGAAATGAGGGACTTGAGACTCTCTCTACATTCATCTATGCCGACGCACGCAAAGGTGGTCTTACTCCTGAGTTGCGTCCGCTCTCAACAATTATTTTTGTGACCGTGCTTGTTCTCCTTATTGTTATAAACAAGAGGGCTGAGAAGCAGCAAAAAGAGTAGTTATATCTGAAATGAAAGGATTAAGGTTAATATTGGTTTTATTCCTGCTTCTCTCAATGGCTTCGTGCCAGCGTTCGCAGCAGGAGCGCAGCAGAATATTGAAGGTCTATAACTGGGCTGATTATATCGATGAAGATGTATTGGCCGAGTTCCCGGAGTGGTACAAGGAGCAGACAGGAGAGGAGATAGAGATTATCTATCAGGTATTTGACATCAATGAGATAATGCTCACAAAGATTGAGCGCGGACACGAGGATTTTGATGTTGTATGTCCGTCGGACTATATTGTGGAGAGAATGATGCGGAAAGATATCCTCTTGCCGATAAACAGGGATTTTGGAGATACACCCGACTATATACCAAATGTCTCCCCATATATACACAATATCCTGGCTGAGGTTGAAAGTGATGGACGCAAGGGGCCCGATTATGCAGTTCCATATATGTGGGGTACTGCCGGTATTCTCTATAATACAGCTCTTGTGACAAAAGATCAGGCAATGACCTGGGAGACTCTTTGGGATCCGGCATTCAGGGGGAAGGTGCTGATGAAGGATGCCTACAGGGATTGTTATGGAACAGCCATCATATATGCAAACAGGGAGAAACTGGCTAAAGGCGAGCTCACTGTACAGCAGATTATGAACGACAACTCAGCTGAGGGAATAGCGAGTGTGGAACAGGCTCTCAAGGCGATGAAACCCAATATCGCAGGATGGGAGGCTGACTTTGGAAAAGAGATGATGACAAAGGGGAAGGCCTGTATAAACTTTACCTGGAGCGGTGATGCCGTATGGGCACAGGAGGAGGCTGCCGCTGTTGGAGTTGAATTGGATTATGTAGTACCTATGGAGGGAAGCAATGTGTGGTTTGACGGATGGGTAATACCAAAATATTCCAGAAATCCCAAAGCTGCCAGCTACTTCATTAACTATCTCTGCCGTCCGGATATAGCTATAAGGAATATGGATGCAATAGGATATGTCAGTGCCATTGCAACAAAGGATATACTTGAATCGGTAACAGATACAACTTTGACCAGTTACTCCGACCTGAGCTATTTCTTTGGTGATGGTTGTGATTCAGTGCAGGTTTGCCCTATCCAATATCCCGACAGAAGTGTAATTGACCGTTGTGCATTGATCCACGATTTCAGCAACAAGAAGGATCTTGAGAAGGTTCTTGAGATGTGGAGCAGGGTAAAGGGTGACAATCTCAATACAGGAATCGTACTGCTTATCTTTGCTGTCTTTGGAGCCCTCTTTGTATGGCTTGTGATAAGCAAGATAAGGAAATTCAGACACAACTCAAGAAGAAAGAGAAGAAGAGGCCGTAATTCGCGGTAATGTAATTATGAAGAAGATAATAAATCCATATGCCGGCACATCAGAGGGGTTGGGATATAACTGCTTTGCGTGTGCACCATCCAACCCTCACGGACTGAAGATGGAGTTTTATGAGGATGGGGATGATGTAGTCTCATTCTGGACTCCGACAAAAGATTTTCAAGGATGGCTTGATACTTTGCACGGAGGTATACAGGCCACACTCATAGATGAAACCGGCGGCTGGTATATCTCAAGAAAGTACCAGACCTCCGCAATGACAACCAATCTTAATGTCAAGTACAAACGGCCTGTTCCCATAAAGGGGAAAATTGAGATAAGGGCCCGTTTGAAGGAGCAGAAGCGGAGTTTTGTGATAATGGAGATCACACTCTCCTCAAATGGGGAGATCTGCTCAGTGGCAGAGGTTACCTATTACAAATTCCCAAGGGATGTGGCTGAGGAGAAGTTCCATTTCAAGCCATACGAAGTTGAGGAGGTAACCCTATAGCAGCGATATCAGCATAAATAGCCAATGGGCAATAACAGCAGCAGTAAGACCGCCTATTGTATGGGCAAGGATAGCTTTTGATGTAAGATTTCTATATCCCAATGAATCAAGCATTGCTGTATGGGTACTGAGGTAGCCGCTCCAGCACATTCCAATGGCTGTACATACTGCAATGGCATTGCCGTCCATCCATCCTTCGGCAACAAAGTTTGGAACAAGGCTTAATGCTGCACCTACAGCTCCCAGAGCTGTAATAGGGAAGGCAATTACGTGCGGATCTGTAAAACCGAAGAGATATTCAAAGATGAAATCGACTTTGCCGGCAAGTGCTGGAAGAAGTGCAACACCCTCAAAGGCTGCACCGGTATAACCATTGGCTCCAGGTCCGAATGTAAGAATCATCACAAGTGTAGAGATTATCAATACACCTGGAATTATTGCAAGTCCCACATCCACTCCGGATTTTCCTCCGTCAAGGAGAGAGTTGAGGATTCTCAAGAAGAGTGACTCCTCTTTATGCTCTGAGGTCTTCTCCTCCTCTTCTGTTATTTCACAAGCGCACTCCTCTTTATATTGGGGGTATGATTTTACAACAAATCTCTGCATAAGGCGGGTAGATACGATACAGCCGCAGAATGCTCCCATCAATCCTATAAGGGGCTCCTTATAGTAGCCCTGTCCCATCATAAAGACCATAACAAGAAGACCCATACCAAAGGCAGTTCCAAAATTTGTCAGGGAGATGAACTGGTATTTTTTGAAATATTTTGCAAAATTCTTGTCTTGTGAAAGGGAGATGATTGCCGGATTATCAGAAAGGAATGTGACAACGGCACCCAAAGAGGCAACTCCCGGAAGATTGAAGAGCGGACCCATCAATGGGCGGAGAATCTTTTGAAGCAGCTTCACCACCCCAAACTCAACAAAGAGCTTGCCCAATGCTCCTGTAATCACGCATATTGCCATAAGGTAGAAGACTGTGTAGAGCAGTAGCTCGTGTGATGTCTTCATAATGGTGTTGAGCATATTGGGGACACCCATTTGGGAGCCGAGATATCCAAAGAGGGCAACCACAATTACAAGGCAGGGAATACCTGTCGGGATATACTTTGAGATGGAAAACTTCTTCATATAGTGATCTTAAACTGTTCTTTTATTTCTTGTTCTCTTTTGACTTTAACTTTTTTGGGATGGAGAGAATATTTATCTTCCACTTTACTCCCACATCAAGAATTGTACGGTCATCCATCATTGTGCCTGCATCATTGCCATTTTTACCCCAGGAGTAGAAGCAGTTTGCGTGCAGACGGAGATTCTTGCTCTCTTTCAATGGATAGAACTCGACACCCGCTCCACACATTGTAAGCTCAGTTCCTGGAAGTACGCAGAAATCAGCAATGCGGCCGGTCTTGTTTACATCGTATGTAACCTTGCCGAAGATGTTGAGATTCTTTAGGGGCATATATGAGAGCTCTCCCATAAATGAGAAATCTTTGAAGAGGAATTGCTGGTGGGAAGTGGCCCTGTTCATAAAGTCAAGATTGATATTGAACTGGCCGAAATGGAAATTGTTTCCAAGAGCTATATAGTTGATGAACTTTCCGGTCTGATACTCTATCATATTGAGAGAGTAGATGGTGTTGAACCATCCGTGGGAGCCGTACCACATAAGGTTGTATGCATATACATCCTCATTATAAACATTGCGGAATGGGCTTTCGCAAACCTGGAACATCAATTTGTCGGAGCCTCCATTCATTGCATATCCGGCGCTCACTCCAATCTGGTAGCAGGGAATGTTATTCCAGAATTCTGAACAGGTATAGAGGTCGATAGGGGCCCTGTCATACTCATAACCGCCAATTCCTACAACCATTTTTCCGGCACTGAAACTCAACTTTTCAGTTGGGGAATATGTGAGATATACCCAATCTGTTGCGTCAAAAAAGCTCTGTGATGAGTGGGCCTTGTTGAGACGCTGGCGATATGAATAGGAGAAGGCATCGCTGATGGAACCATTGAGTATCACATTCAGATATTTTCCCTTGAATCCGGTATTGTCGACAACCTTGTTGCCGTCAACATTCTCATATTGATAGTCAATACGCACCTCTGCCTGTAGATTGAGCAGTTTTTCGTCCTGGCTGTAAAGAGTATTGAAAGCCAGCATCAGAATCAGAACCGGTATTAATTTTTTCAATGTGTCAGTTAAATTATTTATCAGCAATAATGAATTTTGAACAAAAATGAACATTTCTTACAAAATAAATAAAGTTTTGTAAGAAACGCGCGCAAAGATAATACTAAAATGTATTTTAAAAAATATGGTTGCCATATTATTTTACCAATGGCAAATCTTCGATTCGTGTGGTGTAGTGCGGAGACTCAAAGGCCTTGTTGTTCTTGATTGTACCGCATCCGAGGGCTCCCAGTTTGATGGCACCTTTTCCGTAGGCATTGTTGATGGAATCCATCGCCTTCATCAGTTTGCGTTCCTGTTCAACCTTCTCACCATCTTCAAAGAGTGAACCGGTAATACCCTCCTCCGGAATAATCTTGTAGGCAGTAACTCCAGCCTTCTTGTAACCGCATCCTTGTGTGAACAATCTCCTGGTTGCACCTATTGCGGCATCTACTATTCTGTTTGTACTGTTGGTAGCCACCTGAAAAGAGACAAGTTCATTCCCATATACCTGTTCAATATCCTCCTTAAACCGGTTTGTACGCACAAAGACGGCGAGCTCATAGCAGGCTGAGTGCTGTTTGCGGAGCTTTTCTGCCGTCATAGTGGCAAAAAGTGCCATCTGCTGGGTCAGTTCATCAAGGTCATATATCTCCTTTGCAAAACTGCGGGTATTACTTATGGACTGGTTGGCGGAGATGATATCCTCAAATTTTATTGATGGTATGCCCCTCAGCTCCCGCCAGGTCCTCAACCCCATAATTCCATAGAGGTATCCGACCCTCTTCTCATCCATTTGTGTAAAATCAAATGCGCTTCTGATACCAAGGCTCTGCAGCTTCATTGCCGTACGTCTTCCTATTCCCCACACCTCCTCTATCGGGTATTTTTTCAGCACCTTCTCAATATCCTCCTCCCGGTACATATAGCAGCCCCCCTTAAGTTTAGGGTACTGTTTGCAGAGGTGTGCAGCTATTTTTGCAAGGGTCTTTGTTCTGGAGACTCCAACTGAGACGGGAATCCCTGTATATCTCAAACATTTGTGGGAGAGTGATTTTGCAAATTCATCAAAATTGAGGTTCATGCCGGTAAGGTCGAGGAAGGCCTCATCTATGGAGTAGACCTCAATTGCAGGAACTGTTGAACGGAGCAGACTCTTTACCCTGTTGGACATATCTCCATATAGGGCCATATTGCCGGAGAAGATTGTAACATTATGTTTGCGTACAATATCCCTTATTTTGAAGAGCGGATCACCCATCTTTATGCCCAAGGCCTTTGCCTCATTGCTGCGCGCAATGGCACAACCGTCATTATTTGAGAGTACAATGACGGGTTTGTTGTTGAGATCGGGCCTGAAAACCCTCTCGCAGGAGACAAAAAAATTATTGCAGTCGGCCAGAGCAAACATAGATATTGATAAATTTTTTCAGAATTCAGTTACACCTTCTTTATTACATAGGTAACTATGCCCCAAATGGCAAATTCATCATCAGGTGTAATTGTGATGGTCTTGAACTTCGGGTTCTCCCTGTTCATCGGAACCAGTTTGATCATATTCTGTTCAATCTCCACCTGCTTTACAGTAAACTCTCCATCTACAAAACAGACAGCTTTGCAACCGTTATAGGGGGTGAGGCTCTTGTCAACAATGATGATGTCGCCATCCTCCATACCGGCATCGGTCATTGAGGTTCCGTCGACTTTGAAATAGAAGGTGGAAGAGGGGTGGCGTACAATCATCGATTTGAGGTCAAGCTCCTCCCTGATCTCCTCTGCCGGAGAGGGGAATCCCGCCTTTACATCACCCAGCAGAGTGCCGTCCCATTGGTCAATTCCAAAGGCGTGAGGTTCAAATTTACCCATATGTTTATCTCAATCTGTTCTTTAAAAAGTTATTCCGTACATAGAGATAGAAGAGAGCAGTGCCAGCAACTTTGACCACCCACGCTGTCCAGAATGCTGCATAGTAGCCGAAATGTTCGGAGACTGTTCCTCCAACCAATATTCCCAGACCTATGCCTATATCCCACGATACAAGAAGTGTGGAGTTGGCTGTTCCGCGCTGTTCATTTGAGGCAAGATTGATGAACATTGTCTGGAAAGCCGGAAACATATGTCCGTTGCCCAATCCTATTACAAGGGCAGCTCCGTAGTATCCCCAGTAATTATGAAATGCTGCAAAGAGAAGATATCCCACAACCGAGATTGCCAGTCCGCCAGCTGCATTCTCTACAATTTTGCCTCTTTTGAGTGTTCTGCTGCCGATAAGTCTTGAGAGAATCAGACCGATGGAGAGCAGCATAAAGAAGAGTCCTGTTCCACCGGTTATTCCCAACTCGTTCTTTCCATATATGGCGATATATGTGGAGATAACTCCATAGGCAAAGGCATAACATACCATACAGAGACTCTGGCTCCATCCCTTGAGAAGAATGAATCTGTCGAGAGAGACAGGGGGCTTCTCCTTAATGACAGGACGGGGTTTTAGGTCAAGTGTATAGTTTATTGCCAGACCTGCTGCAGCAACCAGGAGTGCAAGGATGAAGAGCACATTGTAGTTGTGGCAGAATCCATATATTAAAAGAGCTACAGTGGGGCCTATGGCTGTTGCAATATTGTTGCTCAATCCGTAGAATCCGATTCCTTCGGCTCTCCTTGTGGGGTGGAGCACATCTATGGCTACTGTACTGTTTGATACGGTAGAGGCTCCGAAAGGGGCTCCGTGGAGTGTCCTTATTATGGCAAAGAGCAGAAGGGAGCCGGCAACCACATATCCTGCAAATAATATTGTAAAGAGAAAATAGCTTACAAGCAGCACTGTCCGCCGTGGAAAACTGTCTACAATATATCCGCTGAAAGGCCTTATAATAAGGGCAGTAAGCGTATAACCCGACAATACAATGCCGATCATCTGCTTATCTGCCCCGAATGTTTCACTAAGATAGAGGGGCAACAGCGGTGTAAGCAGCATAAATGAAAAGAAAATCATAAAGTTGGCACACCACACCTTGAGGTAGTTGCTGTTCCATAATTTGGCCTTTTCCTGAATATTCTCTTCCATACTCTCTCTATACCGCTGTTGCACTTATGGAGTCCTATTTTTCAAATGAGTATTTTTCTCCGTACTCCATCATCTGGTTGAGGAAGTTGTCGTTGTATACAACCTTGTAATCCACAACTTTATCACCGTCCATTACAGGAACAATATCTGGATTGATGAAACCTTTGTATGATTTAAGTTGAAGGGCTGCATATCTCTCTCTCACCTCTTTATGGAGCTGTGGATCGATATTTATGGCATACTTCTCAATAAGCTCCTTGCCTGCATTGTAATCGCCCTCAGATTTGATTCTCTGGATTTCAGCCAAAAGCTCTCCGAAGATGGTACGCAGCTTCTCATAATCGTTGATTACAAAATAGGTTTTGCCCTCTTTTACAACTTTCTCAATCACATCCTGCTCTGCTCCAGGGTTATTCTCCTTCAAACCTCTCTCATAACTCCAGTCGGCAATAAGCTTGCGGTCCTGCATATGGGCCTCAGTATTGGTCTTGCCCAACTCAACGCGGTTGAATTGGGTGAAGAGTCCATTAACTACCTGAGAGAGGTATTCAGCTTTGTAGGCCTCCTCATCAGGGATGATACCCAACTCTACAAGTCTTTTGTCGGCAATGAAATAGAGTGCAAAGAGATCTGCCCTCGCCTCTTCAAGAGCTGAGTTGTACTCACCAAGTGCATTTGCTGAGACACCCTCAAGCAATTGTCCCGAACCGTGGCCAAGGCACTCGTGAAGGTCGGTATGGAGATTTCCTGTGATGCTTCCATACTTCTTGATAAGCTCCTTGTCGGTATCATTAAGATAGAACTCGCCTGTAACGCTCTTTGGCATCTCTTCTGCCGCTTTGTTGTAAGCATCGGTAATATTTGCAATGGTTACAGATTTTGAACCGTAATCTTTCCTGATCCAGTTTGCATTTGGCAAGTTGATTCCGATAGCTGTATATGGGTGACAATCTCCACCAAGGCTTGCAACTGTAATCACCTTGGCTGAGACACCCTTCACCTTCTCCTTCTTGAAGCGTTTGTCGGTAGGGGAGTTGTCCTCAAACCATTGTGCATTTGCACTGATGATCTCGGTCCTCTTTGAAGCCTCCATATCCTTGAAGTTCACTACAGATTCCCAAGTTGCCTTTCTTCCAAGTGGGTCGTTGTAATCCTCGATGAAACCATTTACAAAGTCAACCTGCGAAAGTGTATCCTGTACCCAGGCAATGTTATACTCATCCCAAGTCTCGAGTGAACCTGTACGGTAATACTCTATAAGTTTGCCTATGTAATCCTTTTGGGCAGGATTCTCTGCATAGTTTGCAGCATCCTCAAGATGTTTGATGATTTGGGTGATGCTTGCGCCATAAAGACCGTCAGCCTTATATACCAGCTCCTTTATCTTTCCATTCTCCTTCACAAGACGGCTGTTCAATCCATAAGAGACAGGTGTGGTATCTTTAGGGTCCTCCATCTTCTTATAGAAGCTGTTTGCCTCATCTTTGGTAATATCGCCGCTGTAGAAGTTTACAGCAGAACCGATAAGAAGATCCTTGTCGCTTCCGGTATATTTGCGTTGCGAGTAGAGCTGTGGATCAAAAATTACAGGAAGAAGCTCTTCACATAGCTCCTCCTGGCCTGTGGCTGTCAATAATGATTTGAAATACTCCTCCGAACACTGGGGGATAAATTTGTCCTCAGCGTAATGGTGGTGGATACCGTTGCTGAAGAATACCCTTTTGGCATATACAAGGAATCCTGCATACTCATCAGTTGAGGTGTCACCTTTATACTCCCTGATAATCTTCTCGATAGCCTTTCTTATCTTAAGATTGTATTTGAAGTTCTGGTCGAAGAGAATATCGCGTCCGCACTTGCCGGCCTCACTCAAATGGTAGATAAGGGCCTTCTGGTTTAAAGAGAGCTCCTCCCATCCCGGAATCTGATAGCGTAAAACCTGAATGTCGGCAAACTCATCGGCAACATATCTGAAGCTGCCCTCCTCCGCCTTATTGTTGCAGGAGCCCAATGCAACTCCCATAGCACATAAAAATGTCATGATTCTAAAAAAATTCATAAAATGTTCTTTGAGTTGGTTAATTATTGTAATGTTTTATTCTTCAGCTTTTTGAATTGTCTCACCTTCTGCTGTGGTTGAGGAACCTTTTACATCGTTTTCCGGTGGGACAGCACCCGCAGCAGGGCCCTCTCCCTCTCCGTCACTCTCTACAATGCCCCCTCTTTTGCGAAAAAATCCCTTTATGGAGTCATACACTTTGATAAAGAGTGCAACAAGAGGTTCAAGTGAGTAGATCTTTGTAATTACTCTGTTTATATAGGTAATAGGGTTCAATGCCCTCATAATGGCCTCTTTATTGCTTTTCAGCTCCTGTTCTTTCAAGGCAACGGCAAATTTTACCCTCTCCCTTGCCTGCCGGAGTTCCTTCATATTTCTGATGGAACTGTATCTTGGTCTGTCAATTTCTCTCTCCATAACTTCTCTATTTTTGCTCCTGATCAAAGAACAATTTGACAAAGAGTCTGATCAAAGGGTTTATAAAGAGCCTTTTCCTCAAGAGAAAAAGGGTGAGCGCCACAATGGCAAAGAGCGCTCCCATAATGGCAAAACCTGTAGCAGTGGAGTCAAGAAGTGCTCCAATAGCATATCCTGCTGCGAGTCCGAGCATCTGGAGAGCCACTCCTGCAACTACCGTGGTCACTATAACCACAAGCACTGTGTTGAAGAGGTGCGACAACCCCTCCACGCCTCTCAGTTTATACTCGTCCACCTTGAGGCTGATATACTCCCTCACCAATGTGGAGAGATTCTCAAACGGTTTGTCGTTATTACTCATAATCGGTCAAATATAAGTTTGTACAATAGCAAATATATACTTTTTCCTCAAATAGATTGAAGAATTTCCACTTTTTATAAAAAAATAAACAGCCGCTTGAGGAAATTGATTACAAATGTTTATTTTTGCGACAGATTTTCAGATCTATATGGGAAGAGGACTGCTTACTATATTTTTGCTGTTGGTTTCAAACAGCTTTATGACACTGGCCTGGTATGGGCACTTGAAGTTCAATACCGAGAAACTGTTTCCAAAATGGGGACTGCTGGCCTTTATTGTAATAAGTTGGCTGATTGCATTTTTTGAGTATTGTTTCCAGGTTCCGGCAAACAGGATGGGCTTCAAGGCTTTTGGCGGACCATTTACCCTGATGCAGCTGAAGATAATCCAGGAGGTCATAACACTGGTGGTGTTTATGGCATTCTCCTTGCTATTCTTCAAGACAGAGAGTTTGAGAATCAACCATTTGATAGCCTGTATCTTCCTGGTGCTGGCAGTATATTTTATCTTTAAGCAGTAGATTGGAGAATTGATTATGAAACAGAAGATTATGAAGGTTTTGGACAGACGGAACGGACTATTATATAGAGCAGCCGCAATGACAATGGCTGCTGTGCTTTTCCTGGGACTCACCTCTTGTGAGGAGGTTAAGGGTGAAGAGGAGGAGTATGTAGTGAAGGATAAGACAGTTCTTGTATATATGATAGCGAACAACAACCTGTCGGAAAATGCAAGGGCAAATCTTACCGATATGAAGAACGGTTTCATTCCCGATCCGGATAAGGGCAATCTGCTTGTCTACTACCATACCCAGAGCCAGGCTCCCATACTTCTTGATATTCATAAGGACAAGTCAAACCAGACTGTAACAGATACAGTATATAAATTCCCGGTAAGGAATTCGGCTACTGTCGAGTCGCTAAAGAGTGCAATGAATGTTGTTGCAACAATGTATCCTGCCCACGAGAACGGACTTATATTGTGGTCGCACGGAACAGGATGGCTTCCAACCGGATATTATGAGAACGGCTCATTCCCGGCTTCGGCAAAATTTTCGAATGCACAACCGGAGGACGCTCTCCAGCAGGAGGTTGACCCTTATGCCGATATGGTAAAGATGGTGCGAGGAGGTTCAAACCACAATATGAAGAGTTTTGGAAGTGATGATGGAAAGGAGATTGAACTGGCAGATCTTGCAAAGGCTCTTCCATACAAAGTTTCGTATATAATTTTTGACGCCTGCCTTATGGGTGGAATTGAGGTGGCGTACCAGTTGAAGGATTCTACAGACCATTTTGTCTTCTGTCCTACAGAGACACTTTCAACAGGATTCCCATATGCGAATATTGTTTCGCACCTCTTCAGCACCCCTACAGATCTTACAGCGGTTGCAAAGGAGTTCTACTATTACTATGATACCAGAAACAGCTATGCTACGATTTCTGTTGTAAAGACATCTGAACTTGAGGGCGTTGCAACAGTAGCAAAAGAGATCTTTGCCGAGCACAGAAATAAAATAGAGTCTTTGAATATGAGACAGATCCAGCGCTATTTCCGCCAGAACAAACACTGGTTCTACGATCTTGGCGACTTTATCGGCAATATTGCATCTGCCGAGCAGATGACAAGGTTCTCAGAGGCAATGGACAAGGCTGTGATCTATAAGGCTGCAACTCCATATTTCATAGATATTCCAATCTACAAATATTCAGGACTCAGCACCTATATTCCAAATCCTGCAGACGAGCAGCTCGACAATTTCTATAAGGAACTTGAGTGGAACAAGGCTGTAGAGATGGTCAAATAGGGTAGAGCCAGCCTCTTACTAATTAACCGTAATTAATCGCAAAACAGTCAGGAACATTTATTGAAAATGTAAATGTTACAGGGCCGATTCGAGTTCCCAACCCCTCTGAATTTTACCGGGTTGGGCACCCTATATGCGCTACAGCCACGATTTCGGTGCCCAACCACCTTGCACCTGCTGGCAGATCTCTCGCGCGGACACTCTCTTGCTCATTTTTGCGGCTTACTCTCTCACTCCTTTCTCTAGCGGCCCACTCGCACCACACTCTCGCTTCCAACCTACCCTCCCCCTTGCGATAATTGTACAATTCAGACAGGAGTTTGACCTGGGTATGTATGGATATTAAATATAAAGAAGACTGCCCCAAAGGAGCACTTCAGGAACTTTTGCGGAGAGAAGCTGCGTTGGTTGATTAAGCAACCGGCTTGCAACAATTTCTTCTCTGAGCGGTCAAGTGTGAAGTTTGCCTTTTGAGACAGTCTCTTCTCTTACTCAATAATTTATACTCTTATTTATCGCCAAAGTATCTTTTGTATAGGCCTGCGAATCCCTGGCCGTGGCGAGCCTCATCTTTGCACATTTCGTGAACAGTGTCGTGGATTGCATCAAGATTCTGCTGTTTAGCCAAAGTTGCAATGCGTTTCTTGTCCTCGCAAGCGCCAGCTTCAGCTTCCCATCTCTTCTTCAAGTTTGTCTTGGTATCCCATACAACCTCACCAATCAACTCTGCAAATCTTGCTGCGTGGTCTGCCTCCTCAAATGCATATCTTCTGAATGCCTCTGCAACCTCAGGATAACCCTCTCTGTCTGCCTGACGGCTCATAGCCAAGTACATTCCAACCTCAGTACACTCGCCTGTAAAGTGTGCTTTCAAACCCTCCATAATCTCAGGATCGCAACCTTGTGCAACGCCAAGTCTGTGCTCGTCTGCCCAAACAGTCTCACCCTCAGTCTCAACTACCTCTTTGAACTTCTCTCTTGGAACTTTGCATAGAGGACACTTCTCAGGAGCCTCGTTACCCTCGTGAACATAACCGCACACTGTACAGATAAATTTCTTTTTCATAATTCTATTAGTTTAATTGTTATTGATTATATTTGTCTATTTATATCAGATTTTAATTGTTATTTGTTTTTAACTTTTAAAATCTATTACAAAGGTAATACAATTTTTTTAATCTCCAAATTTATTTTTAAAAATTCTAATTTAGTTTTCAGTTTTTTTGGGGACAATATGAAAATGTAACTTTTAGGGCTGTGAATATCAGCCTTTTTTTGTCATTTGAATAAAAAAGTCTATATTTGCGCCCACAATTACAAAAAGGCATCTTTTTTGGTGCAATGGGGTTCGGAAACTCCGAACTGAGTAACACATTTTTAATTTAAACAACATGGAGACAATTCTAATTAAAGGTAATGCTAGAAAAATTGGCAACAAACAGACCATCAAGCAATTGCGCAGAAACGGCGAGGTTCCTTGCGTAATGTACGGACACAACTTGAACAATATGATCTTCTCTATTGATGAGAAAGACCTTAAGAAAATTACCCACACTCCTAAATCATACATCATCAATATGGAGATTGAGGGTACTGTATATACTTGTGTATTCCACTCAGCACAATATCATCCTGTAACTGACGAGGCTCTTCACGTAGACTTCTTGTCAATCTCTAATGACAAACCTGTTGTAATTGATATTCCTATCGTTCTTACAGGTAATTCAGAGGGTGTAAAACAGGGTGGTAAACTTATGGTTTCTTCAAGAAAACTTAAAGTTTCAGCTCCTATGGAGAACCTTCCAGATGAGTTGACAGTTGATATTACCAACTTGCAGTTGGGTAAAACTATCGTAGCTGGTGACCTTTCTTTCGAGGGTGTACAGATCGTTTCTCCTAAGAGCACTATTATCTGCGCTGTTAAGATGACTCGTGCTGCTCTTGGTGCTGCTGCTGCCGCTGCTGCTGCGAAAAAATAGTAGGGTATTATGAATTTTTTAATCGCAGGATTAGGAAATATCGGTGCAGAATACGCAAATACCCGTCACAATATAGGTTTTATGGTGCTGGATGCTTTGGCAAAAGAGTCCAGCACCTCTTTTGTTTCCGGACGTTACGGGTCAACTGCCGAAATTTCATACAGAGGTCACAAACTTATTCTGCTCAAACCATCTACCTATATGAATTTGAGCGGAAAGGCGGTAAATTATTGGATGCAGGAGCTTAAGATCAAACCGGAAAATCTTCTGGTTGTGGTTGATGATCTTGCACTTCCTTTTGGAACTCTCAGAATGAGGAAGCAGGGTAGTGACGGAGGCCATAATGGCTTGAAGAATATTACCCAGATGTTGGGCAACAACAGCTATGCAAGGTTGCGTGTAGGTATTGGTGATGCTTTCTCTAAGGGTCATCAGGTTGATTATGTACTTGGAAAGTGGAAATCGGAGGAGGAGAAAGAGTTGCCGTTTATCCTTGACAGGGCGGCTGAGGCGGTAAAGGCTTATGCCTTTATGGGGCCCGACAGAGCGATGAATGTCTGCAATACCAATCCCAAGAAGGAGCAATAGATCTATTCGTCTCCATTCATAAGAGATAAAAAGCAGGCACCCCGTCAGACAGTTCTTTGGAAATGCTGACGGGGTGCTTTTATTGTTGATTTTTCCGTTATTCTTTCATTATCTTTCCGGCCTTTTGTGCAGTTTTCAGTGATTGTCTTCAGTGACTGGTTTCAGCGGATAGATATATCGGACTTATTATGAATCAATTGAACCATCCGGCTCTTCAATATCATAAACATTGCCGAACTATTTGGAGTCACTGTGATCATCAAAGTCATCCAGATTATCAAAGTCATCGTAATTGTCAAAGTCCTCCAGATCATCAAGGTCATTTTCTTCATCAAATCCTCCTACTGAGTCATCTCCCCCAAAACTGATCATCAGATCCTCGATCTCCCTCCGTTCACGCTTTGTCGGGCGCCCCGCACCGCGGTCGCGTTTCAGGAAGATAACCTCGTTAGGTGCATTCAACTTGTCAAGCTCCAATTGTGGAGTAATGTTTGTTATAAAGTTCGGAACCAGCTGGGCCCCCTGACGTCTCTCAACCAGAGAAACTACCAGATATTGGTATCTGACCGGTCCCTTTCTTACGGCAATTACATCTCCTGGTTTAATTCCCTTTGAAGATTTTGCACTCTGTCCGTCAACCTGCACTTTGCCGGTGCGGCACGCCTCAGCCGCCTCCGACCTCGTTTTGAAGATTCTGACCGACCAGAGAAACTTGTCTATTCTTACCTCTTTCAATTCAGCAGCCATTGTACACTCCTCTACTAATGTTTGAAAAATCTCTCGCCAGGATGTCTCTCATCATCACCATTATCCTCTCCCTCAACCTCAAACGGATTGCGGTAGACATACTCACCTCCACAGTTGCAATGTCCGTTATTGTGGTTATGCTGAGGAGTATGCAGGTGATTATGGCCAGAAGTATGGGTGTGTTTGTGCTCGTGATTGTGTTTATGGTTGCTGTGATGATGGCCGTGGTGCCCTTCACATCCGCATCCACATTCATCATCATCGCACTCATCATCGCATTCCATCTCTTCATCCACATCATCCTCGTCAAATTCATCATCAAACTCCTCACCGTCATATAGAAAATCATCATCCCCGTCAGGATAATTGCTCTCATCTTCATCATAGTTGAGGTAGTGATCCTCATCAAGCTCTGATATCTCAGGCAGTGTAATCTCCAGCAGTTCCAGCTCTTCACAAGCCTCTATCCTGAACTCCTCAACTGCAGATGGAACAAGTAGGGGAGTGGTGCTTTTAAGAGTGAATATGGTGGCCTCATTATCAGATGATTTTCCCTTTTGGACCTCACCATTCTGCTGTTTACCCTTCTCAAGACTCTTGCCTGTAAGTTCAAGCTTGCCCTCTCCTTTTAGTGGCAAATAGAGGGTGAAGGTCTCGTACCCTCTTTTTCTCTCCGCTACATCTTTTGCCTGAAGGGTGACCTTGCGGATAATGAATCCAGATCCGTCGGCAAGCGTTGTATTACCTGAAGTATTTCTGAAGTAGAGATCATTGCTCTTCACAGCCGAGAGGTCAACAGTATCTATAGCTTCAGAAATCTCAAGAGTGCACTCCTCTCCGGTCAGGTGGTAGGTAATCTCTGAATTCTGTGAAATCTCAATATATCCTATATTGCCCTCTGCTCCGTGAAGAGTACCAGGCTTTATATAGATGCAGTCTCCAGCTTCAGGATGATGGGCAACCATCTCGCCGGCAAGAGAAGAGTCAAGTGCTTTTGTATAAAAATCAGAGGCGCTGAGCTCCTTCTTCAATCCCAAATAGATTATTGCATCCTCCGATGCCTCTGTTATAAGCCACAATTTTGCCTTTCCGATTGAGTCATAGCGCTCCATTGCTATTGAATTGTCGGGATGAGACTGTATGCCAAGCTTTCCCTCAACTTTCCCCTCAGCAATCCTGATAGGAAATACTCCTCCGTAATATTGGAATGCATCGTTACCCATAATCTCACCCATATAGGTATCTGTAATATCCTCTATGGTGTTGTTGGCCAAAAATCCACTGGCAACAACACTTGACTCATTTATCTCTATATTGTTCTCTCCAAATTCAAATGGATAGAGTTTCCTGTTTTTCTTCATTATTCAAATTTTTATTCAGACAGTAAATTACAGTGGCCAAAAGTATGGCTGAAATTGCATATAGTATGAGATAGCAGCCAATGCCACAACTCTCCACAACCAGATCAATAACTCCAGAATCGGGACTCATCTCCGGGAAGAGGTGGGTAAAGAGTGTGCTGAGTCCGTTATTGAGGGCGTGGACAAGGACAGATAGCCACAATATTCCGCTTTTATAGTATATCCATCCCAAAAATATTCCCATAATGAAGGCTCCGGCAGCCTGATAGGGATTCATATGGATTACTGCAAAAAAGAAGGCACTTGACATAATGGCATTTGTTGGCGTTGTATGTTGCAACATTCCCCTCATCATCACCCCCCTTAGAAGGAACTCTTCAATCAATGGTGCGGCAACTGCTACGGAAAGTGTGCTCCATAGTGGGGCGGTGAGCATAAGCCCATAGACCCTCTTTAGATATTCAGGCATTGGAATAATTGAATTGAGCGGCTCCATAAGGATAATGGCACAGAGTGTTGCCAATATTACAAGTACCGTTGCAGTGAATATGTTATATCTTCCCAATGTGGGATTATTGATCTTCACTCCATCTGTCACCTTGCCGAAAAGTCCCTTCTCAAATGCTTCACTGTTCCGTCTCATCGCCCCGTTGCCTTTATAGAGAATGTAGATAAAGACAGGTATAAAGGGGAGTATGTAATTCAGAAGCGGATTGAGTTCCATAATATTGTAGCCCAATCTGTGAGATATGATGGTGAGCAGGGAGCCTATACCAAGACCTCCAACTATTGTTATATAGAAAATCATCACCCAGCATTGCTTGTATGTGGGTGTGAAATATCTGATGCCTTTAAACATAAACTCTTTCTAACTGAGGAGCGGAGATGGATAGATGCCGCTTTCTGTCATATCTTTAAGCTTACCCACAACAACCTCCTTATCCTCCTTATATGTCACTCCAAACCATTTGTCGGGAGACGAGAGTACCTTGACGGTGGCCTTGCCCGACTGGATGAGGCTGTTGACTACAAACGGAATATAGAACTCCTTCTTCTCATTGTTTATATTCTCCCTAAGGAACTCCTTGAACATCTCATTGCCATATTTGAAGATATCGGGTGTGAAGCCCCACATATTCATTGAAGTGTAGGCATCTCCATCAAGGGTGTGGCTCTCTCCATCCATACCCTCTCCGGTAATCACCCCATTCTCGCTCTTTACATTGTGGTGCTCCTCTACTGTGGTAAGATAGTTCTCTCCATTTACGGAGCAGATTCCCCTTGAAACCACACCGCTCTCCGACAATGTCTTGTCGAGGAAGAATCCTACCATAGAGTAGCAGCCCTCTTTTCCCTCCTGAGATGAGAGAAAACCGGCAAGTGCCTCAAAAGATTTTGCCCCATAGAAGTCGTCGGCATTAATCACTGCAAAAGGGGTGTCAATCACATCGGCTGCCATAAGCGTGGCGTGACCTGTACCCCAGGGCCTCTGCCGCTCATTTTCGGGCTTGAATCCATCAGGCAGCTTGTCAGGCTCCTGTTCAACAAGCACTACATCAATTATATCTTTATATTTTGAGGCAATTTTTGCTTCAAACTCCTCTTTGAAGTGGTTTCTTATGACAAATACAACCTTACCGAATCCGGCGCGTACGGCATCATACACCGAATAGTCCATAATGGTTTCACCACAAGGGCCAACGCCATCCAGCTGTTTTAATCCTCCATATCTGCTTCCCATTCCGGCAGCCAGCACAAGCAATGTTGGTTTCATACAATTTTTGGTATTTAAATGTGTAAATAGAAAATTATATTAGTAAATTTGTCAAAATTAGTAAAAAATCTACAAAATTCAGAAAAAGGATGAAAAACAGTCTCAAAGACTCAATGGTGCTACGGATAATGAAAAACAAATATCTTCTGGTTACTGTTTTTTTTATTGTCTGGATATTTTTCATCGATACAAACAATCTGATAAGATGGTATGGCCATATGAGGGATCTGGCGGCTCAACAGCGTCAGATAGAGTATTATGAGGAGGCCATTGAACTTACAAACGGCCAGCTTCAGGAGCTTCAGTCCAACCGCGACAGCCTTGAAAAGTTTGCAAGGGAGCAATATCTGTTCCACGAACAGGATGAGGAGGTATTCATTGTCAGGAAGTAAACAAAATTTAAGACGGGAAATCAAAGAGTAATAACCATAATATTTAGAGTATGAAGAGGATTATCCATTTGTCTATCGTCATCATTGCAATGGCAATGTTGGCATCCTGCAAGTCAGAAGTGAAAGTTGATGAGAAGTATTCAAACAGAAATGCCATCTGGTTATGGGGTGTCCATATGAATGAGGCTCCAGTGGCCGAATGGGCTCAAAAGGGATTTGGACATATTCTCTTGAATGAGGCTGCATTTAACCAGTGGGGTGAAGATAGTGTCTATAATTTTATAGCAGATTGCGGCAAACTTGGAATGACAGTCCACATATGGTTCCAATGTTTCTATGAGGATGGCAAGTGGGTAAGCCCTATAGATGATGAAAAGAGGGCTATCAAACAGGATTTTTATGATAAGGTGATTGCAAGGGCTGTAAGCTATATAGAGAATGGAGTGGATGGAATACACCTCGACTATATCAGATATGGCGGAACAGCTTCAAAACACGACTATCCGGAGTGCGGAGCCACACACTCGATAACTGAGTTCTGCCGTCAGCTCAATGTTGCTGCAAAGGCAAAAAATCCGGATGTTATCCTTTCTGCAGCACTTATGCCTGAGATAGAGAGTGAGCACTATTATGGTCAGAACCCTGCCGAGATGGGCAAGTATCTTGATATATTGATGCCTATGGTCTACAGGTATGGCTATGCTGGCGAAGACAAACCTATAGAGTGGGTGAATGATGCCTGCAACTGGTTTGCAGCCAACTCTTCAGGAGCAGAGGTGTGGGCAGGAATCCAGACCTATACATTGGATCTTGAGGCTCCGGGAGAGTCTCCAATTCCTATGGATGCAGAGGGTATTCTCTCAGATTGTATCGACATTACAAAGACAAATGCTAAAGGAATTGTGCTCTTCCGACATGGACTTGGAGAGTTCCCTGATGTAAACGGTTTGTGGGCAGAGAAATAAAATAGTCTCAATAATACATATACAGCATATAGAGGCTGAGATTATGATATAAAAGAGGAAGGGAAGTAGGGCAATGGCCAATCTTCTCTTCCTCTTTTTACGTTGTCCCGTCTCTTTTATTCTGCTTGGTCAGATTTGACTGATTTGACTGATTTGCCAGGATTGGATTACCTTATCAGATCCGCGAGTGAATCTGATTCGTATGTTGGGCCACCGTCGCAAGGCTTGTGGTAGGGGTTGTAGTAAAATTGGTCTATACCAAAAATCTGGGCCCCTTCAATATCATTGGCAAAATCGTCACCAACCATAATGGCATCACCCTTTATCTTCTCCCTCAGCAGAGGATTGTTGTAGTTCTCCTCTCCACAAAGTGATATCAGAGCCCTCTTGAAGATGATGGGGGAGGGTTTGTGGATTCCAACCTCTTCCGATATGAAAAATGTATCGATATATTGGATTATTTCCGAGTTCCTCAATTTGCGGTACTGGACCTCCTTGAATCCGTTGCTCACTACCGCCACTTTGCCTCCTCTCTTCCTGATATGTTGCAGCACCTCCTTTGCTCCCGGTTCGAGTGCTGTTTCGTAGATCATCCGTTCGAGATATTCATTTCCGAAGTGTTGTGAAAATGCAACAATGTTTCCGGTCTGTTCTTCTATCTCTGAACCAAACAGGTGGAATTTGTTGTTCTCCTTGCAGAATATGATAAATGTGTCGTGAAAACGCTGCGCCCTTAGAGTCTCCTTGGTAATCTCACCGCGTTCATACCGCTGCCACAGTACCTTGTTTATCTCTTCATATCTGGCGAAAAAGAGCTCCTTATCTTCAACACCCAGCCTCTCTTTGAGATTGAAGTCGTCAATCAGGCGGAAGATTGCATTCTTTGCATTCAGATCAAAGTTCCAGAGTGTACGGTCAATGTCAAAGAGGTAATATTTGTACTCTTTCATAAAGCCTGGATTTTATAAATCGGAAAACAATGTTGTAGTGGGTCTGTTCAGGATTAGCGGCAGTAGTAGTCAATCATCCGCTCAATGGCCCTCCTGCATACAGGACAGAAGCCTGGAGCCTCGTTTGTCCTCATACGGCAGTTGTCAACCGGACGGTATACCCCTTTTGTCATATAACCTGCCCCTTCGTAGACACCAAGAGTCTGCTCCTGCTTAGCCTCCTCAGTTAGAGGTGTAGGCACGGAGAGTGTATCTGGAAGCATATTTCTCCATTTTCTGTTGAAATTTACAAGTGTTGTGATGTTTGGTTCCCAAGGTTCGACAGCTGTATTGTATAGTCCTATAAGCACATCGTCATATTCATAGAAATATTCATCGGCAAGACCGGCGAAGCTGTGGCCAAATTCGTGCACGAAGACCATTGGGGCAGTTTTGTGGTCACTCATACTCAATCCGTAGAAATTGAATATTCCTCCACCGCCATATTTGTCGCAATTTACTATTACATAGATGGCATCGCAAGGGACGTTTGAGGTCAATTTGCATAGCAGGGTATGGTCTGGTGCTGTCAGATATCTGTCGGACTGGAATGTGTAGAAGTTGGAGTTTGCAACTGTATTCTTCCAGATGTTGTGGTGAGGGATGTCTGGTCCAGAATCTTTTGATACAGATTCTACAGCCCAGATGTTGAAGTCTGTCATACGGCTCTTGTATGGCTCGATGTCGAAGAGATATCCGGCAAACCGCTTTGCGTCGCTTCTGAATTTTTCCATCTCCTCAGCAGTGTAGCCTTCAGCCACAAATACGAGGTCCACCTTTTTCTCCGGCATGCCGTTCTCCACAATTGCCGTTACTGCAAAGTCATTCTCCTTCTCACAATTGATAGACTTGTCGTATGGGTCGATGACAAACTCTTCCATTGTTGAGAAGAGACCAGTCTGCGGATTCCGTTCCGATATTATGGCAATAACCTTCTTTTTGGGGAAAGGAACCCTGCAGGAGCTGTTGAACGAGCGGCTTGTGCCCTTTGCCTCGTCAATGGTCCTCCACTCCTGGAAAAGGGAGTTGAACCCCTTCGAAAAGAGAGTCTCCCTGCCGGCTGTATCCTTTATCTCTATACGGTATTCGCCATATTCGAACGGGTCTATAAGATTGTTTTTTGAGCCGCTCCATTGAGCCTCTTTCTTGAGTGCCACTAATGCCACCTGCTGGCTTTCGGCATTGCCACTGAAGGAGAGGTCGATTCTCAGCTGCTCCTCTGTAAAGTCCCTGTTGTAGAAAAAATGGCTGTCGGTTCCGACAGTTGTATTTACCCTAAATTGGGCATTACATAGAGTTGTAATGCCCAACATAAGGGTAGCAAGTATAAGTTGTATCTCTCTTTTTGAAATTTTTGCCATTCCCGTAATTATAGCCTTTAAGCCTTTATGTATGATATTATCGTCCCACATAGCTCTGAGGGGAGATAAGAAGTATCTCAGCCTTGACCTCATCGCTTACATTCAACTCTTTTACAAACTCCTGGATGCTCTCTTTGGTGATACCGGCATTTCCTCTGGTGAGGGCTTTGAGAGCTTCGTAAGGGTTAGGATAACCCTCTCGGCGAAGTACTGTCTGGATACCCTCAGCAACTACAGCCCAGTTTGCCTCAAGATCCCTGTCAAGAGCCGCTTCGTTGAGTATAAGTTTTCCCAATCCTTTTTTGAGCGAGCGGAGTGAGATGATTGAGTGGGCCAATGGCACACCTACATTACGCAATACTGTAGAGTCGGTAAGATCTCTCTGCATTCTTGATACAGGAAGTTTTGCGGCAAGGTGGGCATATATTGCATTTGCTATTCCAAAGTTACCCTCAGCATTCTCAAAATCGATAGGGTTTACCTTATGGGGCATTGCAGATGAGCCAACCTCTCCAGCCTTTACCTTCTGGCGGAAATACTCCATTGAGATATATGTCCACATATCACGTGCCAAATCAATCAGGATGGTATTGATGCGCTCAAGATTGTGGAAAAGGGCCGCAAGATTGTCGTAATGCTCAATCTGGGTTGTAGGATATGAGCGTTTGAGCCCAAGATTGCCCTCTACAAATTTTACGGCAAAATCATTCCAGTCATATTGCGGATATGCAAAGTTATGTGCATTGAAGTTTCCTGTTGCACCACCGAATTTTGCCGAATAAGGGATGGTCTCCAACAATCTCTTCTGCTCAAGCAATCTGGCAACAAAGACATATATCTCCTTTCCGAGACGGGTCGGAGATGCCGGCTGTCCGTGAGTATGGGCAAGCATAGGTACATTCTCCCACTCTTTTGAGAATCCTGCAAGGATATCTATAACCTCATTCAGAAGCGGCATAAATGAATCTTCGATTCCCTCTTTGAGTGAGAGAGGAACGGATGTGTTGTTTATATCCTGGGAGGTGAGGCCAAAATGGACAAATTCTCCATAGCTCTCTATACCCAATGCCTTGAACTGCTTCTTGATATAATACTCAACTGCCTTTACATCGTGGTTTGTTACCTTCTCTATCTCCTTTACTTCATTTGCATTTTCAGGAGTAAATGACTCATAGATGTTGCGCAACGCTGCAAAGTTTGCCTTGTCGAATCCTGCCAACTGTGGCAACGGAATGTTGCAAAGCTCTATGAAGTACTCAATTTCTACCCTTATCCTATATTTTATAAGTGCATATTCCGAGAAATACTGGCTTAAATCTTCAACCTGTTTGCGGTATCTTCCATCTATTGGCGATACAGCCATTAATGCGTTGTTTGACATATTATCTTTAAATGAAAAATTTGGTGGTAAAGATATAAATAAAAATTGAGATATCTATGCTTTACTCTGTCTCTGCAGTTTCACATTCTGTTTCTGGAGTTTCAGACTCTTTCTCTCCTTTTTTTGCAACCCGGCGCAAGATGATTTTAGAGATAAATCTGACAATCATTATCATAAAGAGGATAATGAAGAGGCTTATCTCCATAAATAGCTGCTCATCTATAATCCCATTGGCAGTGACAATCTCCGGATCTTCGCCAAGCAGTTTTTCAACATCCTTGGGGTAGTTCCATCTGCTCCATTTGGCAATGATGGTCCCATTGTCGAGATATGTAACTCCTCCGTTGGAGCGGTTTATTGAGATTGAACTTTTATAGTCGGTATAGAGCGGAGTTATGGCAAGATTGTTGGCGGCAATCATACTCTCTGTCTCTTCGGGCGAATTGCCGCTTACAATGTAGAGCTTTGCATCTCTCTTGTAGAGTTGCTCCTGCAGTTCCGATATTCGCGTTGCACCCTCCTTGCCAATCTTCTTGCTGTTGTATATTGATACGAAGAATAGTGGAGATTCTCCGGCAAGAATCTCTCGTGTAACATAGTTGCCCAAACTATCCTTAAGTATGAAATCGGCAGTTGCAGATGCTTTGTCATCAACTGCCACCAATTCAGTGACAGTATCAACAAACTCCCAGGTTGAGTCGGGCATATTCTCCATAGTGAACTCCCTCTCCACACCATCCTTTGCATAGATGAATTTTGCCTTGTACTCCATTTCAGGTGCCTCTCCGAGAGATGAGGCTACATCGGTTCCCGCCTTGAAATTGCCAAAATCTATCTGTGGAAGGAATATAAGTGCATATAGGGATATTCCTGTTATCAGAGCTGTGTAGCATCCGAGATATATCTTCTCCCAGTAGGGTGAAGCGATAGGTTTAAATTTGTCTCTCTGGTAAAAAATAAGCAGAGTGGAGCCGAGAAGGAGCAGATTCTTAAGGAAGGTACCCCAGTTGGAAAGGTGTATTGCCTCACCAAAACAGCCGCAATCCTCAACAGGGGAGAAGAGGGCGGAGTAGAGTGTGAGCAAGGTGAAAAATGAGATGAACCAGAGGGCAGCCTTTGTAAACCATTTCATCTTTATCCCCTTGAGGATGGCAACACCTATGAGAAACTCGGCGCAACTCAGAATGAATCCTGCCGGCATACTCAGGAAATCAAAGAAACCAAGGTGGAAAGCCTTGAGGTATTCATCTATCTTAAGGGAGTTTCCCACGGGATCTATAGCCTTGAGGAAGCCGGACAGTATAAAGACCATACCTACGGCAAAACGGCATATCCCCCTTAAATATCTCATAATAGTAATTGTTTAATTGTAACTGCGGGATTAACTGGTTAATTCAGGCCTACTGGAAAAATGGATCCAAAACATTCTCTATATTGGCAAAGATTGCCTCAGGAGGCAGCATCTGACCGCTCTCCCCGCTGCATTCTACCCTTATAAAGTCCTTGTCCAAAACAGACTGCTGCAGATAAAGTTCTCTTACATCTATCTGGAACTGGATGTTTGCTTCGTGGATATCGGATTTGCCGTTCAGGTACTCACGGTCTTCACCCTCCCTGTTTTCCTTAAGCTTTTTGTCGACAAAGTCAATCGGAACATCAAGGAAGAGATTCAAATCAGGTTTTGGTATATTGTAGATGTTATACTCAAGATCGAATATCCATTCGCGCAATTCATCAGATTCCTTCTTCTCCTTCAATTTGGAACACTGGTATGCGATATTCGAATAAACATACCTGTCAAGCAATACAAAATCTCCATCATCCAGCCACCTCCTGATTTGAGATGCAGCCTCTCGGCGGTCTTCTGCAAAGAGAAGGGCCACAAGTTGCGGGTGTACCTGATTAATTGCCCCAAAATCTCCACGCAGAAATTTGGCAATCAGATTACCATAGACCGGAGCGTCAAAACGGGGAAAATGGAGATATCTCAACGTCTTGCCTCTCTTTTGTATATACTCTTTAAGCAGCTTTACCTGCGTGCTTTTACCGGCTCCGTCGAGCCCTTCCAATACTATAAGCATAACTTTTTCCTATTTGGCTTTTGCCTTTTTTAAATCATCGTATTCTATATAAACCGGACACTCTTTTCTTGTGTTTTCACCAACATACTTGAAGCATATTCCTTTATGCGCCTTAATGCACAACGAAACCATTGTGTTGATATCCGGATCATTGTCAGTTACAATTGCCTCCAATATTGCCTGTTTCAACTCCTCTACCATTTGTGAGTAGGTATTCATATCGTGCACTGTCTCGTTGCATTCAATAGTATAAACAAGATAGCTGCCCACAATGCGGAGATCTGTCATCACCATACCCTCTCCATAATTCATCGGAAGAGAGATTGTCTTTATTCCATTCTCAATAAGAAATTCTGCATTTTTTGCCTCCTCTGCCGATGTCTCAAGGTTGTCGCTGCCAGATGTTGATGCAAGAACCTCTTTGGCAAACATAGGGCCAAGGGTAGGCTGGGTTTTGACAAGGTTTATTGAAAATGAGAATTCTCCCACTCTCACCTTTGTGATATCGTAAGTCATAAGGTGCATTGTGAGCCAGTTTGCCCTCTGTTCCTCAGATTGTCCCGAGCTTACGGCAGGATCTGTCAATTGTGAAAGAAATATATTGATTGCAAGGTATTCGGGAGTTGAATATGTTATGGATGCCAAAGGGCTATAGAATGTTGCCCCGTCGCTGAATGTAATGGATGCATCAGGCGTGATGGTTTTGTTCTCACTCTGACCCAACCTGTTGATATAGTTGAGAAATTTACTGTCGCCCGAGTTTACAACAAAACTCAATGCATTGATACTGCTCTCCACATCCGACCATACATATCCCATAATACCCTTTGTGTTGTTGTTAAACTGGATGATATTGTCTGTAATTGCAACATTCACACCCTCTTCCTGCTGCACACTATACGAATACGACTGGCACAACGCAATAGTTGTAAAAGAGATAAGTAGAGTTACAAGTAGTAATAATCTTTTCATAGCGAATTGTAGTTTTGGATTTGAGAACGAATTTAGGTAAATTTTGTATAAAGACAAATAGATTGAAACGTACATCTTCAAAATAGTCCGGTATTTCGATATCCTCATTACCTCCCTCTCTTTTTTGTACGCTCCGAGGTGAAGGTTGGTGAGACTGTCTGATTGCGTGAAGGTTATTATCCTAAAGTAATTCCACTTCAATATCGTAGAACTGGATGTTTCTTCTTAGCTTTGGATTGCTTTCAAATGTGAAATTCATCAGGCAGCTGTAGTAGATAATTCTCTCCTTTATATTGCCCACCTTGCCGTTCTGCATCTCAATCAGATATTGGTCACCCGCCTCATCCTTGCACAGAATATCGAACAGACAG
>JAZNXX010000035.1:0-7116 GCA_045594125.1 Candidatus Egerieisoma sp.
TCTATGTAACATTTGCAAAAGGGTTGGGCACGCCAATGTGCCCCACACGCTCTGCAGGGCCGATTCGAATTCCCAACCCCTCCGAATTTTTCCGGGTTGGGCCCCCCAGACGCGCTACAGCTGCGATTTCGGTTCCCAACCACTTTGCGACTACTGACTGCCAAGCGATTTTGGCTACCAAGGACACCTGTTATTCGGATAAACATTTGTTACCGATGCCGCTTTTACCTCCAAGAAATGTTTTGCCGTTTTGGCTTTCCGTCCATCCAATCCAGATCATTTGCTACCGAGACCGTTTTTCATAAACCGTAATTTCTTCTTTTATTCTTTTTAAAATCCCCTATAGCAATATTTAATCGTTTATAAACGTTTAAAATCGGATATCTCAGCGTAAATGTACGCAAACGCTCTCCTTTTTGGTTTCTTCTGACTATGTTTGCCTTCGGTATTCCTGATGCCATTTTTCAATAACAGAACTAATGCATTGTATTATGAGAAGAGAGGAGTGTAGTGTAACGAGAAAAACAAATGTAATGAATCCCTTTGTGGATTGGAGTTTCAAGTATCTGTTTGCGACGGAGCAGGGCAAGCCTAATCTGATAGGATTCCTGAACCTGCTGCTGATGCCGGTTGATTGACAGAATGGGGAAACGGGGGTCTGAGTGGGACTACAAACAGATCAGGAAGGCCTACTCAATCTGCCTGATGAAGAGATAGTATCCTTGTGATGCAATGCCTTTGATGTTGTTGAAGTTATATGAACTTAAGGCTCCTCTCCTCAATCCTGAGACGGAGGAGATGGAGCTCATTTTCAGTTAGTTCGTGTAGCCAATTCATATAGAATAATATAGGCAAGTTGGGTCGTTTTGCGTAGTTTCTCCCAATGAAGTTTCTCTGGAGTATCTGTCGGTTTATGATAATCTTCGTGCATGAAATCTTCCATCCAGGCGATGAACGGAATATCCAGGGCTGAGAAGGGTGCATAATCTGAACCGCCCTTGCCATCACCTCTTCTCTCATCCAAAAGTACCTGAAAAGGTGCATCAATTTTCTTTTGAGCCTCCTTGCAGATATCCAAAAGATAGGGATAGTTATTGTTCCAGGCAAAGGTCACTCCTGGGTTCTCTGGTGTAATGGTACGGCCAACCATATCAAAATTGATATAGCAGACAATATCATCCTTTATGGAGGTTATTCCGGCCTCTTTCACTGATGAAACTACCTTTGCTGATGAAACAACAGGGGCATCTCCAAGTGATGAATTTTCTGAGATGTCTCCAGGTCCTTTATTCCAGGTAGAGACAAAGTATTTTGAACCGAGCAGGCCTTTCTCTTCGCCGTCCCAGGCACAGAAGAGAATTGTATATTCAGGTACAATACCCGATGCTTTCATCATCTTTGCCAAAGAGAGAAGGGCAACAATACCTGAAGCATTATCATCTGCTCCGGGGTGGATTCCTATCCCCTCTTTATAGCCAAGATGGTCAAAATGAGCTCCAACAACAATATATTTTCCTCCCTCTTTGCCATCAAGTTTTGCAATTACATTACATTGCTGAAGCGGATAAGGAGCCTTACCCTCTTTCGGTTCTCCTATGGCTGCAGAGAGTTGTTCATTGGTGAAAGGTTGCAGATGGGGCATATAACCTGCCCGCTTGAACTCCTTTAATATGAATTTCATTGCCTTTCCTGCCTCTTTAGTTCCTGCCTCCCTTCCTTTCAGTCTATCCTGCGCAAGGAAATCAACCACTTTCTGTGCATATTCTGTTGAATATAGTTCTATAGCTCCAGCCCCTCTCTCCTGGGCCTGGAGAGGCAAAACAATCGACACAACAGCCAACATCTTTATAAATCTTATTAAAAACAAATGCTTCATATCAATTTTCCCTTATAAAATCATTTCTCCTATAAAATCATTTTTTCGTGTAATATCATTTCTTTTTTAGGATCATTTTCCTTGTAAAATAATCGTTCGTGAGATTATTTCTATTATGAGATCAATTTGGCTCCTGATAAAATAATTTCTACATACAATTCTTTATCCCTACAATCTCAGAGACCTGACGGAAGTGACTATTCCTTAACCATCTTCATTAACTGCATATTAGACAAACTTTTGCTTAATAACCATTAGTCATCCTCCCTATTGAAGCAAGTTGTGTATGTCTACCCTTTACTTGCCGCTTTCTTGGATGCTTTTTTTATTGCACCTTCCTTTGACGCAGAGTCTTGGTTGTCCCGTTTACTGCGCCATCCTTGGATGCGGATCTCTTGACTGTTCCTTTTGCGGAAGTTTTTCTGGATGAGCTCTTTTTTGCGACCTTCTCGGATATGTTCTTTTCTACTACCTTTTTGGATATAGTTCTACCGGAACCGCTCTTCCTCCTTTTCTTGATATTATATGTGTCGTCCCAGACAAGTTCGTAGTCTATCAATTTCTGTTCGATATTAACTTTCAGCACCCTGATTCTCACCTTATCACCAAGGGTAAATTTCATCCCTGATGATTTTCCTGCAACGCAATAGTTCTTTTCATCATAGAAGAAATAGTCATCCTTGATATCACGCAATGCAACCATTCCCTCAACCTTTGTAGGCTCAATCTCAACATATATGCCCCACTCTGTAACTCCTGAGACAGTTCCATCATACTCGTTTCCTACCTTGTCATACATAAACTCCGACAACTTGTACTTGATGCTTGCTCTCTCAGCATCAGAAGCAAGCTGCTCCCTATTTGAAGAGTGCTTGCACAACTCCTCATAATACTTCTTGTCGGCATTTTTGCCTTTATCAAGATAGTGGGCAAGAAGTCTGTGCACCATCATATCTGGGTATCTTCTGATAGGTGAAGTAAAATGTGTGTAATATTTGAATCCAAGACCATAATGGCCCACATTGTCGGTAGAATATTTTGCCCTGGCCATTGCCCTCAATGCTATAATTTCAATTGCGCCGCACTTAGGCTTCTCTTTAACCTTATCAAGCAGATGGTTCAGCTCCTTTGCCAGCTCCTTTCCATTATTGGTCTCACCCATAGTGTAGCCAAAATGTTTGATAAAATCCCTAAGATTCTGGATCTTCTCCATATTTGGCTCCTCGTGGATCCTATAAACAAATGTAGGCTCCTTCACCCTCATTCCCTTTGTAATATATGTAGCGACAGCCTTGTTGGCAAGAAGCATAAACTCCTCAATAAGCCAATTGGCCTCTCTCGAAACCTTCTGGCACACATCAACCGGCTTGCCCTTCTCATCAACTATCACCTTCATCTCAGGCCGCTCAAAACTGATGGAACCACTTGCAAAACGCTGTTTGCGAAGGGCTGCTGCGAGCTTCTGAAGTTCAACCAATGCCTCTTTTATCTCCTTCTCAGATGCGGCTCCACGAGGTTTTCGGGCAGGTTTGTTATTTGGAATCCTCTCAGGATCCAGTCCCGACGGCTCTGCAAGCCCCGCCTCCTCAAGAATCAACTGGGCCTCCTCATAAGAAAAACGTCTGTCCGACTTGATTATTGTCCGTCCGAACCAACTGTTGATCACCTTGGCCTTACCATTCATCTCAAAGATGGCAGAAAAGGTGAGTTTCTCCTCATTGGGCCTCAATGAACATAGATTGTTCGATAATGCCTCCGGCAACATAGGCACAGTTCTGTCGACAAGGTAGACAGAAGTTGCCCTCTCAATTGCCTCCTTATCTATAATGTCCCCCGGTCTCACATAGTGGGTAACATCAGCAATATGCACACCAACCTCCATATTGCCATTATCAAGGTACCTGAACGAGATGGCATCATCAAAATCCTTGGCATCGGCCGGGTCTATTGTAAAAGTACACACCTTCCTGAAATCCCGACGGCACGCTATCTCCTTTTTGGAAATCTTAACCGGAATCTTGGCAGCTGCCTCCTCAACCTCCTTCTCAAATCTGTACGGCAGACCATACTCTGCAAGAATGGCGTGCATCTCTGTATTGTTATCACCCGGCTCTCCCAGAATATCCACTATCCTTCCCATAGGGGCATCCATACCAGGTCCCCACTGCTCCACAACAACAGCCACCTTCAACCCCTGATACTCTTCCTTCACCTGGTCGAAGGGTACACTTATATCGTACGGCATAAACTTGCTCTCCACAATCACCCAAGCCTGACGGCCGATGATCTGCAGAATACCTATAAACGGTTTGGATGAACGCTCAAGAATCTCAACAACCTCACCCTCCATTCTATGATTCTCATCCTTCAGCTTTGTGACGGCAACCTTTACAGTATCTCCATGTAGAGCTCCCAACAATCTTTTGGCCGGAACAAAAACATCCTCCTCCCTGTCGGGAATATTAATGAAACCGTAACCCTCTCTGCCCATAATTACACTTCCAACAAGCAGTTCAAGTATCCTCTTCTTCTCTCTACCGCCACCTCTTTTCCTCTTTGAAGAGCCTCTTGAAACTGAACTTCTCCCCTTTTTACCGGCACCCGACAATTTAGATGCCCTTCTGCTATTTCTATTTTTGCTCATAATAATTAACTTTGCGGCCTGAATATTTGTTTTTGGAAAAGCTTGAAAAAAGAGCATACCAACGACAAAATATCCAAAAATGATAACAAAAATAATAATTAAATATGAATAAGAAGGTACTTTTAATGATTCTCGACGGTTGGGGAATTGGAAAACAAGACAAAACAAATGCAATTTACTCTGCAGGACAACCAAATATTGATGCACTTATGGCACAATATCCCAACTCACAGCTCTCTGCCAGCGGAGAGGATGTAGGACTTCCAGCCGGACAGATGGGAAACTCTGAGGTAGGCCACTTGAATATCGGAGCAGGCCGCGTTGTATATCAGGATCTTGTAAAGATCAACAAAGCTTGCCAGAACGGAACCCTTTTGGAAAACAAAGAGGTAAAGGCTGCTTTCGATTATGCAAAAGAGAGCGGAAAGGCTCTCCACTTTATGGGACTTCTCTCAAACGGTGGTGTCCACAGCTCCATCGACCAGCTCTTTGCATTTCTTGATGTTGCAAAAGAGTATAATCTCGACAAAGTATATGTACACTGCTTTATGGATGGCCGTGATACCGACCCTAAAAGCGGTAAAGGATTTGTTGAACAGCTTACCGCCCATATGGCCAAATCTACCGGCAAAATTGCCTCTGTGATCGGCCGTTTCTACGCGATGGACAGAGACAAGAGATGGGACAGGGTAAAAGTTGCCTACGACCTCCTTGTAAAGGGTGAGGGTGAACTTACAACCGATCCGGCTGCAGCAGTTGAGGCATCATACAACGCAGGTGTAACCGACGAGTTCATCAAACCTATAAAGGTCGAGGGCACTGCAACAATCTCAGAGAACGATGCAGTAATCTTCTTCAACTTCCGCAACGACCGCGCCCGTGAAATCACAAGCGTATTGACCCAGGAGGATATGGCAGAGATGGGTATGAAGACTATGCCGCTCTACTATTGCTGTCTCACTCCATACGACGACAAGTTCAAGGGTCTCCACATCCTTTTCGACAAAGAGAATGTACAGGATACACTTGGAGAGGTTGTGGCAAAAGCGGGTAAAAAACAGTTGAGAATTGCCGAGACTGAAAAGTATGCCCACGTTACATTCTTCTTCTCAGGCGGAAGGGAGGCTACCTTTGAGAATGAGGAGAGAATCCTTGTAAACTCACCAAAGGTTGCCACATACGACCTCAAACCTGAAATGAGCGCCCCTGAGGTTGCCTCTGAGCTTATCAAAGTTCTTGATACCAAAAAAGAGGACCTTGTAATCCTCAACTTTGCAAATGGTGATATGGTTGGCCATACAGGAATCTACAGCGCCATTGAGTTGGCTGTCAAGACTATTGATACACTTGTAAAGGATGTAGTAGATTCAGCTGTAGCAAACGGATACACAGTACTTATTACAGCAGACCACGGAAATGCCGACAACGCAATAAATGCCGACGGCACCCCTAATACTGCCCACTCGTTGAACCCGGTACCTTTCATTGTAGTTGACAAGGAGATCAAGAGTGTGAAGAACGGAATTTTGGCCGATATTGCACCAACCATCCTTAAACTTATGGGTATTGAGCAGCCTGCATCAATGAGCGGCCAGCCATTGGTATAAGAGTGCAGATGTAAAATATGGATATGGGCCGGCCGGAAGAGATTTTGGCCGGCTCTTTTCATTTTGTACCTTTCCGTCCTTTGCTCCTTACATTTGTAGGTGTATCTCCCAGGTATTGTTTGCAATATACCACAAAACGGCTCTGATGGGAGAAGCTATGTTTCTCCGATATCAATGCAATGGAGGCATCAGTCTCTATAAGATCCTTGAGAATCTCCTCTTTCCGCTGCTCCTGCATCCATACGTGAGGGGTAATATCCTTGAAATACTTCCTGAAGACAATATTAAACTCCCCTATCTTATATCCGCACAGCTCCGCAAGGTGATTGAGGTTTTTAGCCTTAGGCCTCATATTCTCCACCAGAGTCACGAATGATATATCGTCTCCCAAAAGATTGTAAAAGAGCTTCATCTGGACTGTTGGCGTATAGTAGAACCTGAACACCCCAAAGAGCAATTCCATCATTGTATGGTGAAGATGGGCACACTGAATATCATCCGTAAGAAACCTGTTCAGGCTCTGGAGAAACTCCCTGAGCGGTTCATTGAAAGCCACCGCACAAAACTCATATTTGACACTTTTCCGTTTCTGCTTGAACAGAGCAGAGAGCGACCCCACATCACAAATGGTGCCCGGATTGGTAAAATAGGCCACAACTACCTCCATATCAGTCAGGGCTCTGAATTCATAAGTGTAACAGCAGTAACAAAACACAAAATGCTTCTCCGAAACAGTATAGCCCTTTCTTGTTACAGAATTAATCTGACAACTTCCTAACTGAATAAATACCAAGCTGTTGACTTCAGAAGGGGCTACCTGAAAAATTTCTCCTGCCTTAATGGAACGCCTATAGAATCCTCTGTCGGGATGCTTTGCTGAAGGACAGTTTTTGGGACAATTGTGCTTCATATAAATATCACTATCAAGTTACCAATATTCAATGCAAGATAGCAAATTTAACCCCATATATACAAATATGGGGGATAAA
>JAZNXX010000036.1:0-23682 GCA_045594125.1 Candidatus Egerieisoma sp.
TCGAAAAAGAACTGAAAAAATACATATACTATTATAACAACGAAAGAATCAAGACTAGGCTTAAAATGAGTCCTGTTCAATACAGGTTGAAATATCAAAACACAACAACTAACCCGTCCAACTTTTAGGGGGCACATCAAATTCAGAGGGGTTGGGAATTCGAATCGGCCCTGTAGAGCCTGTGGAACACATTTGCGTGCCCAACCCTTTTGCAAATTATAGTTATACTGAGGAAAATGAATTAAGCCCGGTGTAATACCGAGCTTTATTCCAGTCTAAGCGGGTTCTGAATAATGTTAAACGCCCAATTTTTTACATCTCACAGCTTTTCTAGGTTACCCGAGATTTCACGGCACTTGAAAAGCATATTTGATAGTTCTTTGTACTTACAAATTTACTTCGATAGATTTCTGAACTCACATAATCATAACCGAAGGTTCCTAGAATGTGCAAATCTTGCTATCGAGCTCCCACTAGCTCAGACAATCTTCCGCGAGCTCCCACGAACTCAGACAATCTCCTGCAATCTCCTGCAATCTGCGGCAATCTCCGGCAATCTCCTGCGACCTCCACGGCTTCCCGTAGCCTCCCGGCGACCTCTGCGAGCTCCGGCCCACTTGCAGAGGTTTCTGGAAGAGTTTATTTGAGAGTTTTGAGGATCTCCTCAAGAAGTTTGCGGAATTTGTCAAGTGATGCAAGTTCAAGACGCTCTCCTGGTGCGTGTACGCCCCGGAGTGTAGGTCCGAATGAGATCATATCGAGGTTAGGGTAGATATCGAGGAAGAGTCCGCACTCGAGTCCGGCGTGGATGGCTCTTACGACAGGTTCCTTGTCAAAAAGTCTCTTGTAGGCAGATTTTGAGACCTCGAGCAGATATGAATCAAGTTTAGGTTTCCATCCCGGATACTCGCTGTTGTGTTTTACAACAGCGCCGGCAAGTGCAAAGCAGGACTCTACGTGCTGTGCCGCCCAATATCTGCAGCTGTTTACTGAACTTCTCTGGCTTGTGCCTATTCTGATAATGTTTTTAGGCATCATCTTTACAGATGCAAGGTTTGTTGAGGTTTCAACGAGGCCAGGCATATCGTTGCTCATAGCCAGTACTCCGTGAGGAGCTGCGGTTAGGGCATATATCAATGAGGCGGTTGTATTTGGATCAATTGCCTTTTTAGGCGAGCCAAAGATCTTTTTCTCCTTTACATCATAAACTCCAACCTCACCGTATGAACCGTCAATGCGGCTGTCACTGATCCGGTACTCATCTTTTACCTCTGCAATCACCTTGTTGAAGAGTTTGATGATGGAGTTCTTGTCGCGTTTTCTGAATCCAATTACAGCATAAGCCTCGCGGGCAATGGCATTTCTCTTGTTTCCTCCATCTATCTCATATAGCTCAATGTCGTGTTTGTAAAGAGCCTGGTAGAGAAATCTTGCAAGAATCTTAACTGCGTTGGCTCTGTTTTTGTCGATATCATCACCGCTATGGCCACCCTCTCCACCGAAAATTTTGAACTCACACTTCATATAATCCTCTGTGGCAGGTACTGTGGTATATTTGAATTCGGCAGTTGTATCCATACCGCCGGCACAACCTATAAAGAGCTCTCCTTCATCCTCAGAATCGAGGTTGATAAGCAGGTTGCCGGTGATGAATCCGGGTTTGAGCGACATTGCTCCTGTAAGGCCGGTCTCCTCCTCAGTTGTGAAGAGAGCCTCAATCTTTCCGTGCTCAAGAGTTTCGTCCTCAAGGGCTGCAAGCTGGGCAGCTATTCCAATACCGCAGTCTGCACCAAGTGTTGTCTCTTTAGCTATGAGCCATCCATTCTCCTCAACAGCTATGATGGGATCTTTGGCAAAGTCGTGCTCAACACCTGCATTCTTTTCGCAAACCATATCTGAATGGCTTTGGAGTACAACTGTGGGGGCATCTTCCCAACCTGGTGAAGCAGGCTTTACAATAACCACATTGCCAGCCTCATCTGTGCGGTGCTCAAGTTTGTGCTCTTCAGCCCAATTTTGCAAATATGCTATAATATGCTCTTCGTGACCGCTCTCACGGGGAATAGTCAGGATCTCCTTAAAAATTTCAAGTATTCTCTCAGTTGTCATAATATAAAAATTTGATTTTATACAAATTTATAAATATTACTCCAAAAAGAGATGTGACAGAGAAAAATTATGGAAATTATTTTGACAGGAGCCTGTAATAAAACCTACTCCGGCTTTAGAATCTTCTCAATATCAAGAAGATATTTTTTGAATTCCCTATTGGTTGCCGACAGGTCCGCTACAGTATTGCAGGCGTGGAGAACAGTGGCGTGATCGCGGCCTCCCAACTCTGCACCGATTGCTGCCAAAGACAACTTGGTGTAGTTTCTGCCGAGGTACATTACTATCTGTCTTACCTGGGAAATCTCCCTCTTTCTTGTCTTTGATACAAGAGCCTCTTTGGTAATGTTGAAATATTTGCAGGCAACCTTCTCAATCTTCTCCAATGTTACCTCAACATTGTTGACGGTAACAATCTTCTCAATAACCCTCTGGGCCAATGAGAGTGTAATCTTCTCCTTGTTGAATGTTGCGTGTGCAAGAAGTGAATTGAGAGAACCCTCAATCTCCCTCACATTGCCGGTAATCTTTGATGCCATAAATGCAACTATCTCATCTGGAAGGGAGATACCATCCTTATAGCTTTTGGCTTTGAGAATCTTCACCCTTGTCTCGTAATCAGGTGCGCTGATCTCGGTAACCAGACCCCATTTGAATCTTGAAAGCAGACGCTGTTCAAGGCCCTGCAACTCGGCAGGTGCTTTGTCTGAGGTCAGGATAAGCTGTTTTCCCAACTGGTGCAGATGGTTGAATATGTGGAAGAAGGCCTTCTGGGTACCCGGTTTCTCTGCAAACTCGTGGATATCATCAATGATGAGGACATCAATGAGCTGATAGAAATTGAGGAAGTCATTCAATTTGTTGTTGACAGTTACTGCCTCTATATATTGTGTCTGGAAACGGTTGGCAGAGACATAAAGTACAATCTTTTTAGGATACTTCTTCTTTATGGCAATTCCTATGGCCTGAGCAAGGTGGGTCTTGCCCAATCCGGGGCCTCCATATATGAACAACGGGTTAAAGGCATTCTTTCCAGGGGTCTCGGCAATGCTCAAACCGGCAGAACGGCCTGTAAGGTTACATTTTCCCTCAATAAAGTTGTCGAAAGTATAGTTGGGATTGAGTTGTGGATTGATCTCCAGTTTATGCAATCCCGGAAATACGAATGGATTTGGAATGACATCCTTTTTTAGAGGAATCGGAACTTCAACATTGCTGTATTGTGTTCCCGGCTGTGTGGGATACTTTACAGGATTGTCGTTTACAACAAGAACCTTATAGACAAGTTTGGCATTGTTTCCCAAGAAATGTTTCAACGGACGGCTTATAAAATCTATCAGGTGCGACTCTATATGCTCCATAAAATATTGGGTAGGAACCTCAATTGTAAGGGTAGTGCCTTCAAGAGAGATAGGTTTGATAGGCTCTATCCAGACATTGAATACAGATGCAGGAATGACACTTTTTATCATGTCGAGGCACTTGTTCCATACATGTATGTGGTTAGAAGATTCCATAAATATCCAATAGACTTGCTTAGGTTTTACTATGCAAAAATGGAGGAAAAGATTTTAATAAAAAAAAGCAAACTCTATTGTTTTTTTTAAAAACTCTATAACGCATTGTATTTCAGAGCTGATATTTTTTAAAAATTTAAACCCCCTCTGATAATCAGGTAGTTGGATCTTAACTGCTTAATAATAAGAGTTATATGTGTCTGCCTAAAAAACGGAGATTTTTATGAACTTTTTAGGGTTCTCGCTCACCTTGTCAACAAATGCATTTATGTTTCTTACAAGCGAATCCAGAGAGTTGTGGAGGGAGTCTGTATGCATAAGTTTGCCTATAGATCCTTCAGGATTCTGTAACTGCTCTGCAAGCGTACGGAGAGTCTCAATTGTAGCCCTAAGGTCAGCCTCACTCAAATCTTTTGTAATGGATTCGATATTCTGCAAAGAGGAGCCCAAAGCTCCGCTCTGCTCACCAAGAGAGGATGCCAGTTTGTCGAGGTTTTCAACAATCGATTTTATCTCAGGCGAAAGTGTGTTGAGATTGGCGGTAATGCCCTCTGTATTCTTGAGTGTGCTGTTGAGATTCTCAAGAGTCTGCGAGATATTCTCCCTGCCGTTGGTGTCAAGAATTGTGTTGATATTGACAAGCAGTCCGTTCAGGTTTGTCATAATGGTTGAGAGCTGCTCCTTCATAGGGCCTATCTCATTTGTGAGTGAAGCTATCATATCAGGTACGATATTTCCAGCAAGTGTATCGCCATTCTTTGCATATTGGGTGCCATTACCCATCTTTACCCTTAGAGCCTTTCCTCCAAGAATATCAGAACTGTAGATCTCAACAGATGAATTTGACGGAATATTGAATTCCGATTTTGCAGTAAACTCGACTGTAAAATTCTCCTCTTCCTGATTGTAGGTTATATTCTCAATCATACCTATCTTCAAGCCCTTCAGGTAGACAGGTCCGGTAGTGGAGAGTCCCTCTACATTTTCAAACAGAGCGTAGAACCTGTTACGGCTGTTGAATATGTCTTGTCCTCTTAGAAAGTTAAGGATCAAATAAAAAGCAATCAATACGGCAACGACGAAAATTCCTATGCCCTGGGTTTTGGTAAGCTTGAACATCTTTATCTCTCTTTTCGTAATTATTCTATACTTTTAATTCTTCTGAATTTCCTTCTTTGAATCTATCTCTTCTTTAAATCTATCTCTTCCTGCAAATCAATAATTTCTCTGCAAACTTACCTCATCATCTCTTGTTTTGCAAGAATGGAGGGTAAAATTCTGCTATTTGACTATTTTTCCATCCTTTATATGAATGATAAAGGCTCCTTTAAATTGTCTCCTTATAGAGGGTAACGCCTCGTTTGCCTTGCTCCTTGACGGATAGTTGCCAATCATATATTTATAGGCACCATTGCTCCTAATATATTTGAAGTCCCGGCGTCCCTTAAGGTCCGGAGCATTTTTCGGCAACACTTTGGTGACTGATAAAATCTGGATAGAGTAGTACTCTTTGCTGTTGACGCTGTTGCCTCTGTTGTTTCCGCTACCGTTGTTGTTTCCGCTGTTATTGTTGCTGCTGCCGTTATCGGTTGCCTCATTTCCGCTGCGGCTGCTCCCATCGGTGCTACCATTGGAAGAGGATGATATTCCAGCTGCAATATTGCCAGAAACACCACCTCTCTCATACTCCTCCTTATACTGACAAAAGGCATTGAAGAGCCTCTTGGCAAGATTCTCCTGACCGGCCTTGGAGATCAGGACAGCCCTGTCCTTGGCATTTGATATAAAGCCCAACTCTGTAAGAATTGCCGGCATAGTGCTTCTCCACAATACAATAAGACCACCCTGCTTGACTCCACGGTTGCCATAAATTGGTCCCGACTTGTAGCTTTTCTGAATGAGTTCGGCAAACCTCAGGCTCTGCTCAAGGTGGGTATTCTGCAAAAGGGAGAATATTATATATGACTCCGGTGAGTTGGGGTTGAAACCCTCATATTTGGCAGAATAATCCTCCTCAAGCACAATAACGGAGTTCTCTGCCTTACAGAGTTCAAAGTTGGATTCGCTTTTGTGTGTACCCATTACAAAGGTCTCGGTGCCTTGTGCGCCCGTAGATTTGGTGGCATTTACGTGGATGGAGATAAAGAGATCGGCATTGTTCCTGTTGGCAATATCGGAGCGCTCTGCGAGGGGAACAAATTTGTCTGTGCTCCTTGTATATATCACCTTTATATGTGGGAATTTTGACTTGATCATATTGCCGAGCTTGAGTCCTACAGAGAGGACGATATCCTTCTCCTTATATCTGCCTCCTGCATAGACGGCGCCCGGATCGTGACCTCCGTGTCCCGGATCTATGACAATTTTTGTAATCTGGTTGATGGAGTTGTTCTCCCCTTCTGCCATAATGGGTGAAATGGCTGCAAAAGAGAGAAATAGTAGGCAGATTATTATTTTATTGAATAGTAGTGGCATATTAGTTGCAAAAAATGTATTAAATTTGCGGGTTGCAAAAATATTGGGTTTTGCAAAAATAATAAAAAAGGCTTTAATTCTTACGAAAGAGTATCAAATGTCCAAAAAGAGGGCTTTTCATATAATTATTCCACTGCTTGCAATGTTTTTCATATTGACATTGCAGGATAGCCCCTATGCGGCGATGCGCAGCGGAAGGGTTGCAGGGTTGGAGCAGTTGAGGGCGGCATTTCTCCCCGATACGCTGTCTAAGGTGGAAAGATTGTTTGGCAGTGATACGCTTCTTTCAGCGAAAAGGTTGTCGGGCAGTGATACACTTCTTCCTGCGGGGATGTTGCCTGATAGCAACTCGCTCTTCCGTAGAGATTCACTTGTGGCTCAAGATTCGCTATTTAAAGCAGATACTGTGGAGAATAAGGCAAGCATTGACGCTCCTGTCTTCTCTACCGCAAGGGACTCAATTGTTGAGGATCTCTCGCAGGGGAGGAGAATGATCTATTTTTATGGCGATGTTTCTGTGAAATACCGTGATATGGAGATAAAGGCAGACTATATGGCCTACGATATCGATTCCAAAACTGTGTTTGCCAAAGGTTTGCCTGATACATCAGGAATGGTCAAGGGAAAACCTGTGATGACAGAGGGTCAGCGCTCTTATGAAATGGAGAGTGTATATTATAATTTTGGAAGCGGAAAGGCCAAGATCAGAAATATGGTTACCCAGGAGGGTGAGGGATTCCTTCACGGAAATTACCTCAAGAAGATGCCCGACAACTCTTTCAACATCTCCAAAGGAATGTACACTACCTGTGACCACGAACATCCACACTTCTACCTCAAGATGACAGCAGCCAAGGTTGTTGATGACGGGGAGAAGAAGAGGACTGTCTTCGGACCAGCTTATGTGGTGGTTGAGGATGTGCCTACTCCACTCGCAATACCATTCGGATTTGTTCCCAATATGAAGGGGCGGAGCAGCGGTCTGCTTATGCCGAGTTATGGTGAGGAGAATGCCCGCGGTTTCTTTATGAAGGGGTTGGGATACTATTTCATTTTGGGAGAGCATATGGATCTCTCCGCAACAGCGGACATCTATTCGAGAGGTTCGTGGGGTATGCAGCTCAATTCGAGATATAATAAAAGATATAAGTTCAATGGCAATTTTGCCCTTACCTACTCCAACGACAAGAGTGGAGAGAAGGGGTCGCCAGACTATTTCGAAACAACAAACTTTGCAGTGAACTGGAGCCACGCCCAGGATCCCAAGGCGAGACCTGGAACAACATTCAGGGCGTCTGTAAACTTCTCCAGCCCCTCAAACAACAAATATAACGCCCAATCTATAAATCAGGCGCTTCAGAACCAGATATCATCATCCATCTCATACGGAAAGACCTGGACAGGAACCCCTTTCAGCTTGACTGTCAATGCACTGCATAGCCAGAGTTCCCGCGACAGCTCATACGCCATAACACTGCCAAACCTTACCTTTACCGTGAACAGGATCTATCCTTTCCAGAGAAAGGAGAGGGTTGGAAAGGAGAAGTGGTATGAGTCATTTGCCTTCAACTACAACACCACATTCGAGAACAAGATAAATTTCAAGTCGAGTGATGTGAAGGAGCCAGATTTCTTCAAGAAGATGAAGAATGGAATGAGGCACAATTTCAGTATCAACCTCCCTACATTCACACTCTTCAAATATGTACAGGCCTCTCCAAGTGTAAGTTATGGAATGAACTGGTACTTCTCCGAGACAACAAAGAGTTTTGATCAGGAGAGCCAGAAGGTCATCACCTCATATTCAGATCCGTTCAGTACATTTGGCATAACACAGAATTTCTCTGCAGGACTCTCTTTGAGTACAAGGTTGTATGGTATGTTCAATTTTGGCAAGAAGAGGAGGATTGAGGCCATAAGACATATGGTTACACCATCAATCAGCTTCAGCGGACAGCCTGAGATGGGTACAGCGGCAAATGGTTATACCTCTTTCAGTTATGTTGATGTCAACGGTATCCAGCATGTTGTGGATTACAACAAATATGAGGGGCAGATAAATTCAGCTCCCGGAAGAGGCAAATCGGCAAGTATGAGCTTCTCTCTTGGCAACAACATTGAGGCAAAGGTGAGGGACAAGAATGATACTACAGGTACCGGTGTAAAGAAGATCAAACTTATAGACCAGCTCTCAATAGGCGGTTCATACAATTTCCTTGCCGATTCAATGAACCTTTCCAATATCAGTGTCAATTTGAGTACGACAATCTTTGGAAAGATGGGACTTTCGGCCAATGCTACTCTCGACCCTTATGCTGTCAACCAGTTTGGAACAAGAATCAACAGGTTCAACATTGCACAGGAGGGTGGATTCAAACTTGCAAGGTTGACCAATGCCAGCTTCTCAACCTCATACCAGTTCAATGGACAGGGCAAGAGCAGATGGGGCAGCAATTACGACCCGTCAAAGGCTGAGGGTGCTGTGAGAAAATCGCAGTCTGAGATGTATCAGAGGATATATTATCATCCTATTACAGGCGAATACATCCCGGGAGGATGGGTCTACTATCTTGATCCGGAGGTGCCTTGGTCTGTCAACCTCAACTACAGTTACAGCTACAGCAGAAGCTACCAGTATGCAAATGAGCGTCTGATGACAAAGCATAACCACAATATGACTTTGGGTGTATCGGCTCAGGTGAAGTTGACTAAAGAGCTCAATTTCAATCTCAATACAGGTTTCGACCTTACAAAGATGAAGATGACGACTACGCAGTTGAGCGGTTCATACGACCTTCACTGTTTCATAATATCTGTTTCGTGGATTCCTAACGGCCAGTGGGAGAGCTGGTCATTCAGAATCAATGCCAAGGCTTCGGCTCTGGCCGACCTGTTGCAGTACAAGAAGAATGCAAGTTTCTGGGACAGATAGTTGTCGGGAAGGAGATATTGGAGATAATTATAAATACAATAGTGAAAATTTATGGAAAAGAGAATCATTTCAAGCCCTTTGGCTCCTAAAGCTGTTGGAACATACAGCCAGGCAGTTGTTGCAAACGGTACAATTTATGTTTCAGGACAGTTGCCTATTGATGCAAATACAGGTGAGTTTGTACCGGGTGGTGTTAAAGAGCAGCTTCATCAGGTATTCAAGAATTTGGGTTATATCCTTAACGAGGCCGGCTACTCATTCAGCGATGTAGTGAAGACTACTGTCTATTTGGCTGATATGGGAGACTTTGCTACCCTCAATGAGGTTTATGCACAATATTTCTCAGAGCCTTATCCTGCACGTGTGGCATATCAGGTTGCAGCATTGCCTAAAGCTGCCCGCGTTGAGATTGATGTTATCGCTGTAAAATAGATTTGTGCAGTTTTTTTGGCAAAATCAACAAATACGGTAAACAAAAGAGCTCATTTTTTTGTTTATTCCGAAGTAAGTTATAACTTTGCTCCGCCCTTCAATTCTACTTTGGAGGGCGGTTCTTATTAGTAAAATATTCTTTTACATAAATTTCATGTACGATATAATTGAGTTAAACGACAAAAGTTTGGAAGAGCTATATGTCATAGCTGAAAACTTGAACATTTCAAAAGTAAAGTCATATACCAAGAGCGATCTTGTATATAAAATTCTGGATGAGCAGGCGATACAGGGTACTGGACGTCCGGCAAGAAAGCCAAGGACCAGAATTACCACTGTAAAGAAGGTTGAAAAGCTTGAGAAGGTTGCAGATACTCAGTTGTCGGACTCTATTGGAACTTCAGATGACCACGAAAGTGGTATGGACGGCAATAAGGAGGGCAATGTGGAGAATCGGGAGGAGATGAAGACTTCAGAACCGAAAGCAGAAAAGCCTGTGCAGAGAGAGAAGAGAGGCAGACAGGGGGCTCCTCAGCAGAATAGGGCCAAGAGAGAAGTCAGAGAGGAGAATGGTACACCGTCAAATGTAGAGACAGCTGCTGTAACTGACAATACAGAAAATAGGGAGGTTGCGGTAGAACTTTCAGGGGAGGCTGCATCAGCCAAGAATAAAAAGAGACAGAATACCAGAAAAAAAGGAAATAAGAAGGTTGAAGGCGCTGAGAGCGAAAATGGTCAGATTCAGGCAGCAGAGGAGAGCAATGCAGCTGATGCAGACAGCTCTGCTGTTCAGCAGGAGGAGACCTCTGATGGTGGAAAAATGAGAGGGGAGAAGAGCCGTCCCGAGAAGAAGAAGAGAGTGAGGATAAAGGAGAAGAGAGGAGCAGAGGAGAATACTGCAGCACCTGTTGGAGAGGATACAGTTGCCGGCACAAATGGCAGTATAGAAGTGACTGAGCAGGAGGGTGAGTCTGCCGGCCGTGAATATGCATCAGAAACAGAGGTTGTTGTAGAGCAGCATCAAAGTGGTGAAAAGAGAGAGCCGTCAAATGAGCGTCACCATAACAAGGAGAAGAAGCAGACCGCTCCAAAGATTGAATTTGAGGGAATAGTTGAGGCAAGCGGTGTACTTGAAATTATGCCTGACGGATATGGATTCCTCCGCTCATCCGACTACAACTATCTTAACTCACCTGATGATATCTATGTTTCGCAATCTCAAATCAAACTTTTCGGTCTCAAGACAGGTGATACTCTCTTTGGAGAGATCCGTCCGCCAAGAGAGGGTGACAAATATTTTCCTCTTGTAAAGGTTAATCAGATAAATGGAAGAAGTCCTGAATATATCCGTGACAGGGTCCCGTTTGATTTTCTTACTCCACTCTTCCCTGATGAAAAATTTGAGTTGACATCAAAAGGCCATAATAACCTCTCTTGCCGTATAGTGGATATGTTTACTCCAATCGGAAAAGGACAGCGCGGACTTATCGTTGCACAGCCAAAGACAGGTAAGACAATGTTGCTTAAGGAGATTGCCAATGCTATAGCCGACAACCATCCGGAGGTATATATGATAGTGCTGCTTATAGATGAGCGTCCTGAGGAGGTTACTGATATGGCCCGCAGCGTCAAGGCTGAAGTTATTGCCTCAACATTTGACGAACCGGCAGAGCGTCACGTAAAGGTGGCAAACATTGTATTGGAGAAGGCAAAGAGACTTGTTGAGTGCGGTCACGATGTTGTTATACTTCTTGATTCGATTACCCGTCTTGCAAGGGCATTCAATACTGTTCAGCCAGCATCCGGCAAGGTGTTGAGCGGTGGTGTCGATGCCAATGCTCTGCATAAGCCAAAACGCTTCTTTGGTGCTGCCAGAAATGTTGAAAACGGAGGTTCCCTTACAATATTGGCAACAGCTCTGACAGAGACCGGTTCCAAGATGGATGAGGTGATCTTTGAGGAGTTCAAGGGTACCGGCAATATGGAGCTTCAGCTCGACAGGAAACTTGCCAACAAACGCATCTTCCCGGCAGTGGATGTTACATTGAGTTCTACCCGTAGAGATGATCTTCTCTACAGGGCTGAAGATATCAACAGGATATGGATTCTCAGAAACCATCTTTCAGATATGACAAGCGTTGAGGCTATGGAGTTCATGAAGTCGCGTCTTGAGCAGACAATGAATAATGAGGAGTTCCTTATCTCAATGAACGGATAGCTAATAAACGGATAGCTGGGATATTTCTGCTGTCGATAATAAAATATTGGAGTCGGATCAATTTATTGTGACCCGACTCCATTTTTTGCGATTATCGGTTATCAATATTATGAATTTACAAAGAGCCAGCAGGCGATTCCCACAAGAAGTCCCACTGCCATATTTATCAATTTGGCCTTGAAAAATGCCCCTTTGCTCTCTGCAAGCAGCGGAAGTGTTGTGTGTCCATCCTGTACAATCGAGTTGACCAGAAGAATGTAGAATGGAATCACACTTTCTGCAAAGAGGGTAACAAAGATAAGGTGCGGACCAGATTCGGGGATTATGCCTATTGCAACAGCCAAGAGCAATACAAGAAGCATATTGTCGCTTATCCATTGCTGTATATCCATATACTGGATTGCAATCTGACAGATCAGCAGAGCTCCAAATGTCCATAGGAAGATGGAGAGGAGGTGCTTTTTTATCACGTGGTTCCAGATATGTTCCTCAATGAAGTGCTCTTTAGCCGAGGCTGTAAAGAGCAGCGTAATTATGCTGAAAAGTGCAAAGAGAACATTTATCCACCTCTCATTGAGTATATTGTTGCCTATGCTGTGGATGTGGTTGCACTCATCTGAATGGATATGATTGCATTCAGATGAATGGATGTGGAGATGCTCATTGTTGTGGCTGTAATTATGACCGGCATCTTCCATACAGTGAGTCTCTGTTGCTGGCGAACCGGCGTGGATGTGGTTATGGTCGTGCTCCAGAAATCCTGCCAGAACGGCACCAATGAAGAGTGCAATTCCGAGCAGTATTGCAACCCTCTTTTTGGAAGGGGCTTTCATTGCACTGTATGAACTCAACCTGAATGGAGACGGAATTGCATTATCCTCTCCGGAGTGTATCTCATAGTTGTCGCTGCAAAGGGCCACATTGGGCCTTTTGAAGATGAATTTGTCAACAACAATTCCGGTTATGACGGCAATGGCAAAGAGTATTGCAAACATAATGATACCCTCTTGGGGAATCATTGCCAGGATGACGAATGCCTCATCTCCTGATGAGCAGATCATCATTGCAATCAATGCTCCAAAACTGATCATACGGTGTGTAAAGAGCGACACCGCAGCAAAACCGCCAATACAGCCCGGTATCAGACCAAGCGCCGAGCCGAGGACAATCTGTCTTATCCCCGACCCTTTAAGTTTGGCAAACCACTCTCCCCTCGACTGGATGTTGAAATACTCAATCATCAACATCATAATGAGTACAAGCCCGGTTATGAGTATGCTGTTGCGCAGCACATCAAAAAGGAGTTCAAGATTCATCGGCTACTTTTCAAGTTTGTTGTATAACTCCATAAGTTCACCGGCTGCCATAAATGAATCCATCTCCCCATTAAGCACGGCACTCTTGTATTCCGATAGTTTTGCCTCGATAATGGAGTTCTCGTAGAAGTTGTTGCGCAGTGTCTCGTTTATGCTCTCATACATCCAGTACTCAGCCTGTTGGCGTCTCTTGTGCTCATAATAGCCATTTCCCTTGACAAGGGCAAAATACTCCTCAATCTTCTCAAGAATCTCTGGAAGGCCATCTTTTGTAACAGCGGAAGAGGTGAGTGCAGTTGGAACCCAGGTTGACTCGGTAGGAGGGAAGAGGTGGAGGGCATTGGCATAAAGTGCCTTTGCCATATTGGCCTTCTCCACATTGGTTCCGTCTGCCTTGGTTATGGCAATCAGATCGCTCATCTCCATAATTCCCCTCTTGATACCCTGAAGGTCATCTCCTGCACCAGAAAGCATAAGAAGAAGGAAGAAGTCACTCATTGAGTGGACTGCTGTCTCAGACTGGCCGACACCTACTGTCTCAATGAATATCACATCAAAACCTGCAGCCTCGCAGAGAAGAACGGTCTCCCTTGTCTTGCGGGCCACACCGCCAAGCGAACCTGCACTCGGGCTGGGACGGATAAAGGCGTTTGGATCGTTGCAAAGAGTCTCCATTCTGGTTTTGTCGCCAAGAATACTTCCCTTGCTCTTCTCACTGCTCGGGTCGATTGCAAGAACGGCAAGTTTGTGACCTTTTGATGTGATGTAGCTTCCAAATGCCTCAATAAAGGTACTCTTTCCTGCACCAGGTACACCTGTAATGCCGATTCTCATTGATTTCATCTTTGATGAGACCTTCTGACACTCGGCAATGATCTTCTGGGCAATCTCCCTATGGGCAGGAAGATAGCTTTCAACGAGCGTGATTGCCTGGCTCAAGATGGTTGTATTTCCCTCAGTAATGCCCTTCATATACTCCTCTACAGAGAGAAGGGCAGGTTTCTTCTTGAAGAAACGCTTGATATATGGATTGATTATAGGCTGCTGCTCTACACCCTCATTTACAACCAGTGCTGTGTCGGGATTTTGTTTGCATTTTGGCGGCCACTCTTCGGTGGTTGCACCATTATTATTGTAATCTGTATTTATATCCATCGTTATATGTTTTAATTTTAAGTCAGTTTTCAAGTCAGTCGTTTTACTGCACTATATTTGCCATAACAAAGAGATTGACAAGCGGTCTCTTTGGAGAGTTGGTTATAAGTGTTATGGTAAAGATCTTCTCTCCGCTATAAGTTGAACTGTCAGCCTTTGCCACAATATTGAAGCTCTCGCCGGGCTTTACCCTCTCAGGAGATTCGATTACCATTTTGTCGCCGTTGGAATCGGCTTTATGGATAACAAGCTCCCTATCTCCATTGTTGCGCAAAGTGAATGTGGCAGTTATGCCCTCGCCCTTTTTTACACTTCCAAGGTTGATGGAACTCTTTGTTGCCATTGCCATAGAGCCGTTGCCGGGCTGTTTGGAGAGGGCAGAAATATTGTCAATTATCATACATCCTATCTTTACAGGCTTTGTAACCTTAGTGCCGTTGCACACCGGAGTGGCCTTGTAGATGGTATTGCCCCAATTCTCCTTTTCTGATGTATTTACTGTGTATGTTATCTCCGCTATCTCACCAGCCTTGATAATCTGGGGGTTGATCTTGATGAACAGCCCATCGGAAAGATCAGCAAAAGTTACAGTTATACTCTTGTTTGAGATGTTTGCAACAGATGTGCTGCCCGATTTTACACTCCCCTGTTCAATCTGTCCCAGGTCAAGAGGCCTCTTCATAAAACCCAGCGGACCATATTCTACGGGAAAGAGCTCTTTTACCGACTTCTTGTTTTCGTATGCCACGCCGCTTATGCGGAGAAGTATAGGCTTTTTGGAGAGAGAGGTATAGACTGTAAGTGTCTTTTCAAATGGAAACGGGCCCTGGTCGTTGAGGTAGGTCACCTCAATTTTTCCCCCCTCACCTGGCATAATTGGCTTTTTTGTCCATACCGGCTCGGTGCATCCGCAGGATGAGATGACATTATATATCACCACGGGCTGTGATGAGCAGTTTGTAAACTCAAAAGAGCATTGCTGCTTTCCTGAATCAATGGAAATTTTGCCGAAATTATGGCTTGTCTTGTTGAACTTCAAGGCAGTTTCTGCCGGATTTTGGCCATAAAGGGCCACTTCAGCGCTAAAAATCAGCAAACTGAAGAGTAATGCTGCAGAAATATTAAAAAAACGGTTCATAAATGTGCCAATTTTTGTACAAATATATATAATACTTAGTAATTTTGTGACTAAAGATTATTAACAAAAAAACTTATGAGGCTAATTAAACATTTATTATTACTTGCAATAATAGTACCTTTTATTGCAGCCTGCGGCCAGAAATACAAATATGAGAGTGTTGAAGGCGACCCGATGAATACAAGAATCTATACTCTTGACAACGGTCTCAAGATCTATTTGTCGGTAAATGAAGATGAACCGAGAATCCAGACTTTTATAGCGGTGAAGGTTGGCGCAAAGAATGACCCTAAGGAGACAACTGGTCTTGCCCACTATTTTGAGCACCTTATGTTCAAGGGTTCAGAACAGTTTGGAACAAGCAACTATGCTGCGGAGAAGCCGCTTCTTGACCAGATTGAGGCTGCTTTTGAGAAATACAGGAAACTTACCGATGAGGCTGAGAGAGCTGCAGTCTATAAAGTTATCGACAGCCTTTCATACGAAGCATCGAAATATTCTATTCCGAACGAGTATGACAAACTGATGGCAGCAATCGGTGCCCAGGGAACAAATGCATATACATCATACGACCAGACTGTATATGTTGAGAATATTCCGAGCAATCAGGTTGAGACCTGGGCAAAGATTCAGGCCGACAGATTTGAGAATAATGTGATCAGAGGTTTCCATACAGAGCTTGAGACTGTATACGAGGAGAAGAATATGTCACTTACCCAAGACAACAGAAGGGCTTTGGAGGAGATGCTTTCTGCCCTCTTCCCTAACCATCCTTACGGACAGCAGAGTGTTTTGGGAACACAGGAGCACTTGAAGAACCCGTCAATCACCAATATCAAGAACTACCACGCAAACTGGTATGTTCCAAACAATATTGCCATCTGTGCATCGGGTGATCTTGATCCTGAAAAATTTGTGGCAACAATCGATAAATATTTCGGCCACCTGAAACCTAATCCAAATCTTCCTGTATTGCAGTTTGAGGAGGAGAAACCTATTGCTGAACCTGTTAAGGTGAATGTTGTAGGACAGGAGGCTCCTTTCCTTTATTTGGCCTGGAGATTGCCTGCACCTGATTCTGAGGATATGACAGCTTTGACAATGATGGAGAATATCCTTTCAAATGGCAAGACCGGTCTTATTGATGTTAATGTCAATCAGAAACAGATGGTTCTCGGTGGTGCCGGCGGTGGCGTCCAGGAGTTTGCTGACTACTCATTCTTTGCATTGTCTGCCCGTCCTAAAGGAGGTCAGAGCCTGTCTGAAGTTTCAGCTATCCTTTTGGAGCAGGTTGAGAAACTCAAGAAGGGTGAGTTTGACGATTCTATGATGAAGAGTATTGTAAACAACTACAAGAAGGATATAATGCACCATCTTGAAAGCAATGATTTCAGGGCAGATATGTTTGTTTCGTCATTCATCTACGACATTCCTTGGAGCTCATTTGTATCTGAACTTGACAATATCTCAAAAGTTACCAAAGAGGATGTTATAGCAGTTGCAAACAAATATCTCGGAAATGGTTATGTAGAGTTGCATAAGGAGCAGGGCAAGGCTCCTCAGACAGCAACTATCAGCAAACCGGCAATCACCCCTATCCTTACAAACAGGGACAGCAAGAGCGATTTCCTTAATCAGATCCAGATTGAGGCTGCGGCAGTTGAGCCTATTGAACCTCAATTTGTAGATTTTGAGAAAGATATGTCGAAAGGTGTGGCAAAATCTGATATGGAGGTGCTCTATAAGAAGAATGAGAAGAACGGCCTCTTTAATCTTGAGTTCATCATTGATTTTGGATATAATGATAATAAGAGGATTTCATACGCAACTTCATATTTCAACTACCTCGGAACTACAGAAAAGAGCGTTGAGCAGATCAACAGGGAGTTGTATGAGCTTGCCTGCAACGCATCGTTTGCAGCCGGTGGCGAAAAAGTCTACATCACATTGAATGGCTTGAGCGAGAATATGGAGGCAGCTTTGGCAATCCTTGAAGACCGTATTGCCAATGTGAAGGGTGATGATGATGTTTTTGCAAATTTCAAGGCAAATATCTTCAAAAGCAGAAAAGATGCCAAGACAAACCAGAGAATGTGCTTCTCAAAATTGGGCAACTATGTAATGTACGGAGCCGATAGTGAGTTGGTGAAAGAGTTGGGCGATAAGGAGATTGCTGCCCTTACCTCAGACCAGCTTATTGCAGAGCTTAAGGATGCCCTCAATTACAGACAGACTGTTGCCTATTACGGACCTATGGAGATCTCTCAGGTTATAGAGATTGTAAACAAATACCATAATGTTCCTGAGCAGCTTGCAGATTATCCTAAAAAGGAGAGAAGCAAGAAACAGCTTGTGGAGGAGTCGAAGATTGTCATTGCACCTTACAATGCAAAACAGATATATATGTCGTCATACTCAAATACAGGCGAACTTTATGATGCCGGAAAGACACCGGTTGTAAAGATGTACAACGATTACTTTGGCGGTGGAATGAACTCTATAGTATTCCAGGAGATGAGGGAGGCAAGAGGTTTGGCATACTCGGCAAGCGCAGGGTATGTAACTCCTTCAAGAGAGGGTGACAGCTACTACTACAGATCATTCATTGCAACACAGAACGACAAGATGCTTGATGCTGTTACAGCATTTGACGAGATCATCAACAACATGCCTCAGTCTGAGGGTGCATTCAATATTGCAAAAGAGAATATAATTGCAAATTTGAGGACAAGCAGAGTGTTGGGCGTAGATGTGCTTGACTATTATCTCCAGCTCAAGAGACTCGGTCTTTCAGAAGATCCCGACAAGAAATTGTTTGAGCAGGTTCAACAATTTACACTGCAGGATGTTATAGATTTCCAGAATGAGGTTGTCAAGAACAGGAAATATGTTATAGCCATCCTTGGATCTGAGAAGGATCTTGATATGAAAGGGCTTGTAAAAGCCGGTTATGGCGATATAGAGAGGGTATCTCTTGAAGATATTTTTGGTTACTAAGATTTAAATATTATCTTTGTGTCCGATTTTAAGACAATGGACAATAAACATTAAACATTAACAATAAACTCAAAACATTATGGCTTACAAAATTTCAGAAGATTGCGCAGCTTGCGGAACTTGTATTGACGAGTGTCCAGTAGGTGCTATTTCAGCAGGTGATATCTACAAAATTGATCCTAACTTGTGTACTGATTGCGGTACTTGCGCTGGTGCGTGTCCTATGGGCGCAATTTCTCAAGAGTAATTCATACTCGCGGAATTTACAGAGGATTGTCGGATTCGGCAATCCTTTTTTTTGCTCTATTTCAAGGAAATATCTATATTTGTAAGTTACATTTTATGTTTGATAATAAAAATAACGGTATATAGAGATAATGGTTTCATTTTCAGGATTTTTAAAGAAGATGTTCGGTTCAAAGGCCGACAGGGATTTGAAGGCGATCCAGCCAATCTTGAACAGGATATTGGCTGCGTATGAAAGGATAGACAAATTGTCAGATGATGAGTTGAGAGGCGAGTCTCAAGCGATAAAGGATAAGATTGCCGACAGAATTGCCGACAACGAGGCCAAGAAGAGAGATTTGAGGACAAGGCTTCAGGCTGTAAACATCTCTCCGGAGGATAAGGAGAAGCTTGCAACTGAGGTTGATAATTTGACAAAGAAGATAGATGAGCAGATTGAGGCTGTCTTGATGGAGGTGCTGCCTGATGCATTTGCTGTGATGAAGTCGACAGCACGCAGATTCAAGGAGAAGAGTACAATCAGGGTAAAGGCAACCGAGTCCGACAAGGAACTTGCTGCTAACAGGGATTTCGTTACAATAGACGGCGATTATGCAGTGTGGAAAAATTCCTGGATGGCAGGTGGAAATATGATTACCTGGGATATGGTGCACTATGATGTGCAGCTTATCGGTGGTATTGTTCTCCATCAGGGCAAAATTTCGGAGATGGCAACAGGTGAGGGTAAAACATTGGTGGCAACATTGCCTGTATTCCTCAATGCTTTGGCAGGAAAGGGCGTTCACGTTGTAACTGTCAATGATTACCTCTCAAAACGTGACTCTGAGTGGATGGGTCCACTCTACCAGTTCCACGGATTGAAGGTTGACTGCATTGACAAGCACCAGCCAAGTTCAGAGGAGCGTAAGGCTGCCTACAGGGCAGATATTACATTCGGAACCAATAATGAGTTTGGCTTTGACTACTTGAGGGACAATATGGCAATCGATATTGATGACCTTGTACAGAAGAAACACCACTATGCAATTGTCGATGAGGTTGACTCGGTATTGATTGATGATGCCCGTACACCACTCATAATTTCAGGTCCTGTCCCTAAAGGCGATGACCAGCAGTTTGTGGAGTACAGACCTTTTGTGGAGCGTCTCTACAATATGCAGAGAAGTGATGTTACAAAACTCTTGAATGAGGCCAAGAAGCTGATCTCCGAGGGTAACAAGGAGGAGGGAGGAAAGATTCTCTTGAGGGCATATAAGGGACTTCCCAAGTATAACCCGCTTATCAAGTATTTGAGTGAGCCTGGTATCAAGCAGCTATTGCTTGAGACCGAGAACCTCTATATGAGGGAGAACAACAAATATATGCATCTCATTACAGATGAGTTGTACTTTGTAATAGAAGAGAAACAGCGCAGTGTAGATTTGACAGACAAGGGCCACGAACTTATTGCAAAGAGCGTGAGCGACAGCAAATTCTTCGTGCTCCCAGATGTTGGAGTGGAGATTTCTGAGCTTGAGAAGCTTGATTTGCCTGTTGATGAGAAGCAGAAGAGAAAAGATGAGATTCTTGCCGACTATGCATTGAAATCGGAGCGTGTCCACACTGTAAACCAATTGTTGAAGGCATATACAATGTTCGAGAAGGATGTTGAGTATGTTGTTATGGACAACAAGATCAAGATTGTGGATGAGCAGACAGGACGTATCCTTGAGGGCCGCCGTTATTCAGATGGCCTGCACCAGGCTATCGAGGCTAAGGAGAATGTAAAGGTTGAGGATGCTACCCAGACATTTGCAACAATCACACTCCAGAACTACTTCAGAATGTACCACAAACTTGCAGGTATGACTGGTACTGCCGAGACAGAGGCCGGTGAGTTCTGGTCGATCTACAAGCTGGATGTCGTGACAATTCCTACCAACCGTCCTGTAATTAGAAAAGATAATGATGATCTTATCTATAAGACAAAGAAGGATAAATATAATGCTGTAATTGAGAATATTGTTGAGTTGAGGAATGCCGGCCGTCCGGTACTTGTAGGTACAACATCCGTTGAGATTTCTGAGTTGTTGAGCCGTATGCTCAAATTGAGGGGTATCAAACATAATGTACTCAATGCAAAACAGCACGCAAAAGAGGCCGACATTGTTGCAGAGGCAGGCCAGTCGGGAGCAGTTACCATTGCAACCAATATGGCGGGCCGTGGTACAGATATCAAGTTGGGCAGCGGAGTAAAGGAGGCTGGCGGTTTGGCAATTATCGGTACCGAACGCCACGACAGCCGTCGTGTTGACCGTCAGTTGAGAGGTCGTGCAGGACGTCAGGGTGATCCCGGTTCTTCTGTATTCTATGTCTCATTGGAGGATAACCTTATGCGACTCTTCGGCTCTGAGAGGTTGTCAAAGATTGTGGACAGGATGGGAATGGAGGAGGGTGAGGCCCTCCAGCACTCAATGTTGTCGAATGCAATAGAGAGGGCGCAGAAGAAGGTTGAGGAGAACAACTTCGGTATCCGTAAGAGGTTGCTTGAGTATGATGATGTGATGAACTCCCAGAGAGAGGTTATCTACACCCGCAGAAAGAATGCCCTTTATGGAGAGCGTATCGAGGTGGATTTGATGAATATGATCTCTGATTATGCCGACGTGCTTGCGGCAAACAGAGGAACTTCATTTGAGGAGTTCTCATACGAACTGATCAAACAGGTCTCTATCGAGCCTAATTTTGATGCCGAGTTCTTCAAGAGTGCTTCGGATGCGGCTCTTGCCGACAAGATTGCAGAGGCAATTACCGGAATGATAAACCGCAGAAAGAGCGATATGGTCAAACAGGCGTGGCCGATCGTGGAACATATCTATCAGACCAGACAGCAGTATATCAATGACAAGACCGTTATGGGTATACCTGTTACAGACGGCACCAAGGTGATAAATGTCCTCTTGAATATCAAGAAAGGATATGAGAGTCAGGGTGAACTTTTGGGCAGAGTCCTTGTACAGGCTGTTACTTTGGCAATGATTGACGAACACTGGAAAGAGCATCTCCGCGAGATGGATGACCTCAAACAGTCGGTGCAGAATGCCACATACGAGCAGAAGGATCCGTTGTTGATCTACAAGTTCGAGAGCTTTAACCTCTTCAAGGGTGTGCTTGAGAAGATCAGCAAGGATGTTTTGGCAATCCTTGTAAGGGCACAGATTCCTATCCAGCAGAACAACGATCCTGAGGCAGCAATGAGGGAGCAGGCACGCAAGAAGAGGGAGATGAACAATATCCAGACAAGCCGCAGCGAACTTGTTGCAAATGGTGGCGAGCCTAAATCAAATGCCCCTGTACACGTGGAGAAGAAGGTTGGACGAAATGAACCTTGTCCTTGCGGCAGCGGCAAGAAGTATAAGAATTGCCACGGCAGAGATTAAGATTGCCCTTTTCCAGTCAAAATGAATTCAATATTTGAATATTTAATAATCTAAACGATAAACAGATGGAACAGAATATATATGATGTAATTGTAGTAGGTGCCGGCCCGGGCGGTTATGTAGCTGCAATCAGAGCTTCGCAACTTGGCTTCAGAACAGCTGTAGTTGAGAGGGCAGAGCTTGGTGGAGTATGTTTGAACTGGGGATGTATTCCAACAAAGGCCCTTTTGAAGAGTGCTCAGGTCTTGAACTATACAAAACATCTGTCAGATTATGGTGTGGAATTGAAAAATTCCGACGGATCTGATATTGAGCCGGGAACAGTTGTTGCCTTGGCGGATATCAAGAAGGTTGTTGAGAGGGAGCGTTGTGTCTCTGCAACAATGAGCAAAGGTATCGAATTCCTCTTCAAGAAGAACAAGATAACTGTAATAAAGGGTTCAGCATATATTCCTGCTGCAGGAAAAGTCGAGGTCTCATACAGTGAAGGGGAGAAAGCCGGCACCAAGGAGACATTTGAGGCGAAGCATATAATTCTTGCAACAGGTGCCCGTCCTAATTCATTGCCTTTTGCGCCAATTGATGGTGAAAAGATTATCTCTTACCGACAGGCACTTGTGCCTGAAACTTTACCAAGGAGTATGGCGGTAATCGGATCAGGTGCTATAGGAAGTGAGTTGGCCTTCTTCTACCGCTCAATGGGAGTGGAGGTATATCTGATAGAGTATATGGATCAGATTGTTCCGCTTGAAGATGCAGATGTTGCAGCGCAGTTGAGCCGCAGTTTCCGCAAGATGGGAATAAAGGTTATGGTCTCATCTGGTGTGAAGGCAATTGATACAACAGGCGAGGGTTGCAAACTTACAGTAGAGACAAAGAAGGGAGTAGAGGAGATTACAGTTGATAGAGTATTGTCTGCTGTTGGCGTGCTTCCTAATACACAAGGTCTTGGCCTTGAGGAGTTGGGCGTTGAAATGAACAGAGGCAAGGTTGTGGTAGACCAGTTCTACAAAACAAATGTAGATGGAATTTATGCAATAGGTGATATAATCCCAACTCCTGCATTGGCACACGTTGCATCAGCCGAGGCTATTGCAGCTGTAGAGAAAATAGCAGGTCTTGATGTTGAGCCTGTTGACTATACAAATATACCAGGTGCAACATATACCTCTCCTGAGATTGCTTCTGTTGGAATGACAGAGAAAAAGGTAAAAGAGGCTGGCATTGCATATAAAGTTGGCAAATTCCCATTCACAGCAAGCGGAAAGGCAACTACTGCCGGTGAGAAAGATGGTTTTGTAAAGCTTATCATTGATGAGCAGACAGATAAGATTCTTGGTGCGCATCTTATAGGAGCCAATGTTACAGAGATGCTTTCAGGCATAGTACTTGCAAGAAAAGTTGGTGCAACAGCAAAAGACATTATTAAGGCCATCCACCCACATCCAACTATGAGTGAGGGTATTATGGAGGCTGCAGCTGCTGTTCACGGAGAAGCTATCCATATGTAGTATAAATATAGGATTTCCCTTTTTTATTGTTCAACTCTTAATAATTGGCATTATGGCAAAACATGACGTATCTCCATCTATAAATGAAGTAAGCCGCATATCTGCAGGAACTGAGGTAAAAGGCAATCTGGTATCAAAGACTGATATAAGGATTGATGGTAACTTTGAAGGGGATCTTGTTACCAGCGGAAAGCTGGTAATTGGTGAGAGTGCCGTT
>JAZNXX010000037.1:0-39066 GCA_045594125.1 Candidatus Egerieisoma sp.
TCGAAAAAGAACTGAAAAAATACATATACTATTATAACAACGAAAGAATCAAGACTAGGCTTAAAATGAGTCCTGTTCAATACAGGTTGAAATATCAAAACACAACAACTAACCCGTCCAACTTTTAGGGGGCACATCAAAATCTGAGGGGTTGGGAATCTAAAATGCCCCTGTAGCGCTTGTAGGGCACATTGTCGGTCCCAACCCTTTTGCAAACTGTCACCCTCATCAAATGTTCAGATTGCCTCTCCCTATACCTCCACAAGTTCGTATTCTCTTGTTCCGATTCCAATCTCTTCGGCGTAGCGCAGGCCTGCCTGCCAGTCGGTGTCGGGGTGGATTATCTTGAATTTGTCGTGGTTGTGGCAACAATTTCCTGAGAAGTCGTGGCCGCAGTTGTTGCTTGTATTATGGTTGTGCTCCTTCTCATTTGCTTTGTTGCATTCTGTTGATGCAGAAGAGTTCTCTTCTTTTATCCAGCCGTTGATGGATGGGGCTCCATTCACAAGGTCTGCACAGGCCTGGTCAAGGGCTACAGGGTCAAAGGATGCCAGCATTCCCATATCAGGCACAATGGCGAGGTCGTTGTGACCCCAGCAGTCGCACTCTGGTGATACATTCATAACCAGGCTTATATGGAAGTTTGGCTTATCTTTGAGAACGGCTTTGGTGTACTCCGCAATCTTATAGTTGAGTACCTCTGAGGTATCCCAAGAGGCAAGTACAGCACCTTCAAACTGGCAGAGGGCAACGCATTGTCCGCAACCAACACATTTGTCATAGTCTATTACCGCCTTTTTGTCTGGTCCAACAGTAATTGCACCGTGGTTACAGTTCTTTTCGCAAATACGGCATCCGATGCATTTTTCTCCATTCACTTTAGGTTGTGAAGAGGAGTGAAGTTCGAGTTTGCCAGCTATGCTTGCACAGCCCATACCCAAATTCTTGAGCGCTCCTCCGAAACCTGCCTGCTCGTGCCCCTTGAAGTGGCTGATACTTATTATAATGTCGGCATCGGCAACTGCCTGTCCTATTTTGGGTGCTTTGCAATATTTTGCATCTTCCAGAGGAATTGCAGCATAATTTGTTCCTTTTACTCCGTCAGCAATTATAACATTACAATTCACCTGTAGAGGATTGAAACCATTCATTGTTGCACTCTTGAGGTGATCCACTGCATTATCTCTCTGTCCCTTATAAAGAGTGTTGGCATCGGTGAGATAACTCTTTGCACCCAATGAATTGAGAAGATCTACAACTGTAGCAACATAATTTGGCCTGATATATGCCATATTGCCCGGCTCTCCAAAGTGGAGCTTGATGGCGGTGAACTTGTTGTTGAAATCAATTCTTTCAATACCTGCCTGTTTGATAAGATTCCTTAATTTTTTCAATAGGCTGAGACCCGGTTTGGTACGCAGGTTAGTGTAATATACTTTTGACTTTTCCATTTTCTGACATTATTCTTTGCAGGTTCCCGACAATAGGTTATATAGATATTTTTTTGTGAGTTTCTCTCTGTATTATATCAAAACAGAGAAATGGAGCATAAGGTTGCATTTCCCCTTATCTCCATCTCCGGAATTTTTAAAGCGGATATGTTTCGCTTATAGTGAAGAGTCCGAAGAGGCCTCCGGTGTGGATGAAGAGGATATTCTCCTCCTTATTGAGGTTTCCGCCCTCCTGAAGTTCATTATAAACTCCATACATAGCCTTTCCTGTATATACCTGATCAAGAATAACACACTCCTGACGGGCAAACTTCTTGATAAACTCTAGCTCCTCAGGACGGCTGAGTGCATAGCCTATACCCACATATTTGTCATTGATTTCGATGTTGTTTACATCAAGCACCTTATCTTTGTGTTCAGGAAGATATTGGAGCGCCTCTGTTCCAATTCTGTGGGCAATTTCAGTGAAGTATGCAGTGTCGTCGCATACAGCCATACCTACAATTCTCTTTCCGAGTTTCTTAACCTCATTTGCAACATAAAGACCTGCGTAAGTTCCGCCGGATCCGGTAGCCACAACAATGGTATTGAAGGTAATTCCCAACTCCTTCTCCTGCTCAAGAATCTCCTCCATACAGTTGTAGTAGCCGAGTGTACCGATAGCATTTGATGCACCCTCGGGAATGATATATGGCTTGTAGCCCTGTTTGCGGTACTCCTCTGCCATAGCCTCCATAATTTCTCCTCTTTGTTTGCTGTACTCCTCTCTTGTACAGAATTTTACATCAGCACCCAAAAGTTTGTCGATAAAATAGTTTCCTACAACAGGAGGTGTGTCTGATATACGTAGTAGGACAGCCGATTTCAAACCGTAAAGAGTTGCTGTTGCCACTGTTGCCCTACAGTGGTTTGACTGGATTCCTCCACAAGTGATCAAAAGGTCGTATCCGTTATTTATGGCATCCTGGGCAAGATACTCCAATTTCCTGATTTTGTTTCCAGATATTTCGGTACCGGTCTGGTCATCTCTCTTGATGTAGACATTCGCTCCCATCTCTTTGGAAAAATTCTCCAATTTGTAAATCTTGGTAGGGAGATTGGCAATGTTGAATTTTTTCATCGTTATCTGTATTTTAAAAAGTTGTTTTATAAATATTACAAAAGTACTCCTTTTTTGCTACTTTTGCCAAAATTTAAATCAAATTAACTATGTATAGAAAGATTTGTGCCTTTTTAGCGGGAATGGTCCTCTTTGCGAATGTTACCTATTCCCAAAATATTATGGATTCGACAGCAAAATCCCAGCTTGGCAGTGAGATTGCTGAATATCTGAAGCCGTTAGCTGCCATTAATGTAAAAGTGGGTGTGGATTCAATTGTACAGAATGGTGGTGTGATGGAGCTCCATTTGAGTAAGCTGGCAAGTGACTACTCATTCAGGGACAACACAGTTAAAGATATTTATACAATAGTAAAAAAATACCTTCCCGATGCAAATGTAAAGGTGTTTGCAAATGGTTCGGCCATAGAGGAGCTTGCAAGCAGTTTCTATTCCTCAGCCAAACCGGCCAAGAAGGGTGCCAAAGGCAAAAAGGTTCAGAAACAGGGACCGGTACTTGTGACTGACTTGAACCGCCCTTATGAAATCCAGGATGGATTGCAGGGTAAACATCTTGCTGTATGGCAGAGCCACGGATACTACTATACACAGGCAAACCAGCGTTGGGAGTGGCAGAGAGCTCCACTATTCCAGACTGTTGAGGATATGTACACACAAAGCTATGTTTTGCCCTTCCTTGTTCCTATGTTGGAGAATGCAGGTGCAAATGTGCTTATGCCACGCGAGAGGGATTGTTCGGTTGTAGAGGTAGTTGTAGATAATGATACCCCTTTTGGCGGTTACAGTGAGGTTACAGGAACCAATGGCTGGACCAATGGAGATTCATTGGGATTTGCAAATCCTAAAGCATATTACGAGCATGGTGAAAATCCGTTCAGAATGGGAACATATAGAGTAGCCAACTCTCTGTCGCAACAGGATCTTAAAGGAAAGGGTGCAAAGAAAGAGAGTATTGCAAGCTGGATACCATCTATGCCGAAGAGAGGCGAGTATGCGGTGTATGTATCATACAAATCTCTCCCTAACAGTACAGATGCAGCTTACTATAGAGTAAAATATAGAGGAGGAGAGAGGGAGTTCAAGGTAAACCAGCAGATGGGTGGCGGAACCTGGATCTATCTCGGAACATTCCTTTTTGATAAAGAGTCTTCGACTCAAGGTGTATATCTTACCAATCTCAATAAAGGGGTAAAGAGCTCCAAAGAGATTGCAGTTGTTACAGCTGACGGTGTAAAATTCGGAGGCGGATTGGGAAATATTGCAAGAAAACCGTCGGCAGCTGATTTTGAAGCTGAGGTGAGCGGACACGCAAGATTTACAGAGGGTTCAAGATACTGGTTGCAGTGGGCAGGATTTGCAGATACAGTCTATTCGCAGACAAAGAATGTAAATGACTATACAGATGACTACACTTCAAGAGGACGTTGGGTAAATACAATTTCCGGCGGTTCAAAGGTGAATCCTGAATATAAGGGTCTCAATATTCCTGTAGATTTGTCGTTCGCATTCCATACAGATGCAGGCAGTTTCCTTGATGACTCAATTGTAGGCACACTCATTATATATACAAAGATGTCCAACGGCTCCGACAAATATCCTACAGGTGAGAGCAGAATGTTGGGCAGGGAGTATGCGGATATTGTACAGACCCAGATTGTTGATGATGTACGTGCACTTTTTGAACCAAATTGGAGCAGAAGGGGACTTTGGGACAGATCTTATGCTGAGGCAAGGACTCCAAATGTGCCTGCAGCTCTTCTTGAACTGTTGTCGCACCAGAATTTTGCAGATATGAAATATGGTCAGGATCCATACTTCAGATTTGTAGTGAGCAGGGCAATATACAAAGGTATGTTGAAGTTCCTCAGTGAGAAAAATGGAGTTCCGTATGTTGTGCAGCCGTTGCCTGTTAAGGATTTTGCGGCACAGATAGAGGAGAATGGTGCGCAGAACAGTGTCAGATTGAGCTGGACACCGGTTGCAGATCCGCTTGAGCCTACAGCTGTAGCCAATAGATATGTTGTATATACAAGGGTTGATGACAACAGCTTTGACAATGGAGTTGTTGTAGACTCCCCATCTGCAGTAATTCCTGTTGAGGCTAACAGAGTCTACTCTTTCAAGGTTGCTGCCCTTAATGAGGGTGGTATCAGCTTCCCTTCAGAGATTCTTTCAGTAGGAATCTCAAGCGGCTCGTTTGCCAAGAAGAAGACCGTGCTTGTGGTTAACGGTTTCAACAGAGTTTCAGGTCCTGCATCATTCCAGACAAAAGATTCAACCTATGCTGGTTTCAACCACGGAAGGGATCACGGTGTACCATATATCAATGATATAGGATTCATCGGATACCAGTATGAATTCAGAAGAGAGATTCCTTGGACAAGCAATGATGCATCAGGTTTTGGAGCTTGCTACTCAGATTATGAGGATATGGTTATTGCCGGCAACAGTTTTGACTATCCGTCTGTACACGGAAAGGCATTTATGAAGCAGGGCTACTCTTTTGTCTCAGCATCAGCGTCAGCGGTGGCAGAATCAAAAGTTGATATGAAGAGCTATCCGGTTGTCGACATCATTATGGGCAAACAGGCGCAGACTAAAGATTGTCACGATCAGGTGAGATTTGAGGTCTTTCCTGTGGCATTGCAAAGCGCAATAAGAGAGTATTGCAACAATGGAGGAAACCTTCTTGTTTCAGGAGCATATATTGCAACAGACCTTTGGGAGAGCTACAACATCTCTGAAGAGGGACAGAAATTTGCCAAAGAGGTATTGAAATACAGATGGGTAACCCAACAGGCAAGCGCAAGAGGCAGAGTAAAGAGCATCCATAACCCTTTTGGATTCAAAGGAAAATATTCATTCTACAATGAGTTGAATGAGAATGTATATGTAGTTGAATCTCCGGACGGAATAGCTCCAGCCGACAAGAGTGCATATACAATTTTCAGATATGCCGACAATGATATCTCTGCAGGTGTTGCCTACGACGGTAATTATAAGGTTGTATCATTGGGATTCCCTATTGAGGCATTGAGAGGAGAGGAGCAGATTGATTCAATAATTGGAGAGACCGTAAGATTTTTTGAGGCAGAGTAAGCCTTGACAAACGATTATTACTAAAAGCAAATAAATCCTGAACTTATGATAAGAGAAAGAGTACTTGAAATTATAGAGTTGATAAATAAAGAGGTAAAGCCTGCTTTGGGTTGTACAGAACCAATTGCTGTCTCGTTGGCAGTTGCGCGTGCTTCTGAGGAGCTTAAAGGTGCCGGTTACAGTGATGTTGAGTCTGTAGAGGTTGAGGTGAGTGCAAATATCCTCAAGAATGGAATGGGTGTGGGAATACCAGGTACAGGAATGGTGGGGCTCCATATAGCATCAGCTTTGGGTGTGACCTGCGGCAAGTCGGAGTACAAACTTGAGGTATTGAAGGATCTCACTCCTGTTACTCTTGAGAAGGCAAAGGCTATGGTGGATGGAGGAAGGGTGAAGGTATCTCTCGCAGATACTGATGTAAAGCTCTTCATCGTTGCCAAAGTCTCCAATGGCGGACATTTGGCGACTGCAACCATCAAGGATAACCACGATTCAATAATTTCTGTAACACTTGATGGTGTTGAAAAGATTGCGTCTGCACCTGTCAAGGAGAATTCTGTTGGAGAACAGTCTCTTAAGAACAGTAAGTCCACATTGGATTATAAATTGTCTGTCAAGGAGATTCTTGAGTTTGCAACAGTTGCGCCTTATGAAGATATTGCATTTATCCTTGATTCTGTGAAACTCAATTTTGCATTGGCTGAGGCGGGCCTGAAGGATGATTATGGCCTTAAAGTTGGCAAAACCATTTTGAACAGGGAGCACGGTAGTGTATTCGGTTCATCGATACTTACCTATGCGATGGCAGCTACAGCAGCCGCTTCCGATGCAAGAATGGCCGGATGCCAGTTGCCAGCAATGAGCAATTCTGGCAGTGGCAACCAGGGTATTACAGTTACCGTACCGGTTATTGCAGTTGCAAAACAGATGGAAGTTTCTGATGAAGAGCTGGCAAGGGCACTTGTCTTGAGCCATCTTGTTGCAATCCATATCAAGGGATATCTTGGCAAGTTGTCGGCATTGTGTGGATGTGTCATTGCCTCTACAGGATCATCTTGCGGTATTGTCTATTTGAACGGAGGAAATTATGACCAGATCTGCTCTGCCATCAAGAATATGGTTGGAAATATAACAGGAATGGTGTGTGACGGTGCAAAGGTGGGATGTGCATTAAAGGTGGCATCAGGAGTCTCTTCGTCAGTTCAGGCTGCAATGCTCGCACTCGACAACATCTGCATCTCTTCAAATGATGGAATCATAGAGGACTCCATTGAGAAGACAATCTTCAATCTTGGCCAGTTGGGCTCCAAAGGTATGCAGACCACAGACAGAATGATTCTCGACATTATGGTATCAAAATAGGATATATAAAGGTGCATAAAATAAAGAGGGTCCCTTGATTGGGAACCCTCTTTTTTGATTATGGCAGATCTGTAAGCCGGATTCTGTACCTCTGCTGTGAATGATTCACCCAAAGAGGCTTCTATCATTTATCTGTTGCAGCCTACCCCCCAACAACGGGCGGGCAACCCTTGAATGTTGGTATACATGGCCTTGCAAGCTGCAGTGGAGTACTGCAGATACGTCACCGCATCTGCCTGTGAGCTCTTGCCTCACATTTTCACCCTTACCTTTGCAGGCGGTTATTTTCTGTTACCCCAAACATAAGCTTTCACCTATCTGCGCTTTCCGCAGTGCAGTGCCCTTCCTTGTCCGGACTTTCCTCCCTGAAACCAGAGCGATAGAACAATCTGCCGACGGTGCAAAAATAATTCAATAATCCCGAATGAACAACAAAAATCAAAATCATTGATGTTTCTAAGGTTGTTTTATATAAATTAAAAAACTATCTTTGTGTCCCGTAAAAAGATTTTCCTACATAAATTATGAATACTAAATATATTTTTGTTTCGGGAGGAGTTACCTCTTCTCTAGGTAAAGGAATTATTGCCGCATCGTTGGCAAAATTGCTTCAAGCAAGAAAATTCAGGGTGACAATCCAGAAGTTTGACCCTTATATCAATATCGATCCCGGTACACTCAACCCTTATGAGCACGGTGAGTGCTATGTAACTGAGGATGGCGCAGAGACTGATTTGGATTTGGGACACTATGAGCGCTTCCTTAATGTACATACATCCAAAGCAAACAATGTTACCACCGGTAAGATATACAAGACTGTAATTGATAAAGAGAGAGAGGGTGCCTATTTGGGTAAAACTGTCCAGATTGTGCCTCATATCACAGATGAGATCAAGCGTCGAATGATGCTTTTGGGCAAGTCTGGCAAATATGATATTGTGATAACCGAGTTGGGCGGTACTGTAGGAGATATCGAATCAACACCATTTGTTGAGGCAGTAAGACAGTTGCAGTGGGAGCTCCCTGATGATGACTGTATCTTGATCCACCTTACATTGGTTCCATTCCTCAATGCGGCAAAAGAACTCAAGACAAAACCTACCCAACACTCTGTGAGGATGTTGCAGCAGAATGGAGTGAATCCTGATATCATTGTCTGCAGAACAGAACATCCTATACCGGTTGATGTAAGGAAGAAGATTGCACTCTTCTGTAATGTAAAGCCAAATGCCGTTATCCAGTCGATGGATGCGAAGAGCATATATGAGGTTCCGCTAAATATGATGAATGAGAAACTCGACGAGATTGTGTTGAAGAAGCTCTCTTTGAATGACGCTCCAGCTCCAGATTTGAACAAATGGGAGGAGTTCCTCAAGAAGCTCTTCAATCCAAAAACAGAGGTTGATATTGCACTTGTTGGAAAATATGTTGAGCTTCAGGATGCATACAAATCTATCCTCGAGTCATTTATCCACGCCGGTGCCGTTAATGAGTGTAAGGTTAACGTACATACTGTCCACAGCGAATATCTTGATGAGACAAATGTGGACCAGAAGTTGAGCCGTATGGATGGTATCCTTGTTGCCCCAGGTTTTGGTGAGAGGGGTATTGAAGGCAAGATTGTGGCTGTAAAATATGCCCGTGAGCATAAGATTCCGTTCTTTGGTATCTGCTTGGGTATGCAGATGGCTGTGATAGAGTTTGCAAGGAATGTTGCCGGCTTGAAGGATGCTATTACAACAGAGATAAACCCTAATACAGCCAATCCTGTAATCAACTTGATGGAGGAGCAGAAGTCATTGACAATCAAGGGTGGAACAATGAGGCTCGGTGCATATAAATGTGATTTGACAGAGGGTACGCTTGCCCACAGAATCTATAAGTCAACATCAGTTTCTGAGCGTCACCGCCACAGATATGAGTTCAACAGCAATTATTCTGAGATTCTTCAGAATGCAGGCCTTGTATTGAGTGGAAAGAACCCTGATACCGGTCTTGTTGAGGTTGTTGAGTTACCTAACCATCCGTTCTTCATTGGTGTACAGTTCCATCCTGAACTCAAGAGTACAGTTGAGAATCCTCAACCTATCTTTGTAGAGTTCGTAAAGGCTGCAATTGACTACAACAAGGCGAGCAAGATTGAGTAGAGGTTGACAGAGATGAATTGGGGAACTGATAAGGGTGTGGAGCGCTTTTATCGGTTCCTTTTTATTTGGTAAAGTTTTTGCAGGTATGAAGTTAAGAGGTGCTTTTACTATGAACAGGAACAAATTGTACAGGACAGTTACGATACTTTTTACGGTTCTGATCTTTTCGGGACTCCTCAATTATATCTATTCGCAACAGGCTGCAAGCTACAGGCTTGAAGTTGTGGAATCTTTTCCTCACGACAGGTCGGCCTATACTCAGGGGCTCTTTTTTCATAATAATGTACTTTATGAGAGTTGTGGCCAGTATGGTCTTTCAAGTTTCAGGCAACTTGAACTCAAGAGCGGTAAAATCTTGAGGAGATTGAATTTTGAATCAAAATATTTCCTTGAGGGGGCTTGTGTACTTAATGGCTTTCTCTATATTCTCACCTGGCAGGAGAACAAATGTTTTGTATATGATGCAAATTCACTTGAATATAGGGGTGAGCTATGGAATCCCAGAGAGGGGTGGGGCATTACTACCGATGGCAAGAACTTGATTATGAGTGATGGTACTTCGAAGCTTTACACACTTGATCCTATGACATTTGCTGTAAAATCGGAGGTTGAGGTGAAACTCAACGGCAAACCGCTACGCTTTTTGAATGAACTTGAATATATCAACGGTGATATATGGGCCAATGTATATGGAGATGATTCAATAGTGATTATCAATCCCCAGAATGGCATTGTCAAGGGGGTTGTTGATTGCAGGAATCTGCTCCCCCGTTCACTGTACACATCAACAACTGATGTATTGAATGGAATTGCCTATAATCCCACAGATGGCAACATCTATCTTACAGGCAAGAATTGGCCAAAGCTCTATCAGGTTAAAATTGTAAAGAGATAATATGTCCCAAATTGTCGAATATCTTGGTCTGGCAAGCGGTATAATCTATGTGCTCTGTGAGATAAAACAGTATAGGGCAATGTGGATAGTCGGCATTGTTACAGCTGTTGCCTATATAATTGTATATGCCCAAAACGGTATCTATGCCTCAATGTCGTACCAGATATATTATCTGGTTGTCAGTCTTTATGGACTCTGGAGATGGCATTCCGACAAGAAATTCCTCGAAGAGCTCGGTACTGCTACAACTGAAATATGTTACAGAAGGATTGGAACCCGTGCTGCACTCTTGAGCCTTGCCATATTTGCAGGAATCTTTCTTGTTGTCCAGTTTGTGCTAAACAGGGCGACTGATGATCCTGTTCCTGCAGTTGATGCCATTGTAACCTCGCTTAGCATTATTGCCACCTGGTGGCTGGGCAAAAGTTATCTTGAACAGTGGATATTGTGGATTGTGGCAGACCTTCTTACTATGGGCTTCTGTCTCTCTCTCGGACTCTACCCGTCTGCACTGCTGAATCTGCTCTATACCTTCAGTGCCATCTATGGACTATATCATTGGCATAAAAGGGGTGTTCTTCTCAAATGAGCTGCAATGCAGTATTTTACAAAAATGGCAGCAGCTGAGAAAAAAATCTGGGCAGTTGCTAAATAAGTGTGTGAAAATTAACATATTTTTAGTAATTTTGCGCCGCTAATTGAACACTTAACAATACAAAATTTAAACATATGCAATTAATAGCGGATAGCGGCTCTACAAAAGTGGATTGGAGAGCAATTATGGATGACGGAAGTGTAAAATCAATCTACACTGAGGGTATCAATCCAGTATTCCAGACAAAAGAGTATATTGTAAATATTTTCAAAACACATCTTCTTCCGGAACTTGGTCCGGATGTGAAGGAGATCTTCTTCTATGGAGCAGGTGTGCTCTCTCCAGAGTTGTCACAAACATTGTCTGAGGCATTCAAGGAGGTTTTCCCCCAATCTGTATGTTACGCTGCTTCCGACATTCTTGCTGCAGCAAGAGCTTTGTGCGGCCATCAGCCGGGAATTGCCTGCATTTTGGGAACCGGTGGCAATACCTCTTTCTATGACGGCAAAGAGATTACAAAAGGTGTAAAGGCCGGTGGTTTTATCCTCGGTGATGAGGCCAGCGGTGGAGTTTTGGGTAAAAAACTTGTTGCAGATTTTATTAAGGGACTTCTACCAAAAGAGATTGAGGAGGAGTTTGTAAAGAGATACGATCTTGACTATCCAAAGATTGTTGCAAAAGTCTACAAGGAGCCCCTTCCAAGCAGATTCCTTGCTTCATTCTCTCCATTTATCAACGAATTCAGAAACCATCCGCATATTGACAATCTCTTGAGGACAAGTTTCAAGGAGTTCTTTACAAGAAACATCTATCAATACGATTATAAAAATTACTCTGTAAACCTTGTAGGTTCGATAGCCCACTATTATGAGGATATAATCAAGGAGGTTGCTGCAGAGTGTGGCGTTACCATCGGAAGAATTATCAAATCACCTATCGATGGACTTGTTGAATATCACAAAAATTAATAATAACTAAAAACTTAATGGTATGAAAGTTACAGAACAATCATCTAATTATGCCAATTTGGACAAGATGTCTACTGCCGAGTTGTTGCAGAATATGAATAATGAGGATAAGAAAGTTCCGCTAGCTGTTGAGAAATGTATTCCTCAGATCGAGCAACTTGTAGATGGAATCGTTGAGAGAATGAAAAAGGGCGGCAGACTATTCTATTTGGGCGCTGGTACCAGTGGCCGTTTGGGTATTCTTGATGCATCTGAGATTCCTCCTACATACGGTGCTCCATTCGATTTGATCATCGGTCTTATTGCAGGTGGAGATACAGCTATCCGTAAGGCAGTAGAGAATGCTGAGGATGATTTTGAGCAGGGCTGGAATGATATGTTGCCATACAATATCAATGAAAATGATACAGTTGTAGGTATTGCTGCTTCAGGTTCTACACCATATGTTATCGGAGCTGTAAAAGAGGCTAAAAAACGCGGTATCCTTACTGCCTGCATTACCTGTAATCCTGGTGCTGCAGTTGCTGCTGAGGTTGACATTCCAATCGTTGCTGTAGTAGGTCCTGAATTTGTTACTGGAAGTACAAGAATGAAATCAGGTACAGCCCAGAAGTTGATTCTCAATATGATCTCTACATCTACAATGATCAAGATGGGTCACGTCAAGGGTAACAAGATGGTTGATATGCAGTTGAGCAACGCCAAACTTGTTGACAGAGGTACAAGAATGATTATGGATGAGGCCAAGATAGAGGATTACGAGTATGCAAAATCACTTTTGCTTGAGCACGGATCTGTAAGAAATGCTGTAGATTACTATAACAGCCAGAAATAACAACAATTTTTAATACGGGGCATTGATGTACAGGCAGAATTACTCTTCCGTTTTACTGGAAAAGGCAGTGGATGAATTTGCATCGCTGCCGGGTATAGGCCGGAAAAGTGCATTGAGACTTGCTCTTCATCTGCTGAAGCAGCCCAGAGAGAATGTTGAACGTTTCGGAAATTCGTTCATCGCTTTCAGAAATGGGGTAAAGTATTGTCCTAAGTGCAATATGATTACCGACGACGGACTCTGCTCAATCTGTTCCGACAAGAGGAGAGATACTTCGGTAATCTGTGTAGTGGAGAGTATAAGAGATGTCCTGAGTATTGAAAATACGCAACAGTATAATGGCCTTTACCACGTTTTGGGAGGTATTATATCTCCGATTGATGGTGTAGGGCCCGGCGATTTGCCCGTGGGAGAGCTTATGCTCCGGGCAGAATCGGATGAGGTTAAAGAGGTGATACTTGCTCTCAGTACAAGTATGGAGGGCGAGACCACCTCTTTCTATCTTTATAAAAAATTGTCTGCATTTGATGTCAAGGTGAGCACAATTGCCCGGGGTGTCGGTTTTGGTGATGACCTGGAGTATACAGATGAGCTCACTCTTGGAAAGAGTATCGTAAACAGACATCTCTTCAAACTGTAAAATTTAACCTAATTATGAATACAACCATTCTACTGATTACATTTATTCTGTATACACTGTTGTTGTTCGGTATAGCGTGGCTTACAAGCCGCAATTCCGACAGCAAGACCTACTATACAGGAAACAGAAGCTCCAATTGGTTCCTTGTTGCATTCGGTATGATAGGCTCGTCAATGTCGGGTGTCTCATTTATGTCGCTTCCCGGCAATGTTATTAACGAGAACTTCTACTATATGCCTATGGTGTTTGGTATGTTTTTCGGCTATGCAATCATCGCCGGCTTGCTTCTGCCGCTCTATTTCAAATTGAACCTTACATCCATCTATACCTACCTGGAGCAGAGATTCGGTTCGCACAGTTACAAGACCGGAGCATCCTTCTTTATCATATCACGTCTTTTAGGTGCTACAGTAAGGACCTTCCTTGTGATATTTGTGCTCTATAACTTTGTATTGCAGCCACTTGGTGTTCCATTTGTTGTAGCAGCCATCATCTTTGTGGGACTGGCTATCCTCTACACAATGAAGGGTGGTGTCAAGACAATCATCTATACTGATACCATTCAGACAACCTTTATGATCGTTGCTATCGTGGTATCGGTTGCTGTAATATGCAACCAGTTGGACTGGAGTATAATAGATATGCTCAAGAATGTGCACGAGAGCGAATATTCAAATATGTTCAACCCCGATACAGCCTCTCCTACAAACTGGATCAAGAGATTCCTCAGCGGTATCCTTATTCCTATTGCAATGACTGGTCTTGACCAGGCTATGATGCAGAAGAGCTTGAGCTGTAAAAATATCAAGGAGGCACAGAAGAATGTGATGACCTCAATTCTTATGATGATTCCTATCAATCTCCTTTTTGTCACTTTGGGAGCTGTTCTTGCAATCTTTATGCAGGGTCATCCTGAGCTGATTGAGGCTGTTACTACCTCTGCAGGCAAACTCGAGGCAGACAAGATCTTCCCTACAGTTGCCCTCTCATTGGGACCTGTTGTTGGTGTAATCTTCTTTGTGGGATTGATTTCTGCCGCTTATCCTACTTGTGCAAATGCCCTTACATCACTTACCACATCAACCTGTATTGATATCGTTGGCATTGAAAAACACAACTGGAGTGATGAGAAGAAGAAGAAGGTTAGAATGAATGTGACCTACATTATGGCTGCGCTGTTTGTGCTTCTTATTGTAGCCTTCAACATACTGAAGAATGATGCTGTCATCAATATGGTTTATCAGATTGCCTCATATACCTATGGACCTTTGCTTGGTCTCTTTATGCTCGGTATACTTACAAAGGTGAATATCAAGGATAAGGCAGTTCCTTATGTATGTATTGCAGCTCCGGCTATCTGTTATGTAATAGAGAATTTTGTTTTCAGTTTCGGATTCTCACTCATAGCTGTCTGTGCAGGCATTACATTCTTCGGACTATTGATCTTCAAAAAATAGGTAATTTTGGTTATGACAATTGCCGAACTTGTGCTTCTCGCTTTGAGTCTCTGTTTTGATACCTTTGCAGTATCGCTAAGTGGTGGATTGTCGTTACAAAATATTTCAAATGCAAGGAGAGCCACAATAGTGGCCTCCTTTGCTTTTTTTCAGGCCGGACTGCTGTTGTCCGGTAATATATTTGGAGCTCTTCTCAACAATTATCTTCCCTTGCAGGAGTATGACCATTGGATTGCCTTTTCCATACTTCTCTATATTGGGGTAAGGATGATAATGGAATCTTTCGGTGATGGCACTTCTGCCAAGAAGATAGATCTTCTCAATACAAAGACCCTTATCACACTCTCGATTGCTACAAGTATTGATGCTATTGCTGTAGGCACAGGACTTCAATTTGCAGAGATATCTGCTCAGGATTGCGCTCTCCTCGTATTTTTTACTCTGATTGCCACTGCCCTGGCATCCCTTGCCGGTCTCTTTTCAGGAAACAAGATAGGTTCCCGTATAGGCAAAAAGGCCTCCATAGTAGGCGGGTTGCTGCTTATATTGATAGGAGTCAGAATACTTTTGGAACATCTCTTCTAAAGTTCTGTCGTGCAGTTGGGCAAAGTTGCATATTTTTTATTACCTTTGCGAGGTTGTATTAACCCCTAAACTGTCTGAATAGTATGATAGAGATCTTTTATAAATTCAAGGGACAGATTCTCTCATCCAAGGATGTACAGGATTTGAATGAACTGGGTTATGATGATTTGCTTTGGATAGATCTGTTTGAGCCTACAGGTGAGGAGAAGAGAGCGGTGGAGGAGTATTTGGAGACGACTCTGCAAAGTAGGGCCCAGGCTGAGGAGATTGAGAGTTCATCACGCTATTCAGAGACAGATACAACTATCTTTGCCAATACAAACTTCCTTATTCCGGGACCGGATGACTACTCTATGGAGACAGTCTCTTTCATCATCTCTGAGAGTATCCTTGTTACAATCCGTCAGGTTCCGCTCCGTACCTTTACAGATTTGCAGAGGAGGATATCAATTTCAGCAAAGCTATATCCTACAGGTTACCATATTCTTGTTGCGATTCTCGAATCGAGGATTGACCTTGATGCCGATATGATCGAGCTTATGAGCAAGGAGATTGCCCAGTTCAGCAAAAGGGTAAGTCTGGGTGAAAATGTGAATGAGGATTTCTTGTTGGATATCAATCAGTTGCAGGAAAATACGATGTTGGTGCGCGAGAATGTCATTGATAAACAGAGGATGATATCAGCTATCCTGAAGAGTGACAAGTTCCCTCGTGATGTGCACGCCAAGCTGTCGGTAGTGCTCAAGGATATCTCGTCATTGCTTAACCATACCAATTTCAGTTTCGAAAGGCTTGAGTATCTTCAAAATACTGTTTTGGGTCTTATTAACCTCGATCAGAACAAGATTATGAAGGTGCTTACATTTGTTTCACTTCTCTTTATGCCTCCTACACTTATCTCAGGTATATTCGGAATGAATGTCAAATTGCCTGTTACAGAGGGTTGCTGGGATTTCTGGATTGTCCTTGGTGTGATGCTAGTGTCGGTAATAATAGCATCGCTCATATTCAAAAAAAGAAAAGTATTATAAATCAAGTATAAAATAATATCATTATAAAATGAAAAAGAGTTTGCAGAAATTCCTTGTTGAGGATTGGGTAGTAGTGATTATGTCTATTCCCCTACTGATTATTGCCGGATTGGCAAGTCACTTTCCTGAGGTTTCTATCCCGTCCGATTTGAGAAGTTGGGGTGCTTGGGTTGATATGGGTGTGCTTTTTGTAATTGCCCTTGTTGTATTGTTTGCAGGCAATATGCTTTTGAGCCGTTCAGTAAAACGTCTTTTGGGCGGATTTGTCTTTGTATTTGTCATAGCCGCTTTGGCTTTGTGGATTGCAAAGATTCCTGTTATAAAATATTATGGTTTTGAGGCTGTATTCTTCTCTGTAATTTTCGGTCTCATCATCAGGAACTGTTTCCATATTCCTGACTGGTTGCGTCCTGCAATCCAGGGTGAGTTCTTCATCAAGATAGGTGTTGTTTGTCTTGGTGCCACAATTCTCTTCAGGGATGTGATGAAATCGGGCTCAATGGGTCTTATCCAGGCTGTATTGGTAGTAAGTATCGTCTGGTTCTTCGCCTATTTTGTGGCAAGGAAGTTCAAGGTTGACCGTTCTACAGCAATGACCTTATCAAGCGGACTCTCCATTTGTGGTGTCTCTGCCTGTATTACAGCTGCAAGAGTTGCTGGTACAGACGACAAGAAACTTTCATATATCGTCTCTGTTGTATTGATAATTGTAGTTCCGATGATCTATCTTATGCCTTGGCTTGCCCAGACAATCATTCCTCTGCTCACCTCTGATCCACAGATACAGCAGGAGATTGCCGGTGCCTGGATAGGCGGTACTATTGATACAACCAGTGGTGTTGCAGCCTCTTCTGAGATGGCATTTGCCCATATTGGTGATGTTGCAAACAAGACCGCAGTAATTGTTAAGGCAACACAGAATGTATTGATAGGTTTTGTGGCATTCTTTATTGCCCTCTATCTCTCTACTAAGGGTGAAAATGGCCAGTCACAACGTCCGTCACTTGGTATTGTTTGGGAGAAGTTCCCTAAATTCATCATCGGATTTGTAGCTGCTTCTCTTGTCTTCAGTTTGTGTCAGAGTATGGAGTTCTTCCCCGATTTTGCAAAGAGCAAGCTTGTAGAGACCTCATTGGCTAAAACTTTCTCACAGCTCTTCTTCTCGTTGGCATTCGTATGTATAGGACTTGATACCAGATTGAAGGATATCATTTCAAGGGAGAACCGCAATACTTTGTATTCATTCCTTATAGCGCAGAGCTTCAATATAGTGATTACATTTGTCCTTGCATATATCTTGTTTGGAATAGTAAAACCTATGTTCAACTAATAAAGGTTTTAAGATAATATTCTCAAAAGGGTAATTCCGGGGTGCTTACTCCGAAATTACTCCTTTTGATTTTTATATAAAATTGGAATTATGGCTAATAAAAAGAGTTTTGAACGCAACTTCTGGGTTGCGATTATGATGGAATTTTTTGAGAGGGGAGCCTATTATGGAGTCCTCTCGGTATTGTCGGTATATATGGTTATAAGTGGTGATGAAGGGGGACTCGGCTTTTCAAAGTCCCAGGCCGGTACAATTATGGGTACCATCCAGCCGCTGCTCTATTTCCTCCCCATCATTGCAGGAGGTATTGCCGACAGGTACGGATATAGACGGATTCTCTTCTTTGCCTTCAGCTGTATAACATCCGGATATCTTCTTACCGCAATTACAGATTCATATATTCCTGTCTTTGCTTCATTGCTGCTTATGGCTACAGGAGCAGGATTCTTCAAACCGGTAATATCAGGTACTATTGCAAAATCTACAACGGAGGAGAATTCAACCCTCGGATTTGGTATCTTCTATTGGTCAATCAATCTTGGTGCATTCCTCGTTCCACTGATTCTTGTACCTGTTCTAAAGGCAAGAGGTTATGAGAATATCTTCTTTATGGCTGCTGCTGTCGGTGTAATTCTGATGCTGATAAATATTTTTCTCTATCGTGAACCGGCTGCAAATATCCAGATTATGGCAAAAATGAAGGAGAGTGGGGAGTCAAAGAGTCTTGGAAAGATGGTTGTAGGTATACTTGAGGTGTTGAAGGACTTCAAATTCATTGTACTCATTTTTCTCTATTCCGGCTTCTGGATTCTCTATTTCCAGATGTATGGTACAGTGCTGTGGTATCTTAAGGAGTATGTGGATATGACTCCATTCAATGATGCGGTAAACTCATTCCTCTCAATATTTGTTGATAATCCATCCTGGAAATTTGATACTGAGCACGTTACTGTCATCAATGCGGGAGTGATAATCGCCCTCCAGCTCTTTGTCTCGAGGATTGTACAGAACTGGCCAGCTCTTCCTACTATGATTATGGGTATAGGCTGCGGTACTGTGGGTATGGCGATCCTAAGCCTTGGCGGCTCGCCCTGGATCTTCATAACAGGGCTTGTTGTCTTTACGATGGGAGAGATGGTTACCCATCCCAAGTTCCTATCGTATATAGGAATAATTGCCCCTCCCGACAAAAAGGCCCTCTATATGGGGTACTCTTTCCTATACGGTGTAATCGGCAGTTCAATCGGTTCATTCCTCGGTGCAGCCCTTTATGAGAAGATAATCGAACAGATGGGCAGACCACAGCTTCTCTGGGCAATTTTTGCAGGAATAGGGGTATTGAGCATTGTAGGACTTGTACTCTACAACAAGATTGTCAAGAAGAGGTAAAAAATGCAATAAAAATTTGGTTAACTGCCCAATAACCATTACTTTTGCGCTCGCTCAAGAAATTGAGACTATAAATAAAGTTAAACCCGCTTATTTTTTAAAAAAACAAACAAATGAGTAAAGAAAATCAAATTATGGATGCTGAGGAGCAGGTAGTTGCTCCAGTTCGCAGCAAAGAGGAGTCTATGGAGGCTTATGTTGAGGAGACACCAGCTATCGTAGACGCTACTAAAAAACGTAAAAGCAATGCTTCTGTAGCAGTTGACAAATTCGACTGGGATGCTTTCGAGAGCGGTACAGAGTATGGCGTTTCAAGAGAGGAAGTTGAGCAGCAGTACAGCCAAACTCTTTCTACCGTCATTGAGAATGAGGTAGTTGAGGGTACAATCGTTGCTATCAACAAGAGAGAGGTTCTTGTTAACATCGGTTACAAGAGCGAGGGTATCATCTCTATCAACGAATTCAGATACAATCCTGAGTTGGCAGTTGGTGACAAAGTAGAGGTGTATGTAGAGAATGCTGAGGACAAGAAAGGTCAGCTTATCCTTTCACATAAAAAAGCACGTTCATTCCGTTCATGGGATAGAGTTAATGAGGCATTCGATAAAGATGAGATCGTTAAGGGTTATATCAAGTGCCGTACTAAGGGCGGTATGATTGTTGACGTATTTGGTATCGAGGCATTCTTGCCAGGTTCACAAATCGACGTTAAACCTATCAGAGACTACGATGTATTCGTTAACAAGACTATGGAGTTCAAGATCGTTAAGATCAACCATGAGTTCAGAAATGTTGTTGTTTCACACAAAGCTCTTATTGAGGCTGAGCTCGCGGCTCAAAAAGCTGATATCATCGGCAAATTGGAGAAAGGCCAGATCCTTGAGGGTACAGTTAAGAACATCACTCCTTATGGTGTATTCATCGACCTTGGTGGCGTAGATGGTCTTATCCACATTACTGACTTGTCTTGGGGCAGAATCAACAAACCTGATGAGGTTGTTGAGTTGGATCAGAAGATCAATGTTGTTATCCTTGACTTCGATGAGACCAAGAAACGTATTGCTCTTGGCTTGAAACAGTTGACAGCTCATCCTTGGGATGCTCTTGACGCTAACTTGAATGTTGGTGACAAAGTTACCGGTAAAGTTGTTGTTTTGGCAGATTACGGTGCATTTATCGAGATCCAACCAGGTGTTGAGGGCTTGATTCACGTATCAGAGATGTCTTGGTCATCACACTTGAGAAGTGCTCAGGACTTCTTGAAAGTTGGTGACGAGGTTGAGGCTTGCATCTTGACTCTTGACAGAGAGGAGAGAAAGATGTCTCTTGGTATCAAACAGCTTAGACCAGATCCATGGGCTACTATCCTTGAGAAATATCCTGCAGGTTCAAAACACAATGCAGTAGTTAGAAACTTCACTAACTTCGGTGTTTTCGTTGAGCTTGAGGAGGGTGTTGACGGTCTAGTTCACATCAGCGACTTGTCTTGGACCAAGAAGGTAAAACATCCGTCAGAGTTCACTGCAATCGGCGAGACTTTGGAGGTTGTAGTTCTTGAGATCGATGCTGAGAACAGAAGATTGAGCCTTGGTCACAAACAGCTTGAGGAGAATCCTTGGGATGTATTTGAGACTGTATTTACTGTAGGTTCAGTTCACGAGGGAACTATCGTTTCATTCTCAGACAAAGGTGGCGCTACTGTAGCTCTTGAGTATGGCATTGAGGGATTTGCTCCTGCAAAAGCTTTGGTTAAAGAGGATGGCACTTCTGCAAAAGTTGAGGAGAAATTGGATTTCAAAGTAGTTGAGTTCAACAAATCTAACAAGAAGATCGTTCTTTCTCATACCAAAATAGCTGATGACCAGAAGAAAGAGGCTGAGGTAAAAGAGAACAAAGAGAAGGCTGCTGAGGCTGAGTCTACTCAAAAAGCAGTTAAGAAGATCAAAGCAAACATCGAGAAGACCACTCTAGGTGACATTGATGCACTTGCAGCTCTTAAAAGCGAAATGGAAAAATCTTCAAAATAGTTAGATGGAATTTTCATTGACAACATTGGGGACGGCTTCGGCCCTCCCCACTGCTAACAGATACCCAAGCGCTCACATCCTGACGGTTCGTGAGCGTTTGTTTTTAATTGATTGCGGTGAAGGTACACAGATGCAGCTCCGCAAATATGGATTATCTGTCTCAAAAATTGACAATATATTCATTTCACACCTTCACGGCGACCATCTTTTTGGCCTTTTCGGCCTTCTCTCGTCACTCTCACTGATGGGCAGAACTGCCCCATTGTATCTCTTTGCACCATATAGAATGGCTGAGATCATAGAGTTCTTCAAGGTGCAGTTTTGTGAGGATATAAAATATGAAATTATCCACAGACCGGTCAAGTGCAGTGCGCCAAAGCAGATCCTCGACCTTAATAATCTGGAGGTATTTGCCTTTCCACTGAATCACAGATGTGAGGCGTATGGATATCTTTTCAAAGAGAAGACCCCGCAGCTAAATATCCATAAACATCTCGTTGAGGCATATAAACTCTCTTTGTATGAAATTGCCCGTCTCAAGGAGGGGAGTGAGGTAGTGAGAATCAAAAGAGTTGATGAAAATGGAGATATCTCAACACTCTTTTCAGGAGTCAGTTTTGACGGCGAGCTTGAAGAGGGGTGTTATAAGGAGATGCTCTCCCCAGAAGAATTTACCTATTTGCCATACAAGTCGCGTTCATTTGCATACTGCTCTGATACTGCCCCCTTCCCCGAACTTAGCAGTTGGATAAAGGGAGTTGACCTTCTCTATCACGAGGCCACATTTGGTAAAGATGATCAGAAGGTTGCAGAGAGTACAGCCCATTCTACCACATTGGATGCTGCAAGGTGTGCATCTGAGGCTGGTGCAGGCAAACTGGTCATCGGACACTATTCTTCACGCTATAAAAATCCTGAACTGCTTGTTGAGGAGGCAAAAATGCTCTTTAAAAACAGCTTTTCTGCAAAAGAGGGCACGAAATATGAAGTGCCTTTGGAAAAATTCAATTTCTGATTGTTTATACATTGTAGCCTCCCATCAGAAAGATTTAATATTCTACAGTTATGAGAAAACTATACTCTTTGCTTCCTTTGCTCCTTCTTGTGCTTACTCCTATGGTATCGTTGGCGCAACCTGAACAGTCGGCAAATACAAGACGTTTTGAAAAAAGTATAGACAAGATTGGGCATACACTCTATATGATCAATAATTACTATCTTGATACTCTTGATTTTCCACAACTTGCGGATGATATAATAGTAGAGATTGTAAAAAAACTTGATCCCCACTCGCAATTTATAACAGCAGATGAAGTTGCTGCAATGAATGAGCCTCTTTTAGGCAACTTCGATGGAATTGGTGTTGAATTTGCCATCATCTCAGATACATTGACAATACAGGCAACTGTGCCTGGCGGACCGTCGGAGAATGTGGGAATAAAGGCTGGAGACAAGATAGTTTCGGTTGATGGTGAGGTGATATCCGGGACCGGATTGACTATAGAGAGGGTGCACAAATATTTGAGGGGACCAAAAGGAACAAAAGTTACAGTTTCTGTCAGGAGACGAGGTGTTGACCAGCTGATCGATTTTGTCATAACACGTGACAAGATTCCTTTGAATAGTGTGGATGCCTCATATGAGGTAGAACCAGGGTATGTATATGTCAAGTTGAGCCGTTTCTCTGCTACTTCGTATCAGGAGATAATGAAGGCACTTCTGAAGTATGACAAGAGGCCTGAAGGAATAATACTTGACCTCAGGGGCAATGGCGGAGGATATTTGACTGCTGCACTTCAGATTGCCAATGAGTTCCTGGATAAGGGTGAGCTTATACTCTATACAGAGGGCAGAAGTGTAAAGAGAATGAGTGAATATGCCAATGGAAGGGGGTTGTTTAAAGATGCTCAAGTGGCGATACTTATAGATGAGAACTCTGCATCTGCAAGTGAGATTGTCTCAGGTGCAATACAGGATTGGGACAGGGGAACAATTATAGGACGCCGTTCATTTGGAAAGGGACTCGTACAGCAGATGTTTACACTAAATGACGGCTCCCAGTTGAGATTGACAATTGCAAGATATCATACCCCAAGCGGCAGAGTTATCCAGACTCCATATCAGCAGGGCAAGGCTGAGGATTACTATAAGAACTTTTATGAGCGCTATGCTAAAGGTGAGGTGTATGATATGAAAAATATCCACTTCCCGGATTCATTGAAATATACTACACTCAGGCTCAAGAGAACTGTATATGGAGGAGGTGGTATAATGCCAGATATCTTTATGCCTGCTGATACATCTGCCTATACTCCATTTTATGGGGAGATTGTAAGGAAAGGGCTTCTTACAGATTTTGTGAACTCTTATGTTGACAACAACCGTAACCAGTTGATTAGAAGATACAAATCGGCTGAGGATATGATAGATTCATTCTCTGTGTCGGATAAACTGTTTGGAGAATTTGTGGCATATTGTAAGGAGAAAGGGGTAGAGGATAAAGAGGGTGAGAATGCGGTCGGGATATCCGGCAATGAACTGAAGAAATATATTAAAGGGTTTATAATCAGGAATCTCTACGACTTTAATTCTTATATAAAATACCTTAACCAGTATGACAAGGAGGTAGAAAAGGCGATGGAGGTTCTTAAAGGGGAGATTATTCAATAGCTTAATAACTGATACTTTACGATGCGTTTCAAAAGCGGATTTACACTACGGGAGATTTCTGGAGAGAATGTTCTTGTTCCTACAGGGGCTGAACGGATCAGCTTCAACCGGCTAATAGTGTTGAACAATTCTGCCACAATGTTGTGGAGGTGGTTTCAGGAGAGGGAGTTCACACTCCAAGAGGTCTCATCAAAGCTTGTGGAGGTATATGCCATAGATGATGAGAGAGCAGATCACGATGCCGCGGCAATCTGCAAGGCGTGGCAGGAGTCAGGAGTTCTCCAGTAGGGGAGAGAGGAGAGTAGAGCCGATAGAGTAGATAGAGCCACTCTCCCGCTACTGTCGCCTCTTGCTTATTGCAGCCTGATAGGCCCTTGCATTCTTATTGTGTTCCCTTAGAGTTGATGCAAATTTATGTGTGCCGTTGAGCTCTTCGTGGGCACAGAAGTAGAGATAGTTGTGCCTCTTGTAGTCAAGTACGGCATCAATTCCCGCCATTGACGGTATTGTAATAGGACCTGGAGGCAGTCCGTAGTTACGGTAGGTATTGTAGGGTGAATCCACCCTCAGATGTTTGTAGAGAATCCGTTTGATTGTGGGATCCTTCAGTGCGAATTTCACTGTAGGGTCGGCCTCAAGTTTCATTCCTCTCTTCAAACGGTTGATATATACTCCAGCAATGGTCGGAAGTTCCGGCTTCCAGTTACTCTCTTCACAGACAATGGATGCGAGGATTGAGACCTCTTGAGGTGTCATTCCCAGCTCTTTGGCCTTCTCTCTTCTTCCGTTGTTCCAGAACCTTTCATATTCGCTTCTCATCCTCTCTGTAAACTGCTCAGGGCTGTTTGTCCAGTATATCTCATAGGTGTTGGGGATAAACATCCCCATAAAGTTATTACCGTCAAAGCCATATCTCTCACAAACGGCAGTATCGGTAAAATATTTGACAAATGAAAGAGAGTCGTGCATCATCTTTCTTCCAAGTAGGCCGGCAAGTCGCTCAACACCCCTGATATTGCCCGAGAGGGTAAGTCTGTATGGTGTCTGCCATCCGTTAACAATTGACCTTACAATGGTTATATTTTTTGTCCCTTTATCGAATCTGTAATATCCCGGTTTTATCCTCTTTTGGGGACTCTCGCTCTCCATACATTTTACAAATGACGGGAGGTCTGTAAGCCTGCTTCCGAGAGTGTCAATAAGTTCTTCAAAGGTAGTTTCTGGGTAGATGTAGAGGGAAAACCGCTCCTGAACATTTGCCTTGTTCTTTAGATGGTATCTGTATCCTGCAACACAAGCAAGGATAATTGCAGCCAGGAAAATACCGGATAAAGTGTATTTTTTAATTTTTGACATTATTATTGCAGATTTAGAATTTTACCGGCCTCAACTTCACGGCCATACTCCATATTATTAAGCTGGTAGAGTTTGAGCAGCTGTATTCCGAGCTTTTGGGATATGATATACATACTCTCCCCGCTCTGTACCACATATGCGGATTTTTCTCCCTTCTTCTTCTTTTTGGCGATGAAGACAATTGTTCCCGGCTCAATCTTCTCCTCATTTTTTAGGTCGTTGAATTTGAGAATCTCCTTCTTGAAGAGGTTGTACTCCTTGGCAAGAGAACTGTAGCTTTCATCTCCGGTTGCTATGATGTAAGGGACACCGTTCACACTGAAAATCTGTCGGTCAAGTGAATATTTGTATAGGTCACTGGTCTCTACAAGAACACCGCTTCCCATCTCAGCTTTTACCGACTCCGCTTTGCCGTTGCTCTCCTCTTGGGCAATTCTGTTCTTCTTGTCAATTTTCCTCTGCTCTTTCTTGAGCTTTCTTGCCTCTTTGCGGGAAAGTTCAAGATTGTCGTACTCATAAAGCTCATATTTCTCTATGATATCTATCAGAAGTTGTGCGTACTGGGGATTGGTTGCATATCCTGCCGCCTTAAGCCCGTGTGCCCAGGCCTTGTAGTCGCTCCTCTTGAGATCAAAAAGTGATTGGTATCTCCTTCCGTTACTGAGAAATTCAGAGTGGTCTTTAAAAGAGTCTTCGGCTGAATTGTACTTTCTGAAACACTCCCCCTTCCGGTCATCATCGTGGTATATCCTCTTTCCGTTCCAGTTGTGGCATTTGATTCCAAAGTGGTTGTTGGCCTTTACAGCAAGCCTTGATGTTCCATTTCCACTCTCAAGACAGGCTTGGGCAAGTATAATGCTTGCGGGAATATTATACTGGTTCATCTGCTGGACGGCAATTTTTGCATATTTCTCAATATACTGGCTTCTGGTTGTCCCCTGCGGATATAGTAATCCCGAAGAGCCGGCAACAATCATCGCCACCAAAATTATTCTTTTAAAAATATTCATCTTCTCTTTGCAATTGGTGAACAAAAATAGCTAAATTTGTTTTTAAGGTAAAATTAGTTGTCCAAACTTTTCAATTTGGTCGGCTATTGGAGAGTTGATATAGTTAAAAATTAATTTTTATGGAGACAAAGAGTATCAAGATCTGCTACAAGGAGTACAAATCAATCGGTGAACTCGGTAGTGAGGAGAGAAGGGTTCTTGAGGCTGCTATAGAGGCTACACACGGATCGTATGCTCCCTATTCCCATTTTAATGTTGGAGCAGCTGTCTTGTTGGATAATGGTGAAATTGTCAAGGCAGCAAACCAGGAGAATGATGCTTTCCCTTCAGGAATGTGTGCAGAGCGTTCTGCTCTCTTTTATGCCCATTCCAGATATCCCGATATTGCGGTGAAGGCAATTGCGGTAGTTGCCTCCCAAAACGGTGAGCTTACACCAACTCCTACCTATCCCTGTGGAGCCTGCAGACAGGTACTATATCAGAGCCAGATAAGGGCAGGCAAAGCTGTAAAGGTGATTGTCGGCAGCTCGACATCTATACTCGTAGTTGATTCTATTGACGGAATACTCCCCTTTGCATTTGACAACTTCCAGAAATAGGGGCACAAAAAAAGGGTAAGCTTGATATATCGCACCGCTACAACCACATACCCTTGCTGCCTTCCGGCCCTGGGGGAGTTCTGCAGGAGCTGGTCGTATATGACTTACCCGAATGCAAAGGTAGACATTTTTTGATAAAAAACAATATCTTGTTCCAGATTATTTGCATCGTGGAGTGCTTCACACTAATTATTAGCCTTTTCTGAGGCCAAATTTTGCCATTCTCCAAAACTGGAGTATCGTTTCTCTTTATTCAAAACAATTTCTTATTTTTGTTCCCTGTTTCCAGTAGGAACTTTGCCATATATTAACATCAAATTTTTCTGAAATGAACAGTGATTCTGCAAAGAGCAATTTCAAGCCGTTGAATATTGCAGTAGGTCTCTCCGGAGGAGTTGATTCAAGTGTAGCAGCCCTTTTGCTCAAAGAGGCAGGGCATAATGTTATAGCACTTTTTATGCAGAACTGGCACGATACAGCCGGTACCCTTCACGGTGATTGCGAGTGGGAAGAGGATAAGGTTGTTGCCGAGATGGTGGCAAAGAAGATTGGCATTCCTTTTCATTTTGTTGATTTGAGTGCAACCTACAGGAAAAGGGTTGTCGATTATATGTTCAGTGAGTATGAAAAGGGAAGAACTCCAAACCCGGATGTCTTGTGCAACAGGGAGATAAAGTTTGACGCCTTTATGCAGTGTGCCCTGGAGCTCGGTGTAGATTATGTGGCCACAGGCCATTATTGCAAAAAAGATCAGTTTGTCAATGAGAAGGGGGAGACAATATATCGTATACTCGCTGGTGACGACAAAAATAAGGATCAGAGCTATTTCTTGTGCCAACTCTCTCAGGAGCAGCTCTCAAGAGCCCTTTTTCCAATAGGGGATATTGACAAACCTACTGTGAGAAGGCTTGCAAAGGAGGCTTCATTGCCAAGTGCCGAAAAGAAGGATTCTCAGGGAATCTGTTTTGTAGGTAAAGTGGATCTTCCTCTCTTCCTCCAGCAGAAACTTAAGCCAAAAGAGGGCAAGGTAGTTGAAATTTTTGCTACAGAGAGCGAGCGTGAACCATACAGGGCTGTTGCCCTCAAGGCAGGTGAGTGTGTCTCTGATATCCGGGCCAGCTCAAATGGGGGGGATGGAGCTGTTGTCTCCCTCACAGAAGACTCTCCGGCAAGGATTGTGGAGTATAATCATAACGAACTCGAAGTGCTTTCGGCTCCAATCAGATATAAGGAGTCAGATGGAAAGGTTATCGGAAAGCATATAGGTGCTCAATTCTATACTATAGGACAGAGAAAGGGCCTTAATATCGGAGGTCATAAGGAGAGTATCTTCATAATATCCATAGATATTGAGAACAATATCATCTATGTGGGAGAGGGACACTCTCATCCCGGACTCTACCGCAGGGGGCTGAAAGTGGCATCTTCTGAGATTCACTGGATAAGGGAAGATTTGAAGATGGAACCGGGTGAGAACAGGCGCTATCTGGTGAGAATCCGTTACCGCCAACCACTCCAGACTGCAACGCTCTATCAGGAGGAGGATGGACTCTACATTATTTTCGACAAGCCCCAAAGAGGAATTTCGGCCGGACAGTTTGCAGCCTGGTATACATTTGAAGATGAGGAGATGTTGGGGAGCGGTGTTATCTCCTGAGATATATTCAGAATCTCAATTTAAGTCCGTCGTAGGCGGGTTCTATAGTAAATTTTTCCCCTTTGCAAATTGACTCAAGCTCCTTTGAGAGCTCTTCGTGCCTTCCTATCTGATGGGAGAGATGGGTAAGGTAATTTCTTTTGGCCCCCACTCTCTTTATAATCTCCACTGCCTCGGGAAGTGAAAAGTGGGAGATATGCTTTTCGTGACGGACAGTGTTTATGATGAGTGTCTCCAGCCCCTCAAGTTTGATATACTCCTCCTCGGGGATGGCGCTACCATCTGTTATGTAGGCCAGTTTCCCAAAACGGAATCCCAGGATTGGCAATTTATAATGCATCACCCTTATAGGGGTAATCCCGATGCAGTGCTCTTTTCCCTCAATCATCTTTCTTATAAAGAATTTCTCCGGTCCTATTGTGTGGAGCTCATAGTCGGGAACACCGGGATATTTGAATTTTTCAAATGCGTAGAAAAAGACCCTTTGAACTCCCTGCTGCACACTCTCCTCTGCGTATATTGGAAAAGAAGATTGCCTGAAGTAGTTGAAAGCCCTGATATCATCAAGACCGCCTATGTGGTCCATATGCTGATGGGTGAGGAGAACTGCATCTATATCAGAGATGTTTTCGCGCAACATCTGCTGGCGGAAATCGGGGCCACAATCTATAATGATCTTGAATCCGTTATACTCTACACAGACTGAACTCCTCAACCGACTGTCCTTTTCGGATGGTGATTTGCATACATCGCAACTGCAGCCAATCATAGGCACTCCCTGAGATGTTCCGGTTCCCAAAAATGTTATATAGTTCTCCATACTGCAAAGGTAAAAATTTTTAGTTACCTTTGTGCACCTTAGTGGAGCCCGGTGTTCCATTTGGATATTGGTTTATATTTAATTCTGTTTATATGAGCGGTACATTGTATCTGATACCATCCCCATTGGGAGAGAATGAGCCTAAAGAGGTAATTCCATCTTATGTGCTGGAACTGTTGCCTTCACTCAACTGTTTTGTTGTGGAGGAGTTGCGCAGTGTCAGACGTTACCTCTCAAGGGCCGGATTGAAGGGGCACATAGGCGAGTTGCAGCTTTTTGAGCTGAATGAACATACAAAAGCAGAGCAGGTGGAGGAGTATCTTCAGTTGCTGCTCTCCGGTAATGATGTAGGACTGATTTCGGAGGCTGGGCTTCCGGCTGTGGCTGATCCTGGAGCGCTGCTCGTGGAGCTGGCCCATAAAAAGAATATAAATGTAAGGCCCTTGGTCGGACCTTCATCATTGATGTTGGCATTGATGGCAAGCGGGCTTAATGGCCAGTGTTTTGCCTTTACCGGATATCTGCCTGTAAAGCCAGAGGAGAGAAAAAACAGGATAAAGAGTCTTGAAAAGCTCTCCGGACAGTTGGGACAGAGCCAGATAATGATTGAGACACCATATAGGAATGACCAGTTTATGACAGATTTGCTTAGTGTCTGTCTTCCATCTACGAGAATATGTGTTGCGGCAGATATAACTTTGCCTACGGAGTATATAAAGACAAAGAGCGTTGCCCAGTGGAAAAAGGAGGGGTTGACAATAGGCAAGAGACCTTGCGTCTTTATTCTTCTGGCATAATTTTGTCATAGTTGAGGTCATTGGATATAGAGTTTATTATTGGGATTATTATTGAAATCTAATGGATTATATGAAGAGCAGAATTGAATTGGCGGATATGGAGTTTTTTGCCCATCACGGCTGTTTTTATGAGGAGCGGGTGATAGGTAACAGGTTTTTGGTAAATTTGAGTGTGGAGTATGATTGCTCAAAGGCTATGGAGAGCGACAATATAGAGGATGCTCTCAACTATCAGATACTATTTGATATTGTAAAGGAGCAGATGATGGTTCCATCAAATCTTCTTGAGAATGTTGCAGGCAGGATAATAGGGGTGATAAGATGCCGTTTTGATTATATTCTCTCAGGCACCCTCTCCATCGACAAGTTGAATCCTCCGTTGGGGGGGAAAGTTGGCTCATCAAGAATTGTAGTATTATTTTAAATAATGGAGTGTAACCGATGAGTATGGATGGTCAGACAAATATTGTTACTCCAAAGAGCGTAGCATTTGTTACTTTGGGATGCAAACTCAACTTCTCAGAGAGTTCTACCTTGGCCCAGCAGTTTATAGATGCCGGTTATGTCAGGGTTGCACAGAACAAGCCGGCAGATATCTATGTCATCAATACCTGTTCCGTTACAGAACACGCCGACAAGAAGTGCCGAAATTATATCAGGAAGCTCCATAAGCAGAATCCCGATGCTATAATAGCGGTGACCGGTTGTTATGCTCAGTTAAAACCTCAGGAGATACTGCAGATTGAGGGGGTAGATCTTGTGGTAGGGGCCGACCGTAAGGGGGATCTTTTCCAATTGGTGAGCTCATTGCCATCAACCCGTGGGAGAGGTTTGTCGTACTCTTGTGCAATTTCGGAGGTAGAGACAATCTTCCCTGCATTCTCCCAAGGTGAGAGGACCAGATCTTTTCTTAAGGTTCAGGATGGATGTGATTACCGCTGTTCATATTGCACAATTCCTCTGGCAAGGGGAAAGAGCAGGAACTTGAGTATTGCAACTCTTGTAGCAGAGGCGGAGAAGATAGCATCAAAGGGAATTCTTGAGGTGGTTCTTACCGGTGTCAATACCGGAGATTTTGGCAGGACAACGGGGGAGAGATTTATTGATCTTCTAAAAGCTCTAAATGAGGTAAAGGGTATTGAACGTTACAGAATATCCTCTATAGAGCCTAATCTTCTGAATGAGGAGATAGTGAGATGGATAGCCTCAGGGACCAAATTCCAGCCCCACTTCCACATTCCGCTCCAGAGTGGATGCGATAAGGTACTTGCAAGGATGCGCAGAAGATACAATACATCAATGTTCTATGACAAAATCTCAATGATAAGGGATATTATGGGTGATGTCTTCTTTGGTATAGATGTTATTGTGGGGTTTCCCGGTGAGAGCGACGAAGATTTTATGGAGAGCTACAACTTCCTGAAAGATAAGGTAAAACCAGCCTTCATCCATCTCTTCCCATACTCAAGGCGTGCAGATACCGATGCCGCTGTGATGCCGGATCAGGTAATGGAGAGTATCAAGAGCAGCAGAGTGCAGAAACTCTCCGAACTTTCAGACCAGCTGCACTCTGATTATTGCAGAAGGTATGAGGGAACCACCCAACAGGTTCTATTTGAATCAACTCAAAAAGGGGGAATGATGTATGGCTATACAGGCAACTATATAAGGGTGGAGCGCCGTTACGATAGGGAACTTATTGGAAAGATTACAGAGGTTATTCTGTAATCTCTCCCTTTTTTGACAATTTTGCCTCTTTGCGTTCAAGAGCTCTCTTTTTGCGCTCTTCACGCTTAAGAGCCTTGACTCTGGCATCATACTCCTTCTGTTCAGGACTCTTTTTCCTGAAAATATCTTTAAAACGGTAGAACTCCTGCTGGTAGCTTACACCAACACCGCTTCTCTGGCTGTCGTCAAGATAGTTGGAATATTGGTCGGCAGCGTGGGAAAAGAGTGACATCCTCAATTTACCGCTCTTGTCGAGTTTATATTCTACATCAACATTGCCGATAACGCTGCGGTTATTTGTCGATTCGTAAGGGTCATTTCCTATATTTCCATTGATCAGCAGACGGTTGTTGAAAAGTTGTGTTGATACGGCAACATCAAATATATCTGTTGTTCCCTTCTCTCCAGGCTGGTAGTTGAATCCAAGATCCAGAGGAATTCCAAGCTGCTGGAAGATATTGTTTATCTGGTTGCTCAGCATCTCCGATACATTTGAATAGAGAATGGTTGAATTGTTTGTGATACCGGACTGCTCATCTGGAAGAAATCCTCCCGATATCAGCAGGGCTGCAAACTGCTTCTGAATCTTTCCCTCTGTATTTAAGGCACTCTCCACCCTCACCTTTGTGGTAGGGTCAAGGTCCGGAATGTCAATATTGAATTTCAACTCGGGATTCATAAGGTTTCCGCTCATCATAATCTCACAGTTTACAGTCCTGCGTGTACTGACAGAGCTGGTATCGGCTATAAGTGTGTTGATTGCAGCCTTTGTTCTGTATGTTGCTGTAAGATTTATGGTGGTATTGCTGATATCTCCGTTAAAATGGATTACGCCACCTGGCTGTATAATGAAGTCCTTGGCTGCAAATCCGAATCCTGAGAGTACAAACTTGTAGTTTCCCTGGTTTATATTGTAATCTCCAAACATATCAAACAGATCTTTTGAAGGGTTGATGTCAAGAGAAATAGGGCCGCTTCCGTTTGCCTTGATCACATCGCCAAGAGATTTGTTTATCTCCAGAAACATATTGGCATTTGTGTTCATATTTGCCCTCAGTTTAACAGCAATTTGAGATTCGCTCCGGCTCTTCTTGACACTCTTCTGCATAATCTTCTCATACGGATCATACTTCTCTATTGCAGCCGGTTCCTTGAATGTGAGCAGGTTGGTTTGGGAGGCATTTTCTGTAGAGCTCAATGGAATGTGAAGTTCAGTGTTTTGGGCAGGAACCACATTCAGATCAAGCAGAAGATTGTTGAAAGGGCCATCTATATTGATTGAGCCGCTTGCAAAGGCGTTGCCGTAGAACATCTCATTGTCCCTCTCTGTTGTCTTCAGACACTGCAAACGCTGAAAATCAATCCTTGTATCAAGTTCAGGATCCCTGAAGTAGTGATATTTCATTCCTCCTGTAACCCGACCTCTGTTCCCAAAGTTGTCGAGGATGGAGAGATTGTCGGCAAATACTCCATTTTCATCAAGGGTTACAGTGCCGTCAAGAGTATATGGAACTTGGGTATAGTTCAGCAGGAATCCGAAATCGTTGAACCTGCAATTCTCGCCTGTAAGTTTGAGTTCGTTGATTTCTCCACTCAATGATAGTGCGCCTGAGAATGAACCGTGGCTCTTGGATATTATAGATGAGAGGAATGGCTCAAAGTAGGCTACCGAAAGCTCTTCAAGTTCTCCAGTCAAGTTGACATATTTATCTTCCGGTCTGTAATATCCTCTTACCATAAGGTTTGATTTGCCGTTCAGTTTTGAGCTTATAAGAAGGTTAAACCTCTTTTCAGGGTTGTACCATTTGCTCATAATCTTCATTGTCCCGACAGGATTTTTATAAACATATACGGAGTCTCCCGTTATGTCAAGCAGTACATTGGTATTCTCGTCGTATGATGAGAGTGTGGCATTACCCGAGAAGTAACCCTCCACATTGAAAGGTTTGTTGAGGAAGAGATTGAAGATCTTCACATCAAACCTGTTGAGGGCAAACTCTACAGAATCCCTGCCACTTTTTGACAGGATGCCGTTTACCATCAGGTGCTGCTCTTTATTGAAGAGTGAAAAGTTGCTTATCTCGAGAGATTCATTATAGGCTTTAAATATGGCAGGTGAGAATTCCCATCTGTTTCCCTTAAGTGAGATGGCAGATTCAGAACCGATGCCCATAACCACCGAATCCTTGAAGAACTCCATATCTGTATTAAAATTGGCATAACTGCTGCCGGTTGTATCATTTTTGAAACTGAAATCTGCATTGAACTTGCCATCTCCTCCCTTTAGTGCAAATTTTGAACTGTCGAGTCTCATCCCTGCAACCCTTATCTCATCACTCAAAAGATGCATCTTCAGAAGTGAGTCCCTGTTGTCAAGTTTGAAATCCAACCCCTTGAGGTAGTTATGCCCTACAGCAAGCCTGCCTGATAAGAGCTCTATATCAATTTCATTTTCAGGAGTGATTGAGGCGCTGACCTTTGTGCTGTCCTGAATATATGAGCCAGGCATAATAAGCTGGCAAACAGAGCCTGTATTGAACGTGGTGAGGGAGAAGTTGTACCAATTGCCATCTTTGAGCGCCTCAGCAACAGATTTTGGAGTGAACATCGCTTTTTTATCCCCCTCATCTTTGAAGAGATAGCTGTTTGTATTGTTGAACATTGTAACCGAGCCTATCTTCCTGACAAATGAGGTAAATGGTGCGGTCGCACTATATTGGGCATTGACAAATGGGGCACTCAGGGTGGCTGTGTAGAGTGAGTCTGTAGAGGTTGAGTTCAGTCTGATTGTTCCGATATTGAACTCTCCGTTACTGTTTGTATAGACGGTATTGAGTAGATTGATATTTCCCTCTATATTGTTGTTTGCAAAGAGGGTAAAGTCTACTATACTCCTGAATTTTATGATTGAAGAGGAGTATCTCTTGTCGAAATTCAATTTGTAGAGATTTGCGTAGGGCACATCGGCATAAAAATTATACCTGTTTGTCTGCTGCTTGTCAAGGGTTATAACACCCTGGAAGAGAAAGTCAAGGTTTGGATCGTGACATATTATCCTGCCGTCAAAGATATTGTTGTCGAGTTTGCCTATTGCAAAGATGTTTGAATAGTCATATTGGTTGAAGTGCAGTCTGCTGACCCTAACGCTGTCAATAGAGAGTGATATATCCCTCTTTTTGCCGATTATGGCAGACATGCTGCTCCTCATAGAGACCTCGCCCAAAGAGTTGTTCCCTATAAGTTTGCCGACATTCAAATCTTTGCTCTCAAGCAGGCCCTTTATCTGGAATCCTGCCTCTTCTACGCTGTTTCTCAAGAGAATATCAAGATCAATTTCTCCTATGCGTGTATAGTAACTGCCATTTATCTCACCTGCCCTGAGAGTTCCGTGAGCCACAAAGTCATCGGGGAGGCCGATTATATTTCCATTGAATGAGTAGTGGATATTCCGGGCAAGTCTGTTGAAGAATCCCACATTGTCATTTCCGTTCAGATTACCCACCACTTTTGAGAGATCTTCAGTTGTTGTGTAGCATCTCTTTACCTCTACGACAGACATTGTCTCCCTTATATCAGGCAACCCGCTCATCCTTACATCAATCTCAACCATAGTTTTCCCGCTTTCTGAGATGGCCACAAGTGATTTGCTTCTCAAATCTGCTACAGGCCCCTCAACTACACCCGTAAGATAGAGCCCGAGCTTGCTGTCGGCAAGCGATGGTGCAATATTTCCTATAGTGGCAAAATTGAAGTATGTATCCTGAAGGCTGATTCCGAGCTTTACCAATGAGGTAAAATCGGAGAGGTCTTTCGGACTTCTGTATTTCATACTGAAGTAGTCAGCCACTATTTTGGAGAGGCTGTCGGAGAGAACCATATCTTTTATGCGCGTCTCGGTAGAACTGATCTCCACATCTCCGCTCAATTCTGCGAGGGTAAAGCCACTATGGTCCCTTCCTCCTATATTGTTTATTTTTCCGAATATTGTATCGCGTTCTATCTTTACATTACTGATGTCGATATCTATATCGTTCACCTTCAAGTTGGAAAAATTTATTATACCTTCCCCTTTATCAACATATTTCGACGGGTTATTTAATGTAAACCTGAAGTTGCGCACCCTTAATGAGTTGGCTAACAGATTCAAATTCATCCCCTTTTTAGTTGTATCTTTATCTTTGTTGCGGTCAATTCCAAAAATTCTGGATAGGTTGGTATAGCCGGACCCTCCCTCATTCTGAAGGTTAAATACGCCACTCTCCAGAGCTATATGGTTCAGTTTAAGTTTCAGTTTAAGTAAATCTTTTGTTGATAACGATACTGATAACTTATTGCAACTCAATAATGTATCGCTTTGACCATAATGAGAGTAGAGTGAGTCGAGAAGAGGGGTCCTGTCGTCGGATATAATAGATATATCCTTCAGTATCACCTTGTTGAAAAATACTATATAGACCTTTCCTATATTTATCCTTCCATTGATGCTTTTTGAGAGCTCTTTGGTAACACTTTTCGCAATGGAGGTCTGCACTGCAGGGAATTGCAATAGAATGGCGGTGGCAACATAAATGGTTGCCAGAATTGCCACAATGCGGATTGCTATATTTTTGAGCGTTTTTATAAAAAAAGGTTTTAAATGCATCAATTAGCAAAAATAATTAAAAAATCTGAGTAGATTTGTAAAAAAATTAAGAAGCTGTATGAGTTATTTAATATTGGGTATTGAATCTTCGTGTGATGATACATCTGCCGCTCTTTTGAGGGATGAGATGATGCTCTCTAATGTTATGGCCAGCCAGGATGTGCATCGCAATTATGGAGGGGTAATTCCCGAACTTGCATCAAGGGCACATCAGATAAATATACTTCCTGTAGTTGATCAGGCCATAAAGGAGGCTGGTGTTACACTCGACGAGATTGATGCCATAGCCTTTACACGTGGCCCGGGACTTCTCGGTTCGTTGCTCGTTGGTACTTCCTTTGCAAAAGGGCTCTCTTTGGCCATAGGCAAGCCGCTGGTGGAGGTAAATCATCTTCAAGGTCATATTCTTTCCCATTTTATACAACAACCGGGGCGTGAAAATCGTTCTCCTGAATTTCCATTTTTGGCACTGCTCGTCTCTGGCGGCCATACACAGATTGTAAAGGTTACAGATTATCTGGAGTTTGAGGTTATAGGACATACAATTGATGACGCAGTAGGAGAGGCGTTTGACAAATGTGCAAAGATGATGGGACTCGGCTATCCCGGAGGTCCTGTAGTTGACAAACTGGCAAAAGTTGGAGATTCCAGCCGTTTCCACTTCTCAAAACCTCATATTGCCGACCTTAACTACAGTTTCAGTGGAATAAAGACCTCTTTGCTCTATTTCCTTCGCGACCAATTGAAGGAGAATGAGAATTTTATTGAGGAGAATATGGCTGATATTTGTGCCTCATTCCAGAAACATCTTATCGATATTCTGATGGATAAGCTTATAAAGGCTGTCAAGCAGACAGGAATTACCACTATTACACTTGGTGGTGGTGTATCTGCCAATTCTGGTTTGAGAGAGAGGGTAGAGATGGAGGGGAAGAAGAGGGGATGGAGAACCTTCATTCCCGAATTCAAGTTCACGACCGACAACGCAGCTATGATTGCGATGAGCGGTTTGTGCAAGTTCCGTCTTGGAATGACTTGTGATATTGATGTTGCACCGGTTTCCCGTGCAGCAGATATGAAATAGTACTTTAATTTTTGGAGATGAAAGAGATAGAGGTTGCATTCAGTGCCATCAAAGAGGTAAATGATGAGGAGATCCTGGAGGCTGTGGCAAGAAGAGCCTCCCTTAAAAGGAGTCAGATTACAAGTTATCAGGTTGTAAAGCGCTCGCTTGATGCCAGAGGAAGCAGTGTTCTCTACCGATACAGGGTAAAAATCACCTCAGGTTTGGAACCGCTTCTTGAGAGATATTCAGTTCCCGAGTATAAGAATGTTGCCGATAATGATTTGAGCCGGACTGTACTTATTGTCGGGGCAGGTCCGGCAGGTCTCTTTGCAGCTCTGTCGCTTTTGCAAAATGGTTATAAGCCTGTTATTCTTGAGCGTGGCAAGGATGTGCATGCGAGAAAGTTTGATATGGCAAAACTCTCCACGACCGGTGTTGTCAATCCAAACTCTAATTTCTGCTTTGGTGAGGGTGGTGCCGGCACTTTTTCTGACGGCAAACTCTATACCCGTTCAAACAAGAGGGGTGATATAAGGATGGTGCTCCATCAGTTTGTCAATTTTGGTGCTGATCCTTCTATTTTGATAGAGTCCCACGCCCATATAGGAAGCGATAAATTGCCGCGTATAATAGAGAATATGAGGGAAACCATCATCAAGTGTGGTGGTGAGGTCCATTTTAATACACACGCTGTTGATTTCAGATTTGCAGACGGTATCTGGAGTGCTGTTTGCCATAACTCGGAGGAGGAGAGTTGCGAATCGGCATCAGGCTCTATGGCCGAATCTATATACAGAGCTCCAAATGTGATACTTGCCACAGGTCACTCGGCAAGGGATGTATATGAACTGTTCGACAGAAAAGGTTGGGAAATAGAGGCAAAGGGATTTGCTCTTGGTGTGAGGACTGAACACCCGCAAAGTCTTATAAATAATATTCAGTATAGAGGTAAATATCATCCTAAACTGCCAGCTGCAGAGTATTTTGTTGTCTGTCAGGTTGATGGGAGAGGAGTCTTCTCATTCTGCATGTGCCCGGGCGGAATTCTTGTCCCTTCTGCAACTTCGGCAGGAGAGTGTGTCTTGAATGGAATGAGTAACTCAAGAAGAAATTCCCAATGGGCCAATGCCGGTATTGTTGTATCTGTGGAGCCGGAGGATTTGCCTGAATATTCAAAGTTTGGGGCATTACGGCTTATGAGATTCCAGCAGGATGTAGAGAGGGCAATTTTCAACTACTCCAACTCGATAAAGGCTCCGGCCCAAAGGATGGATGACTTTGTAAACGGCAGAATATCCAAATCTCTACCAAAATCCTCATATGCACCAGGTGTGGTCTCAGCACCGTTGCACGAACTACTTCCAAAATTTGTTTCTGACAGATTGAGGGGTGCCTTCAGGGAGTTCGACAAGAAGATGCGGGGCTATTACACATCGCAGGCCCTTCTTTTGGGTGTTGAATCAAGAACATCATCACCTGTCAGAATACCGCGTAATCCCGAAACTCTGCAACATATCTCACTGCAGGGTATCTATCCTTGTGGCGAGGGGGCCGGATATGCAGGCGGAATTGTATCATCTGCCCTTGACGGTATCAACGTGGCTGAAAAGATTGTTGCAAAGGGATAAAAGAAAAACCGGATCAAAACGCTGATATGAACCCCAAAAGTTAGATAAAAACTTTTGGGGTTTTGTTATGTTAAAAAAGAGAAAGAAACACGGCTATGCAGAACGATTGAAGTATATGCATATGCTTGAGAATGGTTTTAGCATGGCATATATAGAACAGAAA
>JAZNXX010000038.1:0-193704 GCA_045594125.1 Candidatus Egerieisoma sp.
TGCGGGCGTGGCGTAATTGGTAGCCGCGCTAGACTTAGGATCTAGTGCCGGAAGGCGTGGGGGTTCGAGTCCCTTCGCCCGCACAAAAAATGACTCAACTTTCAGTTGGGTCATTTTTGTTTTCAACAGGCCAACCAGCTCACCCGACAAACCCACTCTCATAATGAACTGGCAAACTTCCGGCATACTATAGTGAATTAACTGACATACCATTCTCTTCCTCCAATAGTACCGGCGGATGTCCTCCTTACTGAGAACTTACTGCCTACACTCTCTAACTCACTACTGGCAATCGGTGGTTAGTACTGCCGATTGCCTTTTTTTATTTTCACACTAATTACAATATCATATGATGTGCATGCTCCTCTACTCCTCTTTCTGATGCATTATAATATACACAACCCCATTTGAGACATCTCCATACTGTTTGAATGGGGCAGTAGATATTGAATCTTTATATACTGTAATAGATTGTATTCCGGATTTTGCAAAATCCCACAAATCAACGGCACCTACAGAACCATCCTCATACTTGACAACCTTAAGTGGCAACTTGATTGTTCCTCTATAGCTGTGCCGTATTGAATCGGTGGTATTCCTCCACTGCTTTTCAAACTCTGCTCTGGCGACTGCCAATTTTTCAATCTCTCCAGGAGTTATAGTGCTTATGTCAGAATCATCCGACTGAAAATTATAGAGAATTCCCTCTCCTTCTGATCTGTCATTTGCCCCACTACCCAATTTTATTGTACCATAAACCTCCCTGCTCACTTTTACTGAATTACGGGCGGGTGATTTATAAATAGTTCCTTTTACCGATTTATGGTCCGAATCTTTCCGTTTGGTATTTATAACAACCACTTTATCCACACCTGACAGGATATTTATAGAGGAGACTGTCTGCGGGTGCACTACAATCATAGAGTCTTTTGGTACAATCTTTCCATCTATTATGTAAGCAATCCTCTCATCTGATGAAGAACGGCCATAACTATTTCCACTGACAGCCCGCGTTTGGGCATCTGCATAACCGGCAGAAAAGAGAAGGAGTGGCACAACTGCCGTAGCAGTCAACAATCTCCTGATTTTACACAAATTTTGTCTCATAAACACTCAGGTATTTTAACTATTTTCACTGATACAAATATCGCTCTTTTATATTATAGTTGCTATTAATGGTCAGTTAAGAAATGTTAACTATTGTTAATTGCACTCTCCCTTCCGTTTAAATCTCTATCTTTGCACAAGCAAGCAGACAGATATGAATGGTAAATTTTTCAGTAAAATATCTATTACAGCAATAGTCCTGATACTCTCACTGGTAGCTATACAGACCTTCTACATTATAAGAATGTTTGAGAGCCGGAAAAATGATTTTATCAAAAGAGTAGAGTCTGCCACATATAATGCAATATACCTGTCATTCAAGGAGGAGGCAATTCCCGGAATACAGGAGTCTGCAAACAGGAGTATTGATATTGAGAGATTTGCCTACTATTTTACTCCATTGCTTATGGAGTCCAATATCACAGAAACATATACAGCAGAGATTATTGGCAATACCTCAATAATTCAGGTCTTCTCCGTGCAGGATACTACAGCAATATCGGTCAAAAATAGTGAGGGTATCGTGCTGATGAGCTATGGAAACCGTGATGAGTTGGGCAAGAGGGTATACACCAGTTCCTTCATTATTGATGAGGATATGCTTCTGAGCCTTAAAATTACAATCAACCTTCCACAAGAACTCTTTTGGGAAGATCTCTACAGCCTTATCATCTCATCATTCCTGATAGTGATTCTTCTGGCCATACTCCTCTTTTATATGGTCAGGACAATGTTCAGACAGAAGAGTCTCGAAGAGATGAGGCGTGATTTTACCAACAATATAACACACGAACTCAAGACACCCATATCTGTTGCCTGCACAGCCACAGATGCCCTGCTCAACTACTCTGCCGACTCCGATACAGAGCGCCGGCTCAGATACCTTGGAGTAATAGCAGCCCAACTCGAACAGCTCAGCAGAATGGTGGAAAAGATACTCTCTGTATCTGTCGAGGGAAGGGAGGAGAAGATTTCCAAAGAGAAGTTCAATCTCTATATCCTTATTGATGAACTTATCGGTGAAATTACACCATCTGTTTCAGACATACCTGAATTTTATGTAGAGTGTCCTGAAGAGCTGGAACTTTACGCCGACAGGTTTCACCTGAAAAACGTTCTTGCAACACTGTTCGACAATGCAATAAAATACTCTCGAGGGAAAGCACATATCTCCTTTACGGCAATACAATCTGAAAATGGAACCACCATCACTGTCTCCGACAAAGGGTGTGGAATACCCAAAGAACACCTGTCGCATATATTTGAAAAATATTACAGAGTACCTAAAGGAGATATCCAGCAATCCAGAGGATATGGTCTCGGACTCTACTATGCGAAGAGAGTCATTGAACAACATCACGGAACAATCTCAGCAAAGAGCAGATTGAAGATTGGCACATCTATAATTATAAAACTACCTGTGTATGACGGACAAGAGTAAAATTCTATTGGTTGAGGATGAAAGAATGTTGGCAGAAATTCTCTGCGACACACTTAATGGACGCCATTTCAATGTTACAGTGGCTTACGACGGCCTGCAGGCCCTTGAGCTTGCTCACAAAGACCAATACGATGCAATAGTTACAGATATAATGATGCCAAATATGGATGGCTACACTTTTGTGAAGCAGATACGCAAAGAGGGTAACAGTACTCCTGTACTCTTCCTTACGGCCCGTTCCGCTACGGAGGATGTGGTTACCGGATTTGAAACCGGAGGAAATGACTACCTCAAAAAGCCATTTGCCATTGATGAACTGATAGTAAGAATCAAGGCACTCATCGGTAAGGAGAAGAATACGGGAGGTAACTCATCTAAAAAGGCCTATACCGATACAACATACACCATAGGCATTTATAAATTCAACCACAGGTTGTCAACCTTGACAGTCAACGGTGAGACGAAGAAACTCGCTGCCAGGGAGAGCGCAGTGTTGTATGAACTGTGCAGGAATATGGGTGAGACTGTAGATACCTCACAACTGCTCAAAAAGTTGTGGGGAGATGACAACTACTTTAATCTGAGAAGTCTGAATGTATACATAACCCGTCTAAGACACCATCTTGAAGAGGACAATTCCATCGAAATAACAAGTATCAGAGGTACCGGCTATAAACTGGACATTTTGTAGCATCCTCCAAGGATTGCCTGAATCCGGCAGTTAGAGATTTACATCAGACCGGCAGATGTGCAGTTTAATCCGCCTCTTGCTCCAATTATCGCAACCCTTATGGAGCTGATTGAGTCATACACTTCACTTCCAGATACCGACCAAACTATAAACTCTACACTTCTTATATATAAATCTCTATTCATAAGCTGTTTTTAGATAACTTTTATATACCTTTGGACTACTAAAAATCCAAAACTATGTCCAGAATTAAATTTTATTCAGGAGAGGATATTCCTCTCGAGCTCCACAAGGTCAGAGTTGTACAGAAATTGAACCTTGTCCCAATTGAAAGAAGACGTGATGCCATTAAAGAGGCAGGCTACAATACATTCAAACTCGGCACGAAAGATGTCTATCTTGATATGCTTACCGACAGTGGCACCAATGCGATGAGCGATAACCAGCTCTCTGCAATGATGCGTGCCGATGACGCCTATGCAGGATCGCAATCTTTTGAGCGTCTTGTAAAAGGCATTGAAGATGTTTTGGGAAAGAAATACTTCCTTCCTGTGCACCAGGGTCGTGCAGCCGAGAACATAATTGCCCGTACATTTGTAAAACAGGGGCAGTCTGTCCTAACCAACTACCACTTTACCACTACACTTGCCCACGTAAATGAGGTTGGCGGAAAGATTATCGAACTCTTGAAGGATGAGGCATTGATACTCAAATCCGACAATCCTTTTAAGGGCAACATTGATATTGACAAACTTGTAGAGGCCATTGAGACAGAGGGGCCTGAGAAGGTTGCATTTATCCGTATGGAGGCCTCAACCAACCTTATCGGAGGACAGCCGTTCTCCATCAGAAATATGATGGATGTGAGACAGGTTGCCGACAAATATGGAATTATGCTTGTACTTGACGCCAGCCTTCTTGGTGAAAATGCATACCTCGTAAAACAGAGGGAGGAGGAGTGGAAAGAGAATACAATGGCCGATATCATAAAGATGATGACAGGACTTGCAGATATTGTCTACTTCTCGGCAAGAAAACTTACATCTTCGCGTGGCGGTGGAATATGCACCAACCGCAAAGACTACTATAAACAGATGGAGCCGCTGATCACTCTATTTGAGGGCTTCCTCACCTATGGTGGAATCTCAATAAGGGAGATAGAGGCAATGGCTGTGGGCATTTACGAAACAATTGACGAAACAATGATCAGCCAGAGTGTTGACTTCATAAAATATTGCGTAGAGAGTGCCGTTAAGGCGGGCATACCGATGGTAACACCTCCGGGAGTGCTTGGAGCCCACGTGGATGCAGGTTCCTTCTGCAGCCATATTCCTCAGCACGAATACCCCGCAGGAGCGCTTACAGCTGCATTCTACCTCTGCTCCGGAGTGAGGGGAATGGAGCGCGGTACAGCATCCAGCGTAAGGGACGAGAATGGCAACGAGGTTCTTGCAGATGTGGAGCTTATGCGTCTTGCCTTCCCGAGAAGGGTATTTACCCTGTCACAAACCAAATATGTGGTTGACCGTCTCACCTGGCTATATGAGAACAGACACCTTATCGGAGGTCTCAAATTCTCATACGAACCTGCTATCCTCCGTTTCTTTATGGGAGAGCTTGAACCAACAACTGATTGGCCATCAAAAATTGTACATAAATTCAGAAAAGATTTTGGGGATAGCCTGTAATAAGAACCGGATACATTCTATAGAAAAAAGGATAAATTATGTTGAAACCAGGAGATAAAATGCCCGAATTTACAGTTGTTGACCAGAATGGCAACACTGTCTCATCAAAAGATTTCATCGGAAAAAAGACAATAATTTACTTCTATCCGAAGGACAACACCTCCGGATGCACTGCCCAGGCCTGCAATTTGCGGGACAACTACCAGGCTCTCACAGATGCCGGGTACAATGTGGTGGGGGTCAGCAAAGACAGCCCTGCATCACATATTAAATTCATTGAGAAGAACTCTCTTCCGTTTACTCTGCTTGCCGATACCACCACAGAGATGCAGCAGGAGTTTGGAGTGTGGGGAGAAAAGAAGCTCTACGGACGCACCTATATGGGCACAATGCGCCGCACCTTCATATTCAATGAAGAGGGCATTCTTGAGAAGATTATTGAAAAGGTTGATACTAAAAACCATACGAAACAGATACTTTAAAAGAGTTTGACGGTATAAAATGAGAGCGGCAATTTATGGCGCAGGATCACTCGGCACTGTGCTGGGTGCCTTCATAACAAGGAATGGCGGAAAAATAGAATTAATCAACCGCAACAAGGCACATATAGAGGCTCTGCAGAAAAAGGGTGCAACCATCACAGGAACTTTGGATTTTACCCAAAAGGTAGAGGCATATACTCCCGACAAGATGAGCGGGAGATATGATATCATCTTCCTTATGACAAAACAGCAGCAGAATCGCAGTACTGTGGGTTCAATCAAGGAGTTTCTTGCAGAAGATGGAGTGATTGTCACCCTTCAGAACGGACTCCCAGAGATTGAGATTGGGGAGATTGTAGGGGAAGGGCGTGTATTGGGATGTACAGTAGCCTGGGGGGCCACTCTAAAGGAGCCGGGCATCTGCGAAGTGACAAGTTCGCCGGACAGCCTGACCTTCTCCATCGGTTCTCTGCATAATACCGTAAACTTGAAGCTTCAAGAGGTCAAGAGTTTGCTCCAGATGATGGGGCCCGTTGAAGTTGAAGAGAACTTTATCGGGTCGAGATGGAGCAAGCTCCTGATAAATGCCTCCTTTTCAGGAATGAGCGCCGTTTTGGGATGTACTTTTGGAGAGGCCGCCAAAGAGAGGAGATCCAGAAAAATCATCCAGTCTCTCATAAAAGAGTGTATTGATGTATGTGCCAAAGGTGGAATCAGGATAGAACCTGTACAAGGGAAGGATATTGTAAAACTTCTCAACTACAACAACCCCCTAAAAAAGGCCTTCTCAAACTTTATCATCCCTATTGCCATCCGCAAACATTCAAAATTGAAGGCGAGTATGCTTCAGGATCTTGAGAAGGGCAAACTTACTGAGGTGGAGGCAATTAACGGGTCTGTCTGCAGATATGGCCGCAAAGTTGGTGTATCTACTCCTATGAACGATAAGGTAGTAGAGATAATTCATAAAATTGAAAAGGGAGAACTGAGACCGGGATTTGAGAACCTTGCCCTCTTCTAAAATTTTAAAAACACACTCTTGCTCTATGAAAAGATTTATCACTTTAATCTCACTGCTTCTATGCACTATTTCGCTTTTCGCACAACAACTGACAGAGAGTGAATATGCAGAGTACAATAAAGCAGTAGAGTATTCCGACAACAACCGGATAGATGAAGCAATTGCCATCTACGACAATCTGCTCAAAAAATATCCGATGATCTATGCACTACAATATGAGAAGGCATACTGTCTATATAAGAAGGAGGAGTGGAAAGAGTGTATAAAAATTGGCGAAGCGCTTGAATCCCACCCAGATGCAGATGCAGAAATCTATCAGTTGACAGGCAATGCACTTGACCTTATGGGTAAACGCAACCTTGCCCACAAGAAATACGAAGAGGGGCTGGAAAAATTCCCTGATTCCGGCGCACTCTATATGGAAATGGGTACGCTTTATGCCCTTGACGAAGATTATAACGAGGCTGTATCTCTCTACGAAAAGGGAATTGAGGTTGACCCTAAATTCCCATCAAATTATTTCAGGGCAGCATCTTTGTTATGCTACTCCAATTATCCTCTATATGGAATCATCTATGCAGAGATTCATAATCTTCTTGAGCCAAACCACGACCGCAGTCTGCAACTGAGCGAGGCCATATATGACGCATACAACGACAACATATCTGACCTTAGGACAATTATACCATCACTACCTGAGGCTCTTTCAACCGATGGCAATCTGACAGCAAGCGATCTTGCCGAGATACGCAGGATTGTGACAATGAACAGATCTGAAGTTACAAAATTTGGATATCCGGATACCTCCCTGTTCAATTACCATCAGGAGATTATAGATGCTGGATTCTGGAGAGAATATAATTTGTGGCTCTTCAGAGGAGCGGCAATTGAAGAACTTCAGAAGTTTTATGAAGAGGAACAGAGCCGTTTTGAAGCATTTGTAGAGTGGTTCAACCAGAACCCTTATGCCGACAAATACCTCAAATGAGCTAAAAACATCTTACCATCATATGGCACTCAGGTTCTATCCTATGCACCTGACAATAGTTCTGGTGATACTCTTCTGCCATCCAGAATTTTGCAGCCGGAGTAACACGTGTTACGACATCATATCCATTTGACCTCAAAAGCTCTATAACGGAGTTTGCCATATCTCGCTCCTGCTCTGTCTGCCTTAAATGATTATCTCTTTGCTGAAGGCAAAACCTCATTGACATCGAGCACTTTGCCATTCCTGTCGAGCAATGTGAGCACCATCTTCCTCTTGGTAACCTTGAGATGCATTGCCCCGACAGTATTTGGACCCTCACTCCAACGGAACTTTATCTTATCGGAATTCTCTTTCAGAGGAGTGCCAAGATCAACAGCCACACCTCGCTCATTGTCAGAAGATGGAGTCTGTATATAGACAGTACCTCCGGCAGCGGCTGGAACACCACTATAGGCTGCAGCATCTGCAATATCTCCCACACACTCTCCGTCATAAATTGGCGGTGTGCTTACATATATATGGTTGTTTCCGGCAAGAGCAAGCGAGATTCCCAACTCATCAAAAAGCTCACACCATCTGCCATATTGCGAATCGGTACCATCTTTCCCAAAAAACCACTGGTAGTGTTCACAAACAACTCTATACCTTGCAGGATTCTCCTCAACAACCCTCTTTACCCACTCCTGAGCCTTAAGCAGCCCCTCATCACTCCTCATACTCTCACTATTCAACATAATGAAGAGTACATCTCCATATTTGAAGAAGTAGCAAACACCCATCTCCCCTTCATAACCATTCATCGGATATGCCGCAGCATCCCTGAAATACTCATTGGTATTCTTTATATATCCACGGCTCATATTGTCGTGATTTCCATTTACACCGGCCCACATATACTCCTTAAAGGGTTTCTCATTGTAGAGCTCTCTCCAGAATGAGTAGCTGCCTCCCCAGGCGGTGATATCTCCAAGATGAAGGACCCAGTCAAAAGGGGCATAATTCTCTACTGTCCCTATCATCTTCATTGCAGATTCTGTTCTCGCATAGAGCGGCGCATAAACGTGGAAATCAGAGATTATACAGGCCTCCCACTCCCCTTTTTCAGGCGAAGTGCAGAAATGGCGCTCTTCAGAAATATATTCTGCTCCATCCTTAAGGCGGATTCTATATTTGTAACGCGTATTGCTCTTCAACCCCTCCAAGGTTACCCTATATTTGTTGAAGAGGGCATCCTCATAGATATTCTGGCCATCAGCACTCTTGGAATAGACTCCGTGAAATGTATTGCATAGTTGTCCCTCAACCCTATAGCTTTTCATACGCTTCCACCCAGCATCATCACATTTTGCAACATCAATGGTGCACCAGCTGGTGAGTGTATCAGTTGCCCAGGTAACGCCCATTGCTCCTGCCGTATTCTCAGCAGGTGATGCTGTTACCGTATAAACTGGCTCACAGCCCCTCTCCTGACTATAAGCAACAATAGCCAAGAGGGAGAAGGCCAACCCAAAGACAAGGGAGAGCAGAGATATCTTTCTCATTATTTTCACCTTATTATTTTCTGTTCACTAAAGAGGTTTGCACCAGCAGCGCCTTCTCATAAACTCTTCGTGGTCATAACTCTCCCACACTTTGATGGCGGCGATGTTGGTATCAATCTGAGGATTTGTAATTGCATAGGCAATATTATGTTTCTGGAAGCTGCCCGAGAGCTGTGCGTGGTAGATTGCAGACAACCCCTTCAATGCCCATTTCGGATGGGATCCAACCATCATAAGATCAATTGTATTGTACTTTTTGTACCCTTTCAAAATATGGTACCATCCAAATGGGAACAGTTTGCCCTTGGCTCTCTTCATAGCCTCTGAAAGGCTTGGGAAACAGAGGCCGAATGCAGCAACCTCATTCTCCTCATCCATTACCAGACAGGTAAGCTCTGGCTTGAGAAGTTTGAAATAGGCAGAGCCTGTCTTATCTATCTCCTTGTCGGTAAGTGGTATAAAGTTATGTACTGCCTTGAAACACTCATTATATATTTTGAAGAATTTCTGGATAAGTTCATCCCTCTCCGCTGCATTGATTTTGGTAATATCAAGGAGCCTCAATTTATACCTCTCCATCAGCACAGATGCCAATCTTGTAAGTTTCTCGGGAGTTGTCTGCGATGCATTCAACTTGTACTGTATCCAGTCACACTCCTTCTGAAAGCCCAGCTTCTCCATAAATTTAGGATAGTACGGGTAATTGTAGAGACAGTTTGTAGGGGGGGTATTCTCAAAACCGGAGATCAACATTCCCTGACGGCCGAGAGTATTGTAGGCCAAAGGTCCGTGGATTACCTCCATACCCTGCGCCTTGAGCCATCTTGATGCAGTATCCAACAGAGCCTTGGCAACCTCTATATCATTTATGAAGTCGAACCATCCGAAACGGCCCCTCTTTGTATGGTAGAATTCATTGTAACGCGGATTGACGATAGCCTGTATACGTCCAGCCACCTTGCCATCCTTATAGGCCAGCCACATACACCTCTTGCAGTAATCCAATGCAGGATCATTGGTCAGACTGTTCTTCTGGTCCACATCCAAAGTTGGCACATAAGCCTCACAATCCTTATATAGTTTATTCTGGAACTGATAGAACTTCTTCAGATCTCTTGAAGTTTTTACCTCTTTTACAACAATTTGCATAAATCAATTATTAAACTTGAAGGAAACTCGGCAAATTTAACACTTTTTTATCAAAAACTCTATTGCCCTCTGGGCGCAGGCACATCCAAATACTGCCGGAAGATAAGAAATTGTACCAACCTGACTCTTCTTGTTGCGCTCCTCCATTGGAATTATCGCCTCCTTATCTGGAAGTTCCTCCGAAAAGACCACATCAAATCCCTTTGAAATACCCTCTTTACGGAGCTTTTTCCTCAATATGTAGGCTAACGGGCAGTTGAAAGATTTCGATAGGTCCTTTATCCTTATTGCAGTTACATCAAACTTTGCCCCTGACCCCATTGAAGAGATATGCTTTATGCCCCTCTCTACACAATACTTTATAAGTGAGATCTTTGGGGAGAGTGTATCTATGGCGTCAACCAGAAAATCAATTCTGCAATCATCAAGCAATGCTGCAACATTCCCCTCCTCAAGATATTCGTTTATCAGTTGCAGTTCGATATCCGGATTGATATCCTTCAATCTTGCCGCAAGCACCTCACTCTTCAACAGGCCAATAGTTGAATCGAGTGCAATAAGCTGCCTGTTCTTGTTTGTAATGCTGACCCGGTCGGAATCCAGAAGGATCAACCCTCCTACTCCTGCCCTGCAGAGCATCTCTGCGGCATAGGCTCCCACTCCGCCCAGTCCTATAACTGCAACAGAACTCTCCCTCAAAAGGGCAAGTCCCTCCTCACCAATGAGGATACCTGTTCTCTCCTGCCAATTTTCCATTATAAATCTCCATTTCCTGCTCACCGATATCAACCGGCATTTTACAATCCTTTCGACTTTGCCTCATTCCAAAGTGAATCCATCTCTTCAAGAGTCATCTGTTTGAGCTCCCTTCCGCTCTCCTTAGCCATCTTTTCCACATAAGTAAATCTGTTGCGGAATTTCTTGTTGGTTGTTTCAAGTGCAGTATCCGGCTGAAGTCCATACATTCTTGCTGCATTCACTATTGAGAAGAGCAGATCACCCAACTCTCCCATCGCCTTTGCAACTGCCTCTTCTCCGCTTTTGCCATCAGCAGACTCACATTTTACGGCACTCTCCATCCCTTCAAGTTCATATTCAAACTCTGCAATCTCCTCCTTTACCTTATCCCAGACCTCCCCTTTTCTGTTCCATTCAAACCCTACTGCTGCAGCCTTTTCCTGCATACGGTATGCCTTTATAAGGCTCGGCATACTATTGGGCACTCCACTCAATATTGTCTTGTTGCCATCCTTCTCTTTTGTCTTGAGCTGCTCCCAGTTCTGCACAACCTCACCTGCATTACTTACCTCAACAGTAGAATAGACATGCGGATGCCTGTAAATAAGTTTGTTGCACAACCTGTCTATTACATCCACAATATCGAATTCTCCAAGTTCCTCTCCTATCTTGGAATAGAAAACGACGTGGAGCAAAAGGTCCCCGAGCTCCTTTGATATATTCTTCATATCATTATCCATAATGGCATCTGAAAGTTCAAAGGTCTCCTCTATTGTATTTGGTCTCAAACTCTCAATTGTCTGCTCCCTGTCCCATGGACACTTCTCCCTCAAATCGTCCATAATATCGAGAATCCTGCCGAATGCCGCCATCTGTCTGGCTCTTTTTTCGCTCTTTTCCATATATTTTTCCATATATATTTACTTTTAATTTTTACTGAATACCGTTCAGTTGAACTTTACCATTATCTCAGCAGTTGTATCCAGTCCCTCCAACTGCATAAAGTCGCCGTTTATTATTCCAATCTCCATAAGTCCCAAAGAGTTGAACAGCGCAAAATAATCACCTGGCTCACCGGAATAGTTTTCTGAAATCTCCCTTATCCTGATATGAGGGCCATTTACATATATAGTATAATCCGGCTCACGGCCACTCTGCTGCTCCAATGATTCGTAAACCCTTATAAAATTTTCTGCACTGATGTTTGATATTGCATTGCCATAAGAATCCCTATAGACTATACGCCCCACAATACGGTCCCTTGTAATAACCGGACGGTCGGGAACAGACCTTTTTACCTTCATATCCTGAAGTCTCTCCAGTCTCCCCAATTTTATGGCTTCGACAGCAGAACAGAAGAGTCCTATAGCCCTGAAACTCGGATATCCTCCATCCTGGCTTGCAGGTATTTTGTAAAACTCGACATCTGTCTGCTCATCAAAGAGCATTGAAAACCGTCCGTCATTAATCCCCACAAAATAGTGGTTGCAGGCACGGGCAATAACCATAGGAGAACTGATGGAGGGCTCACTGTTTACCGCCATAAGGTGAATTGTACCGTCGGGACAGGAGCTGAATGAGTTTTTGAGAATAAATACAGCCTCATAGAGGTTGAATCTCCCGACATCGTGCGTGAAGTCCAGAATGGAGAGGATCTCTGACGAGCTATGCCATAGGGTACTCAACCTCCCTTTCAGCTGTGGAAGGTAGAAATCACCCTTGCCCCAATCGCTCGTTATTGTAATGACCTGCATAGTTGTCTCCTCTCTCCTCAAGTTGTTGGCTGCTGATATTGTCTCAGTCTCCGGAACTTTTTATGAACTCTCAAAGGTAATAATATTTTGTTTGCTATTCCATTTTAAAGTTTTTAATTTTGCAAGATATTGTGTGCATATCCCATAAGGGATCTGCCTGCAGATTGAACCATAACATTATTAAATTACTATAAAATGCAGAAAAACATTAAATTTATCAGCGCAGACGAGGCTGTAAAATTTGTAAAGAGTGGCGACCATATCCACTTGAGCAGTGTTGCAAGTGCACCTAAAGTTTTGATCGATGCACTATGCCGCAGAGGTGATGCAGGTGAGTTGAAAGATGTAAGAATCCACCATCTTCACACAGAGGGCGAAGCTCCATACACAGATGCCAAATATGAGGGTATATTCTTCCATCAGGCTTTCTTTGTAGGTGGCAATGTAAGGAAGAGTGTTCAGGCAGGTTATGCCGACTATATTCCAATCTTCTTGAGCGAGACCCAGAAACTCTACAGAAGCGGTGTTCTTCCTTGTGATGTTGCGATGATCCAGGTTTCAACTCCGGACAAACACGGCTATGTATCTCTTGGAACATCAGTAGATGCTACTTTGGCAGCTATCGAGTGTGCAAGAGTGGTTATTGCTGTAGTGAACAAGAATGTTCCCCGTTCATTCGGTGATGCGATGATTCCGCTCTCAATGATTGACCACTTCGTTGAGCACGACAGCATTCTTGAGCCTGCACACTTTGCAGCTCCATCTGATATAGAGATTGCTATCGGAAAGAATTGTGCTGCTCTTATTGAAGACGGTGCAACCCTTCAGATGGGTATCGGAGCAATTCCTAATGCCGTACTTGCACAGTTGGGCAACCACAAGAACTTGGGTATCCACACTGAGATGTTTGCAGATGGTGTTCTTCCTCTTGTAGAGAAGGGTGTTATCAATGGTGCAAACAAAGCAATTGACAAAGGCAAGATGGTCTCTACATTCCTTATGGGTTCACAGACCTGCTACGACTTCATCGACGACAACCCTATGGTTGCAATGATGGATGTAGGATATACCAACGACCCGTTTGTAATTGCAAAGAACCCTAAAGTTACAGCAATCAACTCTGCCCTACAGGTAGATATTACCGGACAGGTGTGTGCCGATTCACTTGGAACCAAATTCTATTCAGGTGTTGGCGGACAGATTGACTTCATCTACGGAGCATCACTTTCACAGGGCGGTAAAGCCATTATTGCAATGCCTTCTGCTACAAACAAAGGCATAAGCAAAATTGCAAATATCCTCACCCCTGGTGCCGGTGTAGTTACCACAAGAAACCACATCCACTGGTTTGTAACTGAGTACGGTGCAGTAAATCTATATGGAAAATCTCTTCAGGAGAGAGCAAAACTTGTTATCAGCGTTGCTCATCCAAGTGCACAGGAGGAGTTGGACAAGGCTGCATTCGAGAGATTCGGTCCTCACTTCCACTATGTTGGATAATCCTCGGCTGCATTACTTGCACAATAACAACCCCCGAAAATCATCATCCTGACTTTCGGGGGTCTGTTTTATCTCGCCATTACAAATCCTGTTCCCTGCTAGAACTCCTCAGGATCCATATAGATATAGAAGTAGAGCATTGAATACGACGGTACTCCCGATCCACCGCTCATTGTACTCTTTGAACCGTAACCTCTGTCGGAATTAAAGAAGGTAATGGCCTCATCACCATAAGTCATACTCTTGAGAGCCCTTGCAAATCCCTCTACATATTCACCACCTTCGCTTCCGCTTGAAGCTGAAGAGTTGGAGCCATCCTCCTTCTTGCTGGTCATCTCCTCAAATGTCGACTGCATTGTAACCTCAAGTGCGCTATAGGTCTTTGTGGCATCATACAATCCATACTTTTTGGCCGTATCTTCAATATTTGTATCAAACACATAACCATCCAGCAACTTGCCTACATACCATACATTCACCTTTGTACCGTCAGGAACCGTATCCTTTCTGAAGCCCGACAACTTCTTGAAATAGTATCCGCTTACGACAGTATCAAGTCCGGGATAATTTATGTTGCGGAAAGCCTCAAGCGAGTCAAGCTGAAACTGGAATACATCAGTAATTACATCCCCCAACTCGATCTCATAGATAAGATTTGTTGTTGAAGTTTCGGAACTGCTTGATGTATAGCCGTAATAATCGCCGTCGCTATCGTAACACGAGAGATGAGGGGGAACAATAACAGTCATCTTTGCCCCTTTGTTCATCATTCTCAATGCCTCATTAAGACCCTTTACAATATCGCCATATCCCAATGTAAGGAGCTGGTTTCCGTAGTAGTTTGCAGGATCATATACACCAAGACGCTCAGCCACATCCTTGAATGTGGTTGTCTGGTAGTTTCCGTCAAGCCCCTTGGTACTGTGCCTTGCATAGGCTGCCTGGAGATCCTGTGGCGGGATTCCCACACCTGGCTCGTGATTCAATATTACAAGCCCCGACTCCGTAACTGTATAATTTCCCTCGGGATAGTTCACTTCAAGATATGCATCCAGTATTCTCTTCTGGATTGAGGCATTGCTCTCGCTCTCCTCCTTCGCGCAAGAGAAGAGAACTGTACAGAGAAGTGCGAATGCCAGATATATTCTAAAATTTTTCAACATAGCGTGCAAATATACAATTTTTCTTCCAATTATCACTTTATTACCTTATCTACCCAAACTTCGTAGAAAAGGGGTGACAATTTTGGAATATTATCTACAACAGTATTATAGAATCCATATTTTGATGAGAAGATAATATAACAATACTCTCCCTCCTTTACCCCTTCAAGTCCGAGGGTGAGTCCCTTGACAAGATCGGTCTCTCCCAGCTGTAGGCCAAATGGGGAAATCTGCTGCGGAAAATCGTTTTTGGCAGCTGTTGTCGAGTCATTTGTTGCAAAGAGTTTTCCCTTACCGCTGGTAGAAAAGATATACCCCGCATACCTTATTAATATGGAGTCACCGAGCGCAGCCTCACTTCCTTCATTCCCCTGCTCAATAATGACCCTGTTGGAGCCTCCATTTCTCACAACTGTCACATTCTGGAGTGAAGAGATATATTTATCTATTGAAGCCTCCTGGTTGATGATTGTATTCTCCCTATCCTGTTTTGTACAGGAGATAAGGGCTATGGCCAAAAGCAAGCTTGTTATAATATTTGACAATCTCATAATTCAGGATTATTGGATTTGGTTTTCATTGCAAATCATGTGCCTATATTTTCTGAGCGACTCAAAAAAGTACTCCCTTACTGAATCTGCTGGAATCTGTAATCTTCCTCCGGCTGCCCTTTCGTGTCCGCCTCCATTAAAGAAGAGACGGCTCATTCTGTTTACCGAGACCCCTCCCTTTGAGCGGAGTGAAACCCTGAGATATCCGTCGGACTCAGTAAACAATGCAGAGACCTCAACCCCCTTTATATTGAGCGCCAAATTTACAAAACCCTCAGAATCTCCGTCCTGAAATGCAAAACGCTCCTTTATCTCTTTTGTAAGCACCATCACCGCAGCTTCATCCTCATATGAGATCTGCAGATTTTCATCAAGCATATAACCCATAAGCCTCATCCTCTGCTCACTATAGCCATTATAGACGGCTATCTGCAGCGCCTCTTTATCAACACCCCGCTCCATAAGACGGCAGGCCATCTCAAAAGTCCTGCTCCTTACAGAATTGGAGAAGTTATTGGTATCTGTCATCATACCTGTATACAGGGCATTGCACCCCTCGAGCGGAAGAGGTACCAATCTGCTGTCCAATGCAAGCAGATCATCAATGAGGTAAAAGGCCACCTCACAGGTAGAAGAGGCCCCCACATCGGATATCATCACATCGAAGTGGTCGGGTTGCGGGTGGTGGTCAACAAGGATCTTTGGCAGTTCGGAACCGCCTATGAGCTCTCCAAGCTGGTCTATTCTCTTGAGCGAGTTCAAATCCATACAGAATATCAAATCTGCCTCTTCTACAACCCTCTTTGCCTGCTCCGGCTGCTGGTCATATGCTATAATTTTTCTTTGGGGATCAAGAAATGCCAAAAATTCCGGATATCTGTTTGGCACAACAATATCTACACTCTTGCCATTTGATTCGAGGAAATGCTTCATTCCGGTCATTGAGCCGATTGCATCCCCGTCCGGATTGAGATGTCCGACAAGGACAATATTGGCCGAAGAGGTGATATATGATAAAATTTGCTCTCTCTTTTCCACTTTGTTTCAGTCGATTTTCTAAATTATTTGATGCAAAATTAAAAATATATTGCAAGGGTGGAATAAATTTTTTACTTTTGTCAGATAAAATGACATAAAAATACACACATATTCATGAAAAAGATTTTAACATTTTTGGTACTCCCTGCAATAATCGTGGTATTGGGAGTTCTTATCTGGAACAGCATTCAGGAGCCAGTAGTTTTTAACAAAGAGAGAAAGGATAGAGAAGAAGTTGCTATCCAAAGACTTAAAGACATCAGAGATCTTCAGGTTGCTTTCAAGAGCCGTTATGGCAAATTCACCGGCAGCATTGATACTCTAGTGGATTTCTACAACAACGGTAAGATTACCATCATCAAACAGATCGGTTCAATGGATGACTCAGTTGCAGTGGAGAATACTAAAGCTTTGAAGAAAAAACACAGAAAAATTACCAACGCAGAGCTTTTGGCTTACTACGAGAAAGGTATGAACATCGTATTGTCTATCGAGGATTCAATTGCAGTGAAAGATACTTTGCTTAAGAGAGCAAACTTCAACGCTGAGAACTTGAAGACCATTCCATTCTCAAATGGCAAACCTATCATTATGAAAGCTGTGATCAAAAAGGTATCAGGTGTTGATGTTCCTTTGTTTGAGGCTTGTATGCCATTTGCAGACCTTCTTCAGGGTCTTAACCATCAGCTTTTGGTAAACTTGAAGGCTGAGAGAGAGGATACCAACCGTTATCCTGGTCTTAAAGTTGGTAGCGTGGATGCTCCTAACAACAATGCAGGTAACTGGGAGTAATCATTATCCCAATAAAAATGAAGGCAAGCTGCACAGAGACTTTGTGCGGCTTGTTTTTTTTTGTACTTTTGGTCTTTATTCAAACAAGTTCAATTCATAATCGGGTAATGACTTACTTTTATACACATAAATTTCTGCTGGAGCCTGAGCCTCTGTTTGATCCGGAACATTTGAGGGAACTCTATACAGTGGAGGAGAATGAGGAGATCGTTTCGGAGCATCTTCCCCGATATAAGGCACGGCTTGTATATGCTAAAGAGAGCGTATTTGAGGGAAGGGAGCTCAAACCGGTGATAACGGCACTTATTGAGTGGGTTATGGAGATTGAAGAGCACAATAAGGTTGCCATATACTATAGCCGGAGCAATAAGATGGTCACCATTGTTGTAGCCGAGGGGGAGAGACTGCTTCTTGCCAATTCATACAGATGCACAAATGCAGAGACACTGCTCTACTTTCTCTCACTGGCATCCCAACAGGTTGTCTTCAACCCGCAAATTACAAGAATACACAGTTATGGTGAGCTTGAGAAGAGCGCAGAGGATCTTTTGAAAAGGTATTTTAACGGAGTACTTACACGTGAACTTGATGTAATCAATTAAAAGGGATAATTGATATATGAGAATAATCGGAGGAACATTAAAGGGCAAGAGCATAATGCCACCTGCAAATTATCAGGCCAGACCTACTACAGATTTTGCCAAGGAGGGATTGTTCAATATACTTATAAATGAATTTGACATAGAGGAGATCTCCGTGCTTGATCTTTTCAGCGGAACCGGCAGTATCAGTATGGAGTTTGCCTCAAGAGGATGCAAGGATATCATAAGCATTGAGATGAATCCTCTCCATACACGATTCATCAAGCAGTGTGCCGGCTCCTTCAAGATAAAGGGAATGCAGGTAATAAAGTATAATGTGTTTGACTTTATTAAAATTTGCACCAAATCTTTTGATATAATTTTTGCAGATCCACCCTATGATATAGAGGGTTTGGATACAATTCCCAATAAAATTTTCGGACTTGAAGAAAATTTTCAAAAAAATTCTGAAAAATTAATTAACGACGGGGGATATTTGATTTTGGAGCATCCAGGAAGCTATTCCTTTGATAATCACCCGAATTTCGTCAAAGAGCGAAAATATGGCAATGTCCATTTCTCATTTTTTAGGAACATTTGATATTTTTTTAAAAAAAATTAAAAAAAAATTGCAAAAAGTTTTGGATATTAAAAAAAGATTCCTACCTTTGCAATCCCAAACGGAAACAACGAGTCCAAACGGGGTAATAGTTTTCATAATAATATTGGTGCGGTAGTTCAGCTTGGTTAGAATACATGCCTGTCACGCATGGGGTCGCGGGTTCGAGCCCCGTCCGCACCGCAAAAGTCCTGAGGTTAACGCTTCGGGACTTTTTGTTTAAAAACAGGTTAAATAATCAATTAATAAGTTGTCATAAGCTATGAGACCGGATTTTCTTAAAAAGGGCGATACAGTGGCAGTAATTGCCATTGCTTCCGCACCTTCACAGGCCCAGCTTGCTGCAAACTGGAAAGAGCAGCTCGAAAGTTGGGGGCTGAAGGTCAAGATTGGAAAAAACATTACAGCAACAGCTCCCGGTGATTTTGCCGGAACACACATCCAGAGGGCATCTGATCTTCAGGAGATGATTCTCGACAAAGAGGTAAAGGCCATTATCTCCATCAGAGGAGGATATGGAACTATGCATACAATCAAAAATCTCGACCTGGAGCTATTCAGGAGCAATCCCAAATGGCTGGTAGGATATAGTGATATCACTATTCTCCACTACGCTTTGCAGAAGATGGGCATTGAATCCATCCACGGAGCAATGACAGGTACCTTTACCGAGGAGTTTGACGGTTTTTCCCAAAATTCGCTCAAAAATGCACTCTTTGGAGAGGTTGCAGCCTACACAACCAATCCGTCAAAATTTAACAGATTCGGTACAGCCCAAGGAAAACTGATTGGAGGAAACCTTACTCTTATGAGAAACCTCATCTCCACTCCATACGACAACAACTTTGACGAGCCAACAATTCTCTTTATAGAGGATATTGACGAAAGGATGTATACAATCGACAGTAAATTGTGGCATCTGCGCGAATCGGGGCATCTTGCAAAATGCAAGGGTATAGTTGTAGGATACTTTACAGATACCAGAGAGGAGGAGCAGTGGCAGCAGAGTGTCTATGAACTTATAGACGAATATACCCGCCCGTTGGGCATCCCTGTAATGTTCAACTTCCCTTGCGGACACGAACATCCGAATGCAAGTATCTATCTCGGAGCAAATGTCGAGATGAGCGTTGGGGAGAGCGGAGGCCTTTTACGCTTCATTTAAGAGGGGATGTCAAGAGAGGATGACTAGCTCTTGTCATCCATCTTGAGCAATCCTGTAAGCCACTCGCGGGCCTTGTCGTAATGTTGCGACTCATTATGGCCCATAGGATCCGAGAATGAGACAATATCCTGCTGTTGGGCAAACTGCTCAGGATAGAGCAAAATAATACTGTTTGAAGAGAAATTCCTGGCCATCTGGGCCGGGATTCTCTCAAACGATGCATCATATGAGATTGATCCCCTGCGGGCACTCACCAACAATATGAGATGATCATCCCTCACCTCGCTCTTCAACTGTCCAAAATCATCCCAATCAAAATCATTATGGAAGCTGCATAGTGTAGATGCTCCTGAATGGTCTGTCAGCTCCTTTATATATGCAAGGGTCTCCTCTACTCCATAAAATCTTACACCGCATCCGATCTGAGCTGTCATTCGTGATATATGCTCAACCCATTTTGAAAATCCGCTCTCATACTCCGCCTGAGGAGGCACAATTACATTTATCTTTCTAATTGTATTGACAGGATTGAGAAATCTTGCAATTACAATCTCCCTGTTTGTCCCCTTGAGAATGCTCTCAGTTACACTTCCGAAAAATGAGTCAATTATATTTGCCTTGTGGTGCAATCCTATCACAAGGGTTGTAGCCGAATACTCCGTAACAGTATGTGTAATTCCTGAAGCGATATTAAGGTCAAATCGGGTTACTGGTGTCACCTTCACATCTGCAGATGCAGCCACCTTGACTGCACTCTCAAGATTCTTCATTCCCGACTGCTTCTTCTGCTGGATATTTGAGCTGTCTGTAACTACATTGAGGGCAACAAGAGGATTCTTTAGCTTTGAATCCTTCATTATAATGGCCAGATTGATGAGATTTTCTATTGTATCGGGGTTTGCTATAGGAATAAGGAACTGCTCAGTCTCATGCTCTTCCGACTCCGATGTTTCATTGATCTGCAGCTTCTCTTCAAGGGCAAATTTGCGGGCAGACCTCTCCGTTACAAGAGAACTTATGATGCAGGTAAGGAGAATCATAAATACTGTTCCATTCAAGACATCGTCATTCAGAAGTTTCTCTCCATTCTCCATTATAATCTGGTTACCAACAAGAACGGCCGCCAATGTTGCCGCAGCCTGGGCATTGCTCAATCCAAAGATCATACTGCGTTCATTTCTCTTCATCTTGTAGATTTTCTGTGTAATTAAGGCTGCAATCCATTTGCTCGCAGTTGCCACAACTGTCATAACCAAAGCAACCTTCAATGCCTCTCCCCCCTTTATAAGGCTGTTGACATCTATTATCATACCTACACCTATAAGGAAGTATGGAATAAAGAGTGCATTTCCCACAAACTCCAGCCTGTTCATAAGTGGAGAGACGTGCGGTATCAGCCTGTTAAGGACAAGTCCTGCAAGAAAGGCTCCAAGTATACCCTCCATACCGACAAGTTCCATCAATCCTCCTCCAAGGAAGACCATCGCAAGGACAAAGACGAACTGGGTAATATTGTCGGAGTACTTTTTGAAGAAGAAACGTCCGATACGGGGGAAGAAGAATACTATAATGAAGGTGATTACTGATACCTTGATTCCGAGCGAGAGCCAGAAGAGGCCGTCAGTATCGCCCTTGTACATTCCGCTTATTACGGCAAGCACTATAAGGGCCAAAGTAACCGTAACCATCGTTCCTCCTATTGTTATATTGACACTTCTCAATCTCGACAGACCATAACGGCTTACAATAGGATAGGTTATCAATGTATGTGAAGCATACATACTGGCAAGAAGTACTGCTGTGGTCACCCCATAGCCAAGAAGTTCCATACTGCTCCAGATGCCCAAAGCCATCGGAATGATAAAGGTAAGAAGTCCAAAGACAATACCTTTGGATTTGTTCTTCTTGAAATCCTCCATATCCATCTCCAGACCGGCAAGGAACATTATATAGTAGAGACCGACCTTTCCAAAGAGCTCAAAGCTGCTGTCCCTCTCCAGAATATTGAAACCATACTCACCTATAAGCACTCCGGCTAGAATCATTCCGATTATATGGGGTATGCGCAGGCGCTCAAGAACGATAGGTGCAAACAGTATTATAGATAATACAAGAAAGAAAATCCAGGTGGGATTCGATATGGGCAGATTAAGTGTAAAATCAAACATACTTCTTCATTTTATTGATAAAAAAGTAACCTTCCGCACCAATATGGAGAGAAAGGTTACATTTATTGCAGCGGTATGTAAAGTTACTAAAAAAAACTAATACATCGGATCCCAAGGTGGAAGAATTTCTGCTTCTGCACTCTCATAAAGGGTTACAAGCCCGTCAGGAAGATACTTTTTGTTGGCAGCAAGACGGAACATGAACTCACAGAACCACTCATCCGACATTATGATATTTCCTGCAAATCCAAAGTTCGGACCGAAACTGTTCTCGGCAAACCATTTTTTTGCAGAGCCATTATCATCAAGATCCACACCTATAAGTGACATCGCGTGTACGGAACGGCTTGTGAATGTCCTGATTCTGTCAGCCTTGTCCATATTGAAAGAGAAGCCGAAGAGTGAATCGGGCCTGTAGTTGTTGAAATCTGCAACTCCAGTCTTTCCATTTCTATATTGTGGTGAGTCACAAGAGAAATACATTGCACAATTGTCCTTGATTGAATTTATGGCAATCTCCTTGATAGTCTCCATAGGCAAGTTTATATATCTCCAGTTATGGCCGTCGTAAAGATGCCTGTAATACTCTATCTCAAATACCTTTCCATACTCTCTTGTAGGGTCATTCATTATCATCACATAATCATCCTGCATATTTTCGCCGATAAACTCCTCAAAGAATGATTTTGGAGTATACATTTTGGTACTGACAACCTTTCCGTCACCATCACGTAGAGTCCACTCAAACTCCTTTGGCGGGATTCCAAGACAGCTTGCCAATAATCTGTAGAGTTCGCCAAGCATCTTCTGTTTCATCTCTACAAGTGCAGCCGCACTCTCCTGCGACGGTTTGCCGCCCATCTCTGCCGCAGCCCTTCTCAACTCAAGTCCATACTCCCTCAACTTATATTTGAGAATCTCCCTCATATCCTCAGTATTATTTGCCTGATGGTTCTCTGGCATAGCCTCCGATGGCACTACTCCATATTTATGGATAAGGTCAGCAGCCGCAGAGAATTGTCCTCCGTCATAAATCGGACGTTTGAAGAGCCACTGCACCATCTTGTCGTCGTATGGCTTACCGCTGTTATCTATCACTGCCTGCAAAAAGAGGTTTGACTTCTCCAGCTGGTCATAGAAAAAGAGATAGTTATGCGAAAACTCAAAATCCTTGTTGCCATACTTGTTGATAATTTTAGCCCTATAGACATTAAGTGTGGTAAAAATCCAGCATCTGCCCGAGTTGTACTGGTCTGTTGTCTTGCCAATCTCCTTAATGACGTGGCTGAACGATGTATCTGTTGCAACAGCCCTGGAGATGTTCATAGCTACCTTTTCCAAAGAGTTTGCCGCAAGATTCTTCTCTATATCCTCTCTACCCTCAACCGCACGGTAGTCGGACTCAAAGAGCTGGAGAGCTTCAATGCTGATGCCACCCTCACCATTTCGCTCCATTTTACATGAATTTTCTCCTCCATTGCAGCAACCTGCCAACAAAAGCACCGATAACACTGCTGATGCCAATATAATCTTCTTCATAATCCCAGATAATTTGATTTTATAGAGATATTACACCTCAAACAGCTCATCTCCCCAAAAAATATGAAATTTAAACTATTTCTTATAACTTTGAAAACTAAAACTATATATTATGCGTACACCTCTTCTCCTATTGCTTGCCCTTCTTCTGGTAAGAGGATGTTCCAAAAACGAGGATATAACAAAGGAAATAACAACTTTTTACCATAATCTGAAGATGAATGGTATTTTTACATACGATGAATTATATAATTATAATGTAAACTGGAAACATAATCCATACGGCTGGTACTACAGCGGTGAACCGGAGAAAGGTTATCACGGCAAATAGAGCCGCATCTGATAGAGAAAAACGTCAAAGTCAATAATTTAAATTCAAAATGATGAAAAATATAGTTTTTACAATCTCATTTATAATTCTCTTCACCTACAGTTCTCTGGCCTGTACAAATCTGCTTGTAACAAAGGGAGCAAGCAGGGACGGCTCGGTAATGGTAAGCTACGCTGCCGATTCCCACACGAGATACGGCACACTGGTCCATCTTCCGGCACAAAGGTACAAGAGTGGAAGTATGGTTGAGATAAGGGAGTGGGGCAAAGAGCGGTTTCTTGGATATATACCGCAGGTGGAGTATACATATAATGTAATTGGAAATATGAATGAGCACCAGCTGCTCATAGGCGAATCAACCTGGGGAGGGCTCGAGGAACACACCGATACCACAGCCATTCTGGATTACGGCTCATTGATCTACATAACACTTCAGAGGGCAAAGACAGCCAGGGAGGCAATTCTGCTCTACACTTCGCTTCTTGACCAATACGGGTATGCCTCAAGCGGAGAGTCAATCTCTTTTGCCGACCCGAATGAAGTCTGGTTTATGGATATCATCGCCCGCAGACCTGAATATGAAAATGGGGTAAACAAGAACAAGGGGGCTGTATGGGTAGCTGTAAGGATACCCGACGGGTATATCTCTGCACACGCCAACTGCGCAAGAATCACCACATTTCCCCTCAACGACCCGGAAAACTGCCTATATGCCAAAGATGTCATAAGCCACGCCAGGGAGTGCGGTTTATTTGACGGGAAAGATGAAGAGTTCAGTTTTGCAGATACCTATTGTCCGCTCGACTTCTCAGCGATGAGAGCCTGCGAAGCGAGGGTATGGAGCTTCTTCAGAAAACACGGAGAGGAGGATATGGAGAGATACCTCGACTTTGTAAGGGGAGACAACCCAAAGAACAGAATGCCGCTCTATGTGAAGGCCAAAGAGAAACTCTCAGTAAAAGATGTTGCAGATATGATGAGAGACCACTACGAAGGTACCGAATTTGATATGACAAAAGGAGTTGGAGCAGGCGGAAATGAGTTGCCTTACCGCTGGCGTCCCTCATCATTTGAGATAGATGGCAAGAGCGGATACAATGAAAGGGCCATTGCAACCCAACAGACAGGATTCTGGTTTGTAGGACAATGCCGCGGATGGTTGCCGGACCATATAGGTGGCCTCTTCTGGTTTGCCGTTGATGATGCCGGTACCTCTCCCCTATCACCATTCTATGCCTGCTCAACAGAAATATCGCAACACTACAAGTTGGGCAACGGAAATATGCTCGAGTACTCAGAAACCTCAATGTTCTGGCTACAGAACCGCATTGCCCAATTTGCCTATCTGCGCTATAACCAGATTGGCAAGGAGGTACGCGAAGAGATAAACCGGCACGAACTGGAGATGATGGAGGCTGTTGCAGAGGCAGATGAAAGAGCACTTATGATGAACTCTGCCAAAAAGGCAACCGGGTTCCTCACAAAGTTCTCGGTATTGCACGCCTCATACCTCTTTCAGAAGTGGAGCTCGCTCGACAAATATCTGCTTGTAAAGTATATCGACGGCAATACAAAACACCAGAACCCCGACGGCAGCTTCAAGAACAACGGACACTGCACAACAATACCACCTGCACCCCTCTTCCCGGGCTACAGCGATACATATAAAAGGGCCGTGGTAAATGAAAAAAGGTAATTTTTATTGTATCTTTGACAAAAAATATAATAGAGATGAATTATATAGAGGTAAAGATTGAGATAAACCCGTTTTCTGAAGAGAATGCGGAGATTATAATGGCAACAATAGAAGAGCTTGGTTTTGAAAGTTTTTCAATAGAAGAACCCTATTTGAAGGGATATATAAAACAGAACGACTTCTCATCATCCAACCTAAAGTGTCTGCTCAGTTTTTTTGACAGCTCCGACTCATTCAGACTCTCCTGGTCAACCAATCTGGTAAAACAGGAGAACTGGAACCGTGTATGGGAATCCAACTTTGAACCTATAGTAATTGACAACATCTGCACAATCAAAGCCGACTTCCATAAAGAGCAGCCTCTTACAAAATATAATATAATCATAGTACCGAAGATGGCCTTTGGCACCGGACATCACCAGACAACAGAGCTGATGGTAAGGTGGATTCTCAAGATAGCCGGGGCAAAGGCGGCACTATCTGGAGCCAAGGAGGCGAATCTGAGAGGAATGCAGGTTCTTGATATGGGAACCGGAACCGGCATTCTTGCCTTTCTTGCCGCAAAACTTGGGGCAGAGAGAGCTGTACACGCCATTGATGTAGATATCTCAGCAGTAAACTCAGCCAAGGAGAATGCCTGGAAAAACAGGATGCACAGAGCCACAACAATACTCTATGGAGATGCAGCTATGATTCAGGCTTCAAAATATGACCTGATTCTGGCCAATATAAATAGAAATGTGCTGCTTGAAGATATGTCCACATATGCAAGAGGACTGAAGAGTGCAGCTGAGATCGCTTTTCAGAAGAGAGTCAGAGTGAAAGGGGGAAAAAGCATAAAGCTCGAGAATTCCAACCGGCAGGAGGCTCTCAAGGATGGTCCAGCCTATCCGTTGAGTGGAGGCCTTCTTGTCTTGAGCGGTTTCTACTGCGAAGATGTTCCGCTTCTTGTTGCCGAAGCTGAGAAAAACGGATTGAAGTTTGTGGCACAGATGATCAAAGACAACTGGTGCGCCATCTGTTTCTGCAAACCTGGCGCATAATATCAACATAGGGAGAACCTCCTATTTGAGATCTTTCAGATCAATCAGTTTATTTGCAATGGCATAAATAGTCAGACCTGCTGCACTATGTATCTGCAGCTTGCGGGAGATATTTCTCCTGTGAGTGATAACTGTATGTACAGAAAGGAAGAGTTCATCTGCTATCTCCTTGTTTGTCAATCCTCTTACAACACAAACAACAATCTCCTTCTCCCTCTGGCTCAAAACATCTCCTGAATCTTCACCTTCGCGTACACCCTCTGCACCTCCGGAAAGTCCACCCCTCTCCGCATCGGATGAAGGGTTGAAAATATCGCACAATCTGGAGAGATCATCGTTAATTGAGATTACAGCATCATACTCCGAAAGGGCCTGGCCATCCACAAAAGAGGAGATAAGGGCAATATACCTTACAGAGGGATAGCTCTCCCTCATCCTCTTGAGCTGAAACTTGCCACAGAAGAGCGGGTTCACAATGAGAATATCGGGAGAATGCATCTCCATACAATTCTCAAGCTCCTCCATTGTGGGGAGCTCTATGAGGTGCGCCTTAAGAAAAGCGATCCTCTCCAATGCAGTAATGACTCCGCATCGGAGAATAACAGAAGTCTCGGCCACTGCTATATGAATTGTATCATTACTTATATGCATCTCATACCCCCTTCTCAAGTTTCATTACAGCCGGTACAAAAAGATAATCCTCGATCTCGCAATGCGACTTCAGCTCCTCTTCACAAGAAAAAATATCAAACAGAACACTGACGAGCAATTTGTTGTTCTCCTCCGACGGATAATATTTGATGATTATATTCTTGAGTTCACGCAACTTCTCATCTATAGGGTTGTGGTATTTTGAAAAGGTGAGAATTCTCCCCTTAATCTCCGATTTTCCGGCAAGCAGGGCATCAACAAGAGGAAAGACCTCCCGTTCCTCATACTCCATATGTTTGGCAACCTCACCCATATAGTCATCAAAGAACTTCATAACCAGCCCCGACAGGCCGTTTTTGCTCTCTCCTATCGCTTCTACCAGCTTCTTTCTGATATTAGGAAGTGCAAAGTCAAGGAAATAGAGGTGCGACTGCTTGAGGTAATCCAACAGAGCCTCCACCGAGAGTTCGGCATCCGGTTCAATGTGGGTATACCTCTGGGAGACAAAATTTATTACAGCCAGAAATGTCCTGTAATCCACATTCTGATTTATGCATACCTGCCTGACACTCTCGTCTCCAAATCCCAGCGAAATGCCAAATCTATTCATCACCTGCAGCAATGCCGCATTCCCGCATATAATTCCGGCCATCTTGTCTGATTCGCAATATCTCTGCTCGTGTGCTGTCATAATATCATAATTAAGATATACAAAGTAACTAATTTTACAGATATAAACAAAGGCTGCCCCTAAAAGGCAACCTCTGCTCAATCAATAAACAATAAACAATTTTCTGTACTGAACTAACTCAATAACGTCTGGCCTAATCACAATGCAAAGGTATTGTAACAGCTTCATTATGTCAATACCAAAATATAGTGATATTTATCGGTCACTCTAACTAAAAATGTCTATTTTGAAGTTCAGATATGATATGGCAATCTACTCCATCCTCATCTCGAATGACCTCGTAACCTTGTTGAAGTACATATCATTCCGTTCAAAAAGATATCCGAAAGCACCATTATCCATCAGGTTTTGAGGAGTGTCTGACCTAAAACCGTTGTGGGCCATAAGCCAGATTCTGTCACACATATCAATGGCCAATTGCAGATCGTGAGTAGAGAAGATTACCAGTTTTCCCCATTTGTGGGCAATATCACGCAACAGGTGGGTAATATGGAATCTGTTGGCGATATCAAGGAAGGCTGTGGGCTCATCAAGAACAATAATCTTGGAATCCTGCACAATTGCAGCAGCTATTGTTGCCCTCTGGTATTCACCGTCGCTCAACCCATAGCTGTTCCGCTCCTCAAATCCTGACAGCCCCACCATTTCAAGAGCTTCCGAAATCCTCTTCTCTTCATTTCCTCCAATATTACCTATCCAATTTGTTCTATAATAACAGTTTATAGAGAGCATATCCTTGACGGAGAGATGGTTTGTACGCTCACTCCTCGAGCTCACAAAAGAGATCATCCTTGAAAGATCCTTGTGGGAATAGCTCTCCAACTTCTTGCCTCCATACAATATTTCACCCTGACAACTGCATCCATAAAGCCTCTGAAGGCCGCACAAAGTTCTGAGAAGTGTGCTCTTTCCCCTTCCGTTCGATCCTATCAGGGCAATTATCTCCCCCTCCCCTGCCGAGGCATTGATTCCCTCAAAAATAATCTTCTCCTCCTTATCGGAGGAGTAACCCAATATAAGATCTTTTATCTCAATCAAAGCTTCATTCGCCATACTATAGCCTGTTTTTCAAGATTATAGATAAAATTACAGGAATTCCCAAAAGTGCTGCCACCGTATTTATAGGAATAACCGACCCAGAGCCCGGGAGCTGCGAGAGAATATCAGCCAAAAGCATCATCGCTGCACCTGTAAGCAGAGTTCCGGGAACGAGCACCTTATGGTTTGCATCTCTGTAGATGGAGCGTGTAATGTGGGGAACTGCTATTCCTATAAAACCTATAGGACCGCAAAAGGCCGTCACACTTCCAGCCAAAAGGGTTGTTGCAAGCAGAATCCTTATCTTTATCCTCTTTATATCGAGACCCAATGCCTCTGCATACTGTTCACCGAGAAGAAGCGCATTAAGATCCTTTATATTGTAGACCGACAGAACCACTCCAGCAAAAACCAGAAGTCCCATAATTGCAAGCTGTACTCCCGAGAGTCCTGCAAAACTACCCATTGTCCACAACACATAGGTCTTTAGAGATGTTGCACTTGTAAAATATTGGAGAAGGCTTATAAGTGCACTCGCCACGCTGCCCACCATCACTCCAAAGATAAGAAGCGAGAGGTTATTCTTGAGTTTATTGGAGAGCGACACTATAAGAATCATAAGAAGAAATGCCCCTGCCATCGCAGCTCCTGCCATTCCAAAGAGCTGGAAAAAAGGAGTTGCCATATCAACTCCCAGCAATGACCCGCCCATTACAAAGAGGGCAACACCAAGACCTGAAGAGGCACTTATACCCAATATATAGGGATCTGCAAGCGGATTCTTGAAGAGAGTCTGCATCTGCAGGCCACAAAGTGAGAGTCCCATTCCAGCAATAAGGGCAGTAATGGCCTTGGGCAATCTGAAATCAAGGACAATACTCCCTACAAACGAGTTTTCTTGATATGAACCTCCATAAAGGCCCTGCAGGAGAGTGTGCCACACCTCGCCAAACGGGATAGCCACCGAACCTGTAACTATGTCGGTAAAAAACAGCACAATTACAGCTGCACCAAACAGGAGATAATATTTTGTACTCTTTTTCATTGCCACAAAGTTAAAAAAAATTAAATTTGCGCCCGAAAATAAGAGAGGATATTATAAAGTATAAAATTCGATTTATGAGAAAGAAAATTGTTGCAGGAAACTGGAAGATGAACACAACAGTTTCTGAAGGCGCAGAGTTGGCAAAAGAGGTAGTAAACGGCTCTGCAACATTGTCAGATGTAAAATTGATTGTATCAACACCTTTTACCCACCTTACAACTGTAGCTGCAGTATTGGAGGGTTCAAATGTAGAGTTGGCAGCACAGAACTGCGCAGACCAGGCAAGCGGTGCATACACTGGTGAGGTCTCTGCCAAAATGTTGGCATCTGTCCCTGTAAAATATGTAATATTGGGACACTCTGAGAGAAGAGAGTATTATGGTGAGACCAATGAGAAGTTGGTTAAAAAGATAGAGTTGGCTCTTGGAGAGAATATCTCCCCTATCTTCTGTGTAGGCGAGAACCTTAAAGAGAGAGAGGAGAACAGACACTTTGATGTTGTTGGTGCACAGATCAAGGAGGTATTGTTCAACCTTACAGAGGAGCAGATGAAGAATATTATCATTGCATACGAGCCTGTTTGGGCTATCGGTACCGGCAAGACTGCTACAAGCGACCAGGCTCAGGAGATCCACGCATTCATCAGAGCAACCCTTGCTGAGAAGTTTGGAGCATTGGCAGAGGAGATCTCAATCCTTTACGGTGGAAGCTGCAAACCGTCAAATGCAAAAGAGCTTTTTGCACAGAAAGATATTGACGGTGGTCTTATCGGAGGAGCTTCTCTTGTTGCAAATGACTTCATTGCAATTGCAAAGAGCTTCTAACGGTTCCGGCAATTGGAATAACTGCATCACATAGATAAAGAAGAGGACGGTCCGGAGGAGGAATCCAAAACTTGAACTGATTTGAAGTTCAGTGGTGGATTTGCCTTGCGGGCCGTCTCTTTTCTCATAACTAATTACTATCTTCGCATCAGATAAATGCATACAAATATGAAGGCGATGATATTTGCGGCTGGTCTGGGCACCAGACTGAAGCCCATTACAGAGAGCCTGCCAAAGGCTTTGGTCCCTATCTCCAACAAAACTCTGCTGGAACATACCATCCGCAAGCTGCAGGGGGCCGGCATAAATGAGGCCATTGTCAACATTCACTATTTTGCCGACAAGATTGTCGAGTGGGCCGACGGTGTAGAGTGGATCACAACCGGGAGGAAAAAGGCTGTCAGGGAGGAGATGGTTCTCCATTTCAGTGATGAGAGGGAGAGATTGCTGGAGACAGGTGGCGCCGTATTGCACGCCCGCCGCTGGCTTGAAGGGTGCGGAGAGTTCCTGATACACAATGTGGATATACTCTCCAACTGCGATCTGAAATGGTTTGAATCACAGGTAAAGGATGATGCACTTGCCACACTTATGGTGAGCGACCGCAATGCCACACGCTCTTTTCTTTTTGACCCCGATTCAATGCGTCTTGTGGGCTGGTCGAACAGAATTACAGGCGACACAATGCTTATCTCCGATAATATTGATCCAAAAAAATGTCTGCCACTTAGTTTTGCAGGCATCCATATATTGAGCGACAAAGTGCTGCAGCTTATGGAGGAGTATGCTGCTGAGAAAGGGTTCCGCGACGAGGATGGTTACGGTATCCGTTTCCCAATAAAGGATTTTTATCTGTGGGCAGCAGTGAAGCACCCCATATATGGAGTTGTTCCGCCTGATCTTGAGTTGCTCGATGTGGGAAAGATCGATGCAATAAAGGCGGCGGAGGAGTTTATAGAACGCCAGAGCAAACAGATTCAATAGAGAAGAAATTATGTCAGTAATACGTATTACCAAAGAGTTCAGATATGAGGGGGCACACGCCCTATACGGTTATGACGGAAAGTGCAGGAATATCCACGGCCACTCCTATATCCTCTACATCACGGTAAAGGGAGAGCCTGTAAATGATCCTGACAACCCAAAAAACGGAATGATTATGGATTTCGGCAACCTCAAGGAGATTGTCAACAGATGTATAATCGACAAATTCGACCATGCACTTGTTGTGAGGCAGGATGCGCCTCTTGCAAGCGAGATTGCATCGGGATATGAAAATATCATTCTGGTAGATTTCCAACCGACCTGCGAGAATCTCATCTCCTATTTTGCTGAGGTGATAAAGGGAGAGCTGCCGGAAAATATAACCCTCCACAGCATAAGGTTCCACGAGACCGCATCATCATATGTGGAGTGGTATGCAGAAGATAACTGAAAGATTACAGAACTGGAAAAGAGAGAGATGAAACGGGTATTTCTAATAGACGGACACGCACAGATATTCAGGATGTATTATGCCTTTATGCGGAGGCCTATGGTGAACTCCAAAGGGGTAGACACCTCTATCCTTTTCGGATTTACCAAAATGCTCCTTGAGCTTATTGCAAAAGAGAAGCCAACCCATCTGGCAGTGGCTTTTGACCCCCCTGCAAAGACATTCCGTCACGAGGCATATCCAGAGTATAAGGCCAACAGAAGCGCAGCTCCCGAACTTGTAAAGGAGGCGCTTGAGCCACTTCAGGTAATCCTCAAAGCCTTTGACATACCTGTTGTAATGATCCCCGGCTACGAAGCCGACGATGTTATAGGCTCTATGGCTTCTCAATGGAGTGGAGATGATTGCGAAATCTTTATGGTGACGCCAGACAAGGATTACGGACAACTTATCTCCAAAAACATCTACCAATACAAACCGGCCAAGGGTGGAAATGATGTAGAGATTATAGATTACGCAAAGATATGCAGCCAATATGGCATCTCCTCACCGGAACAGGTTATAGATATACTCACCATCTGGGGAGATTCTTCAGACAATGTACCGGGAGTAAAGGGCATCGGAGAGGTGGGAGCCAAAAAGCTGGTGGGCAAATATGGAGGCATCGGAGGGATCCTTAACAATTTGGGAGAGCTCCCTGCCAAACAGCAGGCCTCTATAAATGAATCGAGGGAGCAGCTGGAGATGAGCCGCTTCCTTGTAACCATAAAACGGGACATCGGGCTGCCCATATCACTTGACGGAATATTGCTGAAGCCCTTCAATCTTCAGGCAATCTACAGAGTCTTCAATGATTTTGAATTCAACTCACTCCGCAAGATGCTTCCGGCTCCTGTGGAGAATTCAGATAGTGCCCCTCTTGTTGAGAGTGCGGATGGGGTCTCAAGTGAGAGTGCGGATGATACCGTGACAAAAGTTGACTACAGTAAAAGCTGTAATGAGACTGACGCTTCATCTCTTCTCAATATTGCCGCAGGCAAAGGTCATCTTGCCCTGTCATTCTGCGGCGAAGAGAACCTCATTCTAGCAGTTGAAGAAGGGCCGTCAAATTTCAAATATAGCTTGATAAAGGGAATTGATTTTCTTGAAAGTAGGGATAACCGGCTTTATACCCAGCTGAAAAGGGTTATTGAAGAGCCTGAAATATTGAAGGCGGGATATGAATTCAAACACTACATCAAGAGATTCCGCTCCATAGGAATTGATCTCAACAGTTTTGATGCAAAGGGAGAACTCAAGAATGTTGCTGACATTGAGATAATGCACTATCTTATCAATCCGGAGAGGAGACATAAAGAGGAGATATTGATAAAGCAGTATCTGAAATGTGATCTTGAAGAGATTGCTGCAGAAGAGGGAGAAGAGCGCCAGCCTGAACCGGAGTTTGACCTCTTTTCATCATTCACCCTCGAAAATCAGAATATACCCGGAAAGAGGGAGATTATAGCCGCCGCACTTATCATTCCTCTATACAGAAAAGTCTTGGAGGAGCTTGAGAAATCCGGACAAAAGATGCTCTACGAGACCATAGAGATGCCGCTCATCGCCATCCTGAGCGATATGGAGTGGCAAGGTGTAAAGGTTGATATCCCCCATCTTAAAAGATACAGCATAGAGCTTACCAAAGAGCTTGAATCCATTGAAAAGGAGGCAAGGGAGATGGCCGGAGAACCCTCAATCAACCTCTCCTCCCCAAAACAGATTGGAATATTGCTCTATGAAAAGCTGGGGCTCAATCCAAAGGTGAAGAGGAGTTCCAAGGGAAACTACCCCACTGATGAGGAGACCCTTTCGGAGATGCAGGAGAGCCATCCCATAATTGGCAAGATACTGGAATACCGTGCATTGAAGAAGCTGCTCACCACCTACATCGATAACTTCCCGTCTCTTGTAATACCAGCAACAGGCAAGGTACATACATCGTTCAACCAGACAGTTACAGCCACAGGAAGATTAAGTTCAACCAACCCTAACCTCCAGAACATCCCAATAAGAAGAGAGCGGGGAAAAGAGATAAGAAGGGCCTTTATACCCTCCACAGAAGATGGATATATAGTATCTGCCGACTACTCACAGATTGAATTGAGGCTTATGGCCCATATGAGCCGCGACAAATATCTTGTAGAGGCCTTCAACAGCGGTAAAGATATCCATACTGCAACTGCAGCAAGAATCTTCAATATTCCTGAAGAGTCTGTCACAAAGGAGCAGCGCAGCAGGGCCAAAGTAGCAAACTTTGGTATAATCTACGGAATCTCAGCATTCGGATTGTCGCAAAGACTCGGTACGAGCAGGGTCGAATCCAAAGCCCTTATTGAGGAGTACTTCAAAAACTACCCTGGCGTAAAGGAGTATATATCTGAGATGATAAACAAAGCAAAAGAGGCAGGATATGTTGAGACAATCTACGGCAGGAGACGCTTCCTCCCCGACATCAACTCCAGAAATGCCACTGTCAGGAGTTTCAATGAGAGGAATGCCATAAATGCCCCTTTGCAGGGAAGTGCGGCTGATATTATCAAGATTGCAATGATAAATGTTTACAGAAGGCTCAAGGTGGAGAATATCCGGAGCAAGATGGTACTTCAGGTACACGATGAGCTTGTTTTTGATGTGCTGGCCTCAGAGAAGGAGAGTGTGGAGAGGATTGTGAAGGAGGAGATGGAGAGTGTTGCAAAGCTCCTTATTCCCCTTGTGGCAGATTGCAATGGTGGCAAAAACTGGCTTGAGGCACACTAACGGAGAAACCTTTTAAATTTTGACGCTATTCCGGAAATTTCCAATATTTTTGCAGTATGAACAAGAAGAGTGATAGAGAACTTGTTACAGAGGCCCTGCAAGGGTCACAGGTTGCCTTTACTCAACTTATGGAGCGGCATAAAAGCGGATTGCTGCAACATATCTGTGAGAATCTGGCAGCCTTCAAGAATAGCGGCGTATACAGGGCAGAAGAGCCTGAAGATATCTGTATGGAGGTATTCCAAAAGGTATTCCTCAATATCGGCAGCTACAACCCCAATTATGAATTTTCGACCTGGCTCTACAATATTGCCACAAATAGGGCTATCGATTACCACCGCAGGCGCAAGATTGTAATTGAATCGGGTTTGACCTCTACAAGCGAGGGCTCGCTCATAAATTATGGCACAGGAGACAAAAATTCTCCTGAAGACAAGCTCATCAGCAATCAGGAGTATTCGCTTCTCTTGAAGCGCATTGAGGAGCTTGACGAAAAATATAGGGAGATAGCAAAGATGCGGTTCATCTCGGAGTACGCATACGATGAGATTGCAGCAAAGCTCAATATCCCCCTCAACACAGTAAAGACCCGATTGAAAAGGGCTAAAGAGATACTTGCAAAAAAGATGATTTGATATATGGAAGAGTTGATTTTCAAATATTTTCCCAATTTAACAGATGAGCAGAAGAACAAATTCAAGATGCTCTATCCACTCTATTGCGACTGGAACAGCAAAATCAATGTAATAAGCAGAAAAGATATCGACAAACTCTATCTGCACCACGTTCTCCACTCACTGGCCATAGCCAAATATCTGAGTTTCCTCCCGGGACAGAAGATCATAGATGTGGGAACCGGTGGCGGCTTTCCCGGCATTCCATTGGCTATCCTCTATCCTGAATGCAGTTTCACCCTTGTTGATTCTGTCGGTAAAAAGATAAAGGTTGCACAAGCTGTATCTGAAGCTCTGGGGCTGGAAAATGTTACAGCCATAAATGCAAGAATAGAGGAGCTCGACAATGATGCAGACTACATTGTATCAAGGGCTGTTACTGAACTCAAGAATTTCCTTCCGTGGGTGAAGGGAAGATATAGGGAGGCGATACTCTACCTAAAGGGGGGAGAGATAACCTGGCATCCACAATTTGAAAAGAGAGGAGCCCTGCTGCAGGAGATAGAGGTTGCAGCAAAATCCAACGGCATAAAGAGAGACTATATAGCAATTGCAGATATCAGCAATTATTTTGAAGAGGAGTATTTCAATGAGAAGAGGATTATCCATATATTCCGCAATCCCAACTTGAAGTAATTCTCAAAAAAACGAGATATTTTTTTGTATATTAAAAGGAAAATGTTACCTTTGCCGTCCCAAACAGAAAATATATAAAATTGTCATAATATGAAACGCACATTTCAACCATCACAACGTAAACGTCGCAACAAACACGGATTCCGCGAGCGTATGTCTACCCCTAACGGAAGAAGAGTTCTTGCTGCACGTCGCAGAAGAGGTCGTAAAAAATTGACTGTATCTTCAGAGAATCTATATTAGAAATTAATTGAATAGACCTTATTTCTAAGACAAATAAAGACGTTCCTGATGGAGTGTCTTTTTTGTTTGTCCACAATTGACTATATTTGTTGGAGATTATATAAGATAATATGGCAAAGAAGGGATCCAGACAAAACGTAAGGAGAGAGAGTGCTCCTGAATCAAAATTGAAGAGATATTGGTTTTTTAAACATCTGATACTTTCGGGAATATCGGTTATCATTCTCTTGACAGCCATTATGGTTGCACTTCAATATATAACAAGACACAACCAGGAGCTTGAGGTACCGTCATTCATCAATATGAGTGTAGGTGAGGCTTTGGAAGTTGCCAATGCCCACCATCTCAGGCTGGAGGTAACCGATTCTGTATTCATAAACAGGATGGCACCGGGTGCAATCTTCCGCCAGAACCCTGAGGCAGGAGGCAAGGTCAAGAAGAACAGGCGTATTCTTCTTACCATCAATGCAATGAATCCAAAGATGATAAAGATGCCCGATCTTGTGGGCTATTCGCTCCGCCAGGCACAATCAGAACTTACAGCCAATCAGCTATCACTTGGAAAACTCATCTATGAGGAGGATATTGCTTCTAACAATGTCTTGGGACAGATTTACAGGGGAAGAGCCATTGAGCCGGGCAAAAAGATTCCGAGCGAGAGTGTCATTGACCTCAAAGTGGGTATAAACGACAAGGACAGTTCAACATATATACCTGAATTGAGAGCTATTCCATATCGTCTTGTGAGGGAAAAGCTTGCAGAAAATTCATTGAATATAAAAAAGGCTGTCTTTGATGAATCGGTGAAGGATTATGCAGACTCGTTGGGAGCCTGGGTATATATGCAGGATCCGCTGCCCAATGATACAGTTACCGTAAGATTGGGGACCGCTGTTACCATCTACTTGAGTAAGGTTAAGGAGCCTAAGTTCCCTGACAAAGAGGAAGAAGAGCAGGAAGAGAATTAGAGTATCAGCTATGGCAAAAGAGGAGATTTTAGATAGAGAAGAGCTCTATTCCGATGAGATTCTGAGCGAAAATGATGATGTACTCTGCGAAAACGAGGATTTCGGGGATGAGTCATCGAACGGGATGTTCGAACATTACCGTTTCAATGTAGACAAGGGGCAGTCGCTTCTGCGTATCGACAAATATATTACTGAACATATGGAGAAGACCTCGCGTCACCGTATCCAGCTGGCAATTGAGGCCGGCTATGTGAGGGTGAACGACAAGGTTGTAAAGGCCAACTACAGGGTAAAGCCATACGACATCATAACCATAGTCCTTCCGTACCAGCGGAGAGGAATGGAGGTGATGGCAGAGGATATTCCTCTTGATGTTGTTTATGAAGATAATGATATGCTCATTGTCAACAAGCCTGCAGGTCTTGTGGTGCATCCGGGCCACGGCCATTTCCACGGCACCCTTGTAAATGCTCTCGCCCATCATCTTGGAATAACCCAAGGTGCTGATGCAAAGGATGAGAGGATGGGAATACTTGTCCACAGAATCGACAAGAATACCTCCGGACTTCTTGTAGTGGCAAAGAATGACGAGGCCCAGCTCCATCTGGCAAAACAGTTCTTCTATCACACCATAGAGCGAAAGTATGTTGCAATAGTATGGGGAAATGTCAAGGATGACGAAGGAACAATCACCGGCAATATAGCAAGGGATCCCAACGACAGGTTGCGGTTCAAGGTATTCCCCGATGGAGAGATTGGCAAACACGCTGTGACACACTACAAAGTTCTTGAGAGGTTCGGTTATGTGACCCTTGTGGAGTGCAAGCTGGAGACAGGCCGCACACATCAGATCAGGGTGCATATGAACCATATCGGCCACCCGCTCTTCAATGATGACAGATATGGAGGTGACAAGATTCTTAAAGGTACCCTCTATTCTAAATACAAGCAGTTTATAGACAACTGTTTCAAACTTCTTCCCCGACAGGCACTCCACGCAAAGACACTTGGTCTGGAACACCCTGTTACAGGAAAACATATCTTCTTTGATACACCACTGCCGGCAGATATGAGTGCACTCATAGAGAAATGGCGCAAATATGCGAACAGTGTCAGTCTTGAAGAGGATGAATAAAATGAAATACCAATAATATTTAAATTCAGAGATAAAATGGAAAAGAGATTAGTAAGATTGGCAAGTGACAAAAAGATTGCCGGCGTATGTGCTGGATTGGCACGCTATTTTGGAATGGATACATCAATTATGAGAATAGCATACCTTGTTCTCACAATCCTTTCCGGTTCACTATTATTTTGGATTTATGTTATACTCTGGTTAGTTTTGCCTCAGGAGTAACATCGTCAGAACAGATTCAGAAAAAGGGCAACCCATCGGTATTATCTGATGGATTGCCCTCTCTTCATATCTGCAACATTACCTCCTATCTTTATCTTCTCGGCCCCATAGGAGGTCCCATTCTTCTTCCGCCCATACCTCCGCCCGGACCGCTGAATTTACCGAATCTCCAAACAAGCGAGAACATTACATATTGTCCCAATGTATTGTTTTCTACATCCTCGATATAGTTCTCAGTTGTGGTTCTGTAGGTATTCTTGGCATCCTTGAGGATATCATAGATCTTTGCCTTGAGTGTGAATTTGTTCTTGAAGAGGGTCTTTGAGATCTCCGCATTCCAAATTGTAGAGGCATCTCCATAACCGTCACCATAACCTATATAGAAAGTGTGGGTCGCATCAGTAGTGATATTCATTCCGCCAGGTATATTTGCATTTATCGAACCTGTAACTGCATTGGTCCAGGTTGAAATATCATCCATACTCTGTACCTGATACCAGGCATTCTGATAGCTGATTCTTCCACCAGCCATCACCTCGATGAAATCATTCCTGTAGCTGAATCTGAAATTCTCAGAAATGCTCAATGTTTTGGTAATGTTCTTTACATACTCAAATCTTCCGTTCTCATCCTGCCCGTCTGCAACATAACTGATACTGTTACCAAAACCGACATAAGAGAAACTCATGACCGAGAAATTCGACTTTGCTATAGGGGTATTGTACATTATCCTCGCATTTGCATTATAAACTCCTGTACCATCGTTATACGGCTGTGTATACTGGACACCATTCTCATTATACCAGCTTCGGTTGACAATCTTGTCGGTAGTGTAAGAGGCATTAACCATTGCACTGAACCAGCTGAATTTGCTCTTGTTGTTGGTTCTGTACTCGAGCCACAAATTGTGTGAGAACTCAGGGTTAAGGTCCATATTACCGATTCTAACCTTTAGAGGATCGGAGTTGTCGTTGATAGGAAGCAACTGGCTGATTGAAGGCTGTGAGGTCCTTCCGCGATATCTTACCCTGAAAAATTTATCATCAGTAAACCTGTAGTCAAACCTTGCCGAAGGGGCAAAATTGACAACACTATAGGTTGTATCCGTTCCCCTGCCTTTGCTGCCTGTCTTGGCTGGCTGGAGACTCAATCCCACTGTAAAGTTATACTTCTTCTCCTGCTTCATAAAGTTAACCTCAGCCTGCTGGGTTATGAAGGTATTCTCATAATGGGTAGAATAGAGCGAATCCAATACATTATAAACACCTGCATTATCTTTATCGTAGGTATCCTTGTCGGAATTGGTCTGTTTATACTGATAACGGTAGGCACCCTCAAGGAAGAAGTTCTTTCCCAATGGCTCTGTGTATGAAACTCTTCCACCCAAGGTATAGCTCTCCTCCTGTTGCTGATAAAACTGGTCAACAACTGCAACAGAATCAACAAGATTGCTCTTGAAATACTCTGTACGCGAGTAGTTGTAACCGTCAAGTTCATTGTTTGAGAGGTTATAGTTGAACATTACAGAGAGGGTTCTTCCGGGCTTACCAAGACGTTGGCGGAAAAGAAGGCGTCCACCCATCTGGTAAGAATCATTAACTCCTGAATTGTCACTCATACCCTTGTTTGTAGAATCTGTACCGCGCAAAGTTGAAAAATCATTGTGGGAGACAAAATCTCCGCTACTGAAGTTGAATGTAGGACGGAAGAGGATTGATGTCTTGTCGGAGATATCATAATCCAACTCCAATCCAACCCTATGGCCATCTGTTGAGGTAAGGTCAAATCCCTTCTCATTATTAAATTGGGAGAGTGTGTCAGACAACATTGTCTCCTTGTTCTTCTTCTCCTCTACCTCCTTTCTTGAACCGCTGTAGAGATAGTTACCCGAGAGATTCATCTTGCCGTCGAGCACCTCTGTATTGGCATTCAATCCACCCATCCAGGACTCAGTAACACCATTGCCGGTAAACATTCCACGGCCACGGCCCATACCGCCTCCACGCATTCCGCTCATCATTGAGCCGGCCATATCCATAAATCCCCTGTTGTTGGTATTGTTGGCATTACCGATAACGCTTATCTGGCTCTTGTCTGAGAATTTTCCCACCATACCGGCAGCCTGATATCTCTCCTCTGTTCCATATCCGGCCATAAGGTTTCCAAACCAGCCATTCATCATACCCTTCTTGATTCCCAAATCAAGGACGGTCTCCTCCTCTCCGTCGTCAATACCCGTAAATTGCGCCTGATCCGATTTCCTCTCGACAATTCTCACCTTATCGACAATCTTTGCAGGAAGGTTCTTTGTTGCCAATTGGGGATCATCAAGGAAAAAGGTCTTTCCGTCAATCATAATCTTGTTGATCTCCTTTCCGTTTGCGGTAATCTTGCCATCAGAATCAATCTCTACTCCAGGCAACTTCTTGAGGAGCTCCTCAAGCATATCAGAATCATTAATCTTTACTGAAGAGGCATTATACTCAATAGTATCCTTCTTTACAACCATCGGATTGGCAAGATCTGTAACAACCACCGCATCAAGAAGATTTATATCCTCCTGCATAAGCACTGTTCCCATATCATTGGCACCACGTTTGATATCGACAGTGAATTCTCGGCTCTTGTAGCCCATAAATTCCACATTTACGGTAGCTCTTCCAACCCTCATTCCCTGAATCACCACAACACCCTTATCATCGCTCAAGGCATATTTGCTGGCACTCTTCTCTCCAATATATTTTGCCGACAGCGTAGCAAACTCAATAGGTGATTTTGTCAAACTGTCGAGAAGTATCGCCTTAAGGTAGGTTCCTTTGGCAGATGTTCCCACCTGAGGATCATCCTCCACCGCCGCAAAGGCTGCTGTGCTCAAGATCAAAGCTCCCAAAAGGAGAAATATAAATCGTCTTCCTGCTCTTTTCAACATATCTCTTATACTCTTTTTACATTAATTTTGGTTCCGCTTCTTTTGACTAAAGAAATACTAAAAAGTTAAAGAAGAGACCTCTTTTTTTACAATTTTTTCTTCTCTATCCTCTGCGGATTATTCTTCACAAAACTCTCCCACGAAGTTTCCCGCTTCACCTTGGTATCACCAAGCGAACTTCTGTGGTAATGGTGGCACAAAGCTATGGACAATGCGTCTGTTGCGTCTGCATACTTTTGCGGGTCTGTAATCCCCAACAATTTTTGTACCATAGTTGCCACCTGTTCCTTGGAGGCAGAGCCATTACCGGTTATTGCCACCTTTACACTTCTTGGAGCATACTCATATACGGGGATATCCCTCATAAGCGCTGCCGAAATTGCAGCACCCTGCGCCCTGCCAAGTTTGAGCATAACCTGGGGGTTCTTGCCATAAAACGGTGACTCTATGGCAAGTTCGTCAGGCAGATAGGTATCGATAAGCTTTGTCACCTCATTTAGAATTCTGCGAAGTGTGAGGAAGTGGTCCTTCTCACTTTTAAGATTGACAACACCCATATCGGTATAACTTACCGATTTGCCTTTTATATGAATGACCCCAAAACCCAAAATTTGAGTTCCGGGGTCAATTCCCAATATAACTTTATCTGTAAGATGCATTAGTCTATCTCTGCAAATCCTGTATATTTCTGCAATGCAGCAGGAATCTTGATCTTGCCGTCTGCAGTCTGGTTATTCTCAATAAGGGCAGCCAGAATTCTTGGCAAAGCCAATGAACTGCCATTCAAGGTGTGCGCCAACTGCGGTTTGCCATTCTCATCCCTGTATCTGAGTTTCATCCTGTTTGCCTGGAATGACTCAAAGTTGGATACAGAACTTACCTCAAGCCATCTCTGCTGGGCTGCAGAATAGACCTCAAAGTCGTAGGTCAATGCAGAGGTAAAGCTCATATCTCCGCCACACAAACGCAAAATTCTGTATGGGAGTTCAAGAGCCTGAACAATTGACTCCACGTGTTTAACCATACCGTCAAGAGCCTCATAGGAGTTCTCAGGCAAAGAGAGCTGCACAATCTCAACCTTGTCGAACTGATGCAGACGGTTCAATCCCCTCACATCTTTTCCGTATGAACCCGCCTCACGTCTGAAACATTGGGTATAGGCGGTCATCTTTACAGGAAAATCCTCTCTGTTGAGGATACAATCCCTATAGATATTTGTAACGGGAACCTCTGCTGTAGGGATAAGATAGAAGTTGTCGAGACCTACGTGATACATCTGCTCTCCCTTATCTGGAAGCTGGCCTGTTGCATATGCAGATGCCTCATTGACCATCAACGGCGGCTGAACCTCTGTGTAACCTGCAGCTGTATTCATATCAAGGAAGAATGAGATCAAAGCCCTCTGGATCTTCGCTCCCTTTCCTTTATACACAGGGAAACCAGCACCTGTAAGCTTCACGCCCAAATCAAAATCGATAAAATCCAATGATTTTGCAAGCTCCCAGTGAGGTTTGCTGTTCTCCGGAAGCTGAGGTTTCTCACCTCCCTCCTTTACTACAACATTGTCTTCTGCACTCTTTCCTGCAGGTACAATATCACAAGGAATATTTGGCAAAAGGACGAGATTCTCCATCATTTCACTATTCTGCTCCTCCATCAGACGCTCAAGCTCAGCAGATTTGGTCTTCAACTCAGCTACTGCCTTCTTAGCCTGCTCTGCCTCATCCCGTTTTCCTGCCTTCATAAGAGCACCAATCTCCTTTGCCTTCTGGTTCTGCTCAGCCAACACAGCATCTTTCTGAGTCTGGCTGGCCCTGCGCAATTCATCAGCCTTGAGAATCTTGGCAACAATCTCTTTGGCATCAAAATTTTTAACGGCCAACTTTTCGATTACAAAATTTGGCTCTTCTCTCAATAATTTTAGCGTAAGCATATCTTTTTAACTTTTTATTCTTAAACAAAAAAGGAGCACCTTAGGGGATGCTCCTCTATGCAAATCGTCAAGCAATCCTCTTAGTTGTTAAAAGGCATTACCGACACATACGACTTGTCGTTGGCTTTTTTGGTAAATGTAACCACTCCGTCGATCAATGCAAACAAAGTATGATCTTTACCCATACCAACATTCAAACCAGGATAATGAACTGTACCTCTCTGGCGAACTAGAATGTTACCAGCTTTGGCGTTTTGTCCACCGAACAATTTAACGCCTAATCTTTTGCTATGTGATTCACGGCCGTTCTTTGAACTACCGACACCTTTCTTGTGAGCCATAATCTAAAAAATTTAATTAAGCGATTGATTCAATCTGAATTTGGGTTAAACATTGGCGATGACCATTCATTTTTTGGTATCCTTTACGGCGTTTTTTCTTGAAAACAAGAACCTTGTTTCCTTTAACGTGCTCAAGAATAGTAGCTTTAACAGCTGCACCCTCAACATAAGGAGTTCCAACTTTAACCGCGCCATCATTGTCGGTTAGCAATACTTTGTCGAAAGAAACCGATGCGCCCGGCTCCTCTGCAAGACGGTTAACATAAATCTTTTTACCCGCCTCAACTTTAAATTGTTGTCCTGCAATATCTACAATTGCGTACATAAAGATGTGTTTTATATGGTTATGACAGTAAGCGGCTAATCCTAATCAGCTCTTATTCAATAGCTTATCTGTCTTTTATATAATTTTTGGACTACAAAAGTAGTATTTTTTATCTATCCTGCAAAATTATTCTTGAATATTGGCAAAATAAAAGTATCTCTAACATTGTTGTTACTTTTACATTATATTCATATCTTTGTAGAGTATACTTAAACTGAATATGAACTCTCCATTTCAATATACCAATTATGTAACCGGCCCTGCCTTTATAGGAAGGGAGAAGGAGGTCGGACAATTCTGCAATGTAATAAAGGAGCACGGAAACATTCTCATCTACGGTCCTGCCAGGATAGGAAAGCGTTCCCTTATCTACAACTCCATCGCCAGGCTGAAGCAGGAGGGGTTCAAACACGAATTTCTGAGGATGAATCTCTTCAATATAAGGTGTATTGAGGCATTTATGCTCAGATATACCAATATTATCTTCTCACATTTTGCCCACTCGGCAATGGAGTTGGCGGATATGCTCAACAGATACCTTCCAAATGCTCCATATACCATCGGAGAGAGCAAAGGCAAGACAAAACTCTCCTACTCATCTAAAGATCTGCTCACCAACGAGCAGATAAAGGAGATGCTCAACCTGCCACACGAGGTGGCAAAGGAGTACAATACCCATCTGATAATCTATTTTGAGCAGTTTCAGGATATACTTCTCTTTGACGATTCGCACAGGATATTCAAACTCTTTGAGGAGTCTTGGAGAGAACACGGCAACATAAGCTATGTCATCACAGGCGAGAGGAAGAATGCTATGGATGACATCTTTGAGGTTAAAAAATATCTCTACCGCCTGACACATAAGATTGAGTTGCCAACCATCAACGAGAAGATCTTCTGCGACTTCATAGTAAAGGGTTTCCTCAAATCTGGTAAGGTTATCCACCAGGAACAGGCCTCAGTAATCTATAATACGGTAAAAGGCGACCCCTGGTACGCACAACAGCTCGCAGACATCTGTTTCAACAAGACTCAGGGCTACCTGAGCGACAAGATGATACCGGAGGCCGTAGATGCCCTCATAAATCTGCACGACTTTATGTTCCACTCGGTCTCATTCGGCTTGAGCAAACACCAGCTGAGATTTATCAAGGCCGTATTGGAGGGTGTATCAAAGTTCAGCAGCGCAGATATTCTCGACAAATACAACCTCAACTCCTCTGCCAATGTCAACCGCATAAAGGAGGCACTGAGCAAAAAGGAGATTCTTACATTCAACGAAAACAAGGAAGCGGAGTTTCTTGATCCCCTCCTCAAACTATGGTTTACAAACTATTTCTTTGTAAAATAATATCAAATGAAAAAGATAGTTGTATTGAGCGGTGCAGGAGTAAGCGCCGAAAGCGGAATAAAGACCTTCCGCGACAGTAACGGATTATGGGAAGAGTACCGGGTTGAAGATGTTGCCTCCATTGACGGATGGCACCGCAACAAGGAGCTTGTCCTCAAATTTTATAATGCCCGCAGGAGTGCTCTGCAAAATTCCCAGCCGAATGATGCCCATAAGCTGATTGCTGCCCTTGAAGAAAAATATGATGTATGCGTGGTAACGCAGAATGTTGACAACCTCCACGAAAGGGCTGGAAGCAGCAGGATAATCCATCTTCACGGAGAGCTCACAAAAGCACGCAGTGTGAAGGATGAATTTACAACCTACGATATTGGCTACAATGAGATAAACCTCGGCGACAAAGCTCCCGACGGCAGTCAGCTCCGACCATTCATCGTCTGGTTCGGAGAGAGTGTTCCAGAGCTTGGCAGAGCCGCGAAAGAGGTGGAAAAGGCTGATATCCTTATAATAATAGGTACATCACTCAATGTCTATCCGGCTGCAGGCTTGGTCCACTATACAAAACCTGGCTGCAAAATATATCTGATAGATCCACAACCTATGAATCTGAGAATTGAAAATTTCACCCAGATCCAAGAGAAGGCTACAGTGGGAATGGCAAAGCTGTCAGAGATATTGAATGGGGAGTAAAATCACCAGCAAAGACCCATTTTTTTAACAATTGGCCATTAAAATATAAAAGGACTTCGTGATTCACCGAAGTCCTTTTATATTATTGTCCGAGAAGTGTATCAATACTCAACCACCCCGATAAATCCATCCATCGAACTTACAAGAATACGGTTATTGCCAAGAGGCTGGATATAATTGATGAGGGCCATTCCAAAACGGTGTTTCCAGGCAAGTGAACCATCTTTGCAATTCAGTGCCACAATATCACCCTTATCTGTTGCTATAAAGAGCAGTCCCGCTCCATCCTTTCCCTCTTTGGCGATGGAGGTTGTAGGCGTAGGTCCTATCTCATATCCATATCCGGCATCTGCAGCCCAGACAAGTTCCGGCTTATCTCCCTTAGTAGAGTAGGCATAGAGTGTATCCTTCATAGTCTTGATATAATAGATACTCTTGTCTGGAGAGAGTCCCACAGACTCCCTGCCCCCTTTTGCTCTCCACAACTGCTCTCCGCTCTTGGCATCAAGTGCATAACTTACCCTCTCAGGGGTTGCAAAAATTATCTTTCCGTTTGCCTTTACTGGATAAGTGGCCGCAGGCGAGAGCATTCTGCTCCCTCCATTCGACCAGCTCCACTGCAACATTCCTGTCATTGGATTGAATGAGTAGAGGGTATTTGCCCAATCACCTATCACAACCTGTTCACGATCTACAAATGGTCTCGCCTCAATAAAGCCCTTGATCTGGTCATAACACCACAAGAGTCTGCCGCTCTTGAGGTCAAGAGCTCTGAAACAGTTGTCGGAAGCTCCTATAAATACCCTTCCGCTCCAGATGACTGGTGAACCCAAAACCGATTTATTGCATTTGTACGCCCATTTTTTCTCACCCGTAGCAAGATCCAATCCATATATATTTCCATCGGAAGAGCCGACAACAACCAGACCGCCACCAACCGCTGGAGTCGAGAAGATCTTACCCTCTGTCTTATAGCTCCAGAGCACCTCACCGCTTGCTCCATCAAGTGCATAGATAATGCCTGCGGTATTTGCATAGATTACTCTTCCTCCATCCAATTTTGCAAGAGGTTTTGAGCCATCCGCCATTTTTCCGTTGGTGCCCACAAAGATTGCACCGGCACCAATATCGCTGTTATCCTGCCTTCTCCAAAGGCTCTTCACATTCGGATACTCCTCATTTACACTATAATCACGTTGCGGATAGCTTAAATTGTCATCAAAAGCCTTGCCTCTGCTCATACGGAGTGTGAACCAAGGATAACCGGTCCTGGCTGCCACTGCAACAACTCCCTCACTGCTCTTGAGCCCCTTCTCTCCGCCGGCTGCTATTCTCTCACTGAATGTTATCACGGAGCCCTCAACCTCAACAAGCGTATAACCTGGTCCCTCCTTTCCTGTACACATTGACGACCTTCCTATTACAGCAGGAATTCCCTCATATACCATAGGACGGTTCTGATGCCAGTGACCGCTCATTATCAGTTGCGTATTCATTCGCTTGAGCATATCAAGCACCTGACTGTAATTCAACATTGAGCTGTCCATAGGATAGTGGTTAACAAAGACAACAGGCTGGTTACGGTCAATCGATTTTGAGATGGAGTCAAGCCATACCATACTTTCGCGCGGAAGAAGGGCCGGAGCCATCCTCATATTTGGACCACTGTTGGTTCCGATAAACTTTATTCCACCGTAATCAAACTCAAACTCCTCATATCCGAACTCCTTCACAAAGGTGTTGCATCCGCTTTCAGACCATTTGGCATCGTGGTTACCTGCAACAATATAATAGGGATTCTTTAGTCTGTCGAATACCGATTTTGCCAGAGCAATCTCTTCATCTGTTCCAAATTCGGTGATATCACCGGCAAATATAGAAAATGCAATTTCGGGATTTGCATTTATATCATCAACGCAAGCCTTTGCATCCTCAACACTCTTTGCGCCCAACGATATGTGGATATCCGAGAGATAGGCAAAGGTAAACTTTTGTTCCTGGCCGATGGATGCAGTAGCAACAGCCATCAGCAACAAAAAGGAGAGAAACAGTTTTTTCATCATTCTGGTTTAAATTATTTCATAATCTCTTGAGAGTATCCATCCCTGACGGCCGTCGGAGAGTTTTATGTTGCTCCAGCCACCCACATTCTCAAGAATCTCTATTTTGGTACCTTCGTGCAGGATAAAGAGGTTTCCTCCGGTAGAATTGGGAGCACTCTTTACATTGCTTACAGGTGCAAGGACAATTCCCATATCATAGCTCTTTGCCTTGCTTCTGAGATTCAATGCAAAGATAAGGGCTATCAGAGCAAAGAGAAAGGTTACACAAGCTGCAATGAACGAGACCTTCCTGCCCGCAGAAGCAGGGTGGTGACGGAAGAACAGCAGCAAGATGGCAGTTGCTCCGAGCAAAGCGAGAAATATCCGGCTCCAATTGTCCGACGAGAGGCTGTTGCGCAGATCTTTTGTCCAGGTTGAAAGGATAAACTCCGGCACACTCTCAATCTTGTCGAGAGTCTTTAGTCTGGCTATCTCAATATTGTTTTTTATATCTTCGTTGGCAGGATCAAGTTTCAGGGCTCTCTCATAATAGAGAAGCGCCTTGCCATCATCGTGCAACTTATATGATGCATTTCCCATATTGAACCATAATCTTGAAGATTCATACCCCTCCTTGAGAATCTTCTCATACTCATTGAGTGCACTCTCATACTCTCCTAAAGAGTAATAGTCATTCGCCTTTACCCACAATGAGTCACAATTGGGTCTTTTGGCCTCTGAATCCAGGGCAAGGCATAGAACCAAACCCGCCAAAAGAAGAAAATATCTTACAGTTCCCTTCATATCCGATATATTTTTCCTGAGTATCATTTCTACTTGTTTCAATCTTTTCAAATGTGCCCTTACAATCTCTCCTCCAGACTTGAGATAAGTGCTATTGCACGGTTATACTGTTCATTCATAGCCACAGATCCTCCGCTCTGGGAGTACCTTGCCATCTCACAATTCTCCAGCAGCTCCATAAAATCTGCAACAACCTTCTCATCCACACCCTTATCCTGGAGAACCTCACTTATATTTTCCCTCTGCATCTGGGCAAACTGTATTGTAAGCTTATCACTTATATATCCCAAAAGCGCCTTGTGGAGCTCCTCATAGAATGGCGAACTCAAATTCTCCTTGAGATATATCTGAGCCTGTTTCAACCTCATTCTGGCAACTTTGTTGGCCCTCCTGTTTCTGGTTCTCTTCACATCCCCTTTCAGCCTCTTCCTAACAGAGATGGCCTTGTCAAGAACAAAGAAGAGTAGAATCATAATCAGTACAATTATTATAAATGACACACTTCCAACAAAGAAGGAGCCGCTCTTCACCAATCTTGGAGATGATGTCACAATATATCTGATATCGCTGCCGAGATTGACAACATTCTGCTTGTTTACTCCCGATATGAGCGAACCTCCACCACTCTTCACCTTGTCGCTCGCCAAAACCTTTATCTTGAGTGTATCACTCTTGAGGGTAACATATTTTCCAGTAGAGATATCATAATAGCTGTAGACGACAGGAGGTACATCAAAAATTCCCTCACTTCTCGGAATGAACGGATACTCAAAGACCTTCTTGCCCGACATTCCACCGGCACCATTTGTGAAGTTATTGTTGCTCTTCACATCATAAGCTTCAAAATCGGCAGGCAACTCTACCTTAGGAGTCTCAATCAGATTAAGATTACCCCTTCCCGAAATCTCAACTGTCAATGAACCGGCCTCGTGTGCCTTAAGGCTGTCAGCCCCGAGCCTCACACTCATTGAGAATTCACCTACACCTCCGCCAAAAGAGGCAGGAGCCCCTTCAGGAAGAGCCTTAACATTTATTGTAGCTTTTGGAGTATTCAGTCTCTTCTTGACAGTCTGGTATGTATCAAAGAAATCATCAAACATACTTCTGCCACCCGGTGCTGTCCTTATCTGTATAAGGCAGATCATCTCGGCAGGATCAACTGTAATCTCACCTGTCTGCTGCGGCAACAGCATATACTTTCTTATCACAGCTGTACTGTATATCTGGTTCTTGTAGTTCTCCCTTACAAAATTAATATTCTGCGCCGACTCCAGCTCCTGGCTCCAGAATCCGTTGAAGACCGGAAACTTCACATCCTCAAATCCTGCAATAGGCACTTTGGTATAGAGTTTCAAAGTTGCTACAATAGGCTCTCCCTTTACAACATTTGTCTTGCTGAATGTAAGTGTAAGGAAGATATCTTCCGATGAAATTGTGCCGTTTGAGCCACGGTTCTGAGTTGTACCTCCACTCTGTGAACCGGCAGCGGCTGCTCCAGGGTGTGAATTTGCAGAAGAGGAACCTATATTATTCTCAACAACCTCTATTTCAACTCCATTTGCCTTATAGCTCTTTCCGTTTATAGTAGCTGAAGCCTCCGAGAGTCTTGCAATACCCTTAGATGTCGCCCTCAAGACCAATGTATAGCTCACCTGATATGAATCGGTCCGCTTTCCATTTACTATCTGGGTGCTCGACATCCTCGAGGTTGTCGGTCCCGCAAGCAGATCCATACCTGTAACCGTTGGCGCTGTAAAACTCTCTACATCTGCATCTGCCGTATAGACCACCTTGAAGATCTCATTAATCTCCACAACATTCGGCGCGCTTACCGTAAATGATTGGGCAAATGCCAAATTCCCACATAAAAGGGCCAATATCAAAGATACTACACCTTTCCAAACAGATCTTATATTTGTCATACTACCAGTTTTTCTCACGTTGTTTTGATTTCAGAGCCTTAGCCTTCTCCTTTTTCACCTTCTCCTGAGTCTCATTCTCCTTCTCCTGCATTGCCTGGAGCATCTGCTCCGCAGCCTGTGGTGTTATCTTTGGGGGAGCCTGGCCTTCGTTCTCTTGATTGTTGTTTTGGTTCTCCTTATCCTGATTATTTTTGTTATCCTGATTATTCTGGTTATCCTTGTTGTCGTTATTTTCCTGGTTCTCCTTATTGTCCTGATTATCCTTGTTCTGATCATTCTGTTGATCCTGGTCCTGGTTCTGGTCCTGATTCTGCTGGTTCTGATCCTGATTTTGCTGATTTTGCTGATTCTGCTGATCCTCCAGCATCTTCTGTGCATAGGCCAGATTGACCCTGGTATCCTGATCAGACGGATTTCTCCTCAAAGAGTTCTTGTAGGCCTCCACCGCCTCCGCATACTTTTTCTGTTTAAGATATATATTGCCAAGATTATGATACACATCTGCCCCTTTATACCCCTTTGGAGAGGAACTCATTCCACGTTTCCAGTCTACTTCAAGCGGGGCTTTTGCCATTGAATCTGCAGCTATAGTCATAAACTTCTCCGCCTCTTCATACTCATCCATACGGTACTGGGTATTGCCCAGATTATAGTTTGCCGCCACAGAGAGCGAATCCTTCACTCTCGCCTTTCTGTACTCAACATCCGCCTCCTTCAAATTGCCCTTTTCAAAGACTCTGTTTCCTGCACGCACCTCCCGCTTGTCGACCTGTCCGTTTGCAGAAGAGAGGCCAATAAGCACAAATGCAAGGAGGGTAAAGAGCCTCCTGTTGATACGTCTGTTACCTATCATAAACTCCAACAAAAAGAAAAATAGTGCTATTCCAAAGAAATACATATACTGCTCTTCAAAATCTTCAAACACCTGCGATTTGAACTCCTCTTTCTGGAGCTCCTCCAGCTTCTCAAGAATTGGATTCAGTCCAAACTCTGTATTGCCAGCCTTCACATAGGCTCCATTGCCTGCTATGGCCACCTCCTGCAAAATCTCCTCATCGAGTTTGGTTACAACAATATTGCCCTCCTTATCCTTCAGCAGCTCGCCATTCATTGGGATAGGTTTTCCCTCAGGTGAACCTACTCCAATACAGAAGACCCTTATCCCCTCCTGAGAGGCAGCAGTGGCTGCTGTAACCGGGTCGTCCTCGTGGTTCTCTCCATCAGTAATCAGGATTATGGCCTTATTGTTCTCACCCATCTGCCCCTCCATACTGAAACTTCTCATTGCAGTATATATCGCCTCGCCCAATGCAGTACCCTGCACAGGAACCGACTCTGTTCCAATAGTATTGAGGAAAATTTTGGCAGATACATAATCTGTGGTGATGGGAAGTTGTACAAAAGATTGTCCGGCAAATACAATCAGGCCTATTCTGTCGCCGTGCAACTTGTCAACCAATCTCGAAATGGCAAGTTTTGCCCTCTCCAACCTGTTTGGCGAATAATCCTCCGCCAGCATCGAATTGGAGACATCAAGGGCAATCATTATCTCTGCTCCCTGACGGTTGGTCTCCTTCAACCTTGCCCCTATCTGAGGACGCGACAAACCTATTGCAAAGAAGAACCAGGCTATAGAGAAGAGGGTAATTCTCACCCATCCTTTTGCCTTTGAGCGGTATGGCATAAGCCTCTCCAACATTGCCATATTTCCCAGCTTCTCCATCTGCTTTCTGCGCTCCCTGCGGTGAAGTGCATAAAAGAGAAAGAAGAAGGGGATCAAAAATATCAGCAACAAATATTCTACAGATGCAAAATGTATCATAACTCCTCCTAATCCGGAATTTGCTTAATTACAAAAAATCTCAACAACATCTCAAGTACAAAGGCAGCCAGGGCCACAAGGGCAAACCTCATAAAGAGCTCTTTGTATATAGGGAAAGAGTCCACCAATGTCCTGCTCTTCTCCATCTGGTTGATTTCACCATATATTTCGAGCAGTTTTGTATTGTCGGTAGCCCTGAAGTACTTGCCACCTGTCTCCTCTGCAATCTTCTTGAGAAGCTCCTCATCTATCTGAACCTCCACCTGCTGCAATTCAATTCCAAATGGGGTCTGCACAGGATATGGGGCAGTTCCCTCCTTTCCCACGCCTATTGTATATACCCTTATACCATAAGTCTTTGCTATCTCTGCCGCCATCTGCGGAGAGATCTCACCCGCATTGTTTACACCATCAGTCAGCAGTATAATTACACGGCTTTTGGCCTGCGAATCCTTCAACCTGCCCACAGCTGTTGCCAATCCGTTGCCAATAGCTGTTCCATCCTGGATGATTCCGCAATCTATCTCCTTAATCAGATTAATCAGCGTAGCCCTGTCGGTTGTCAGTGGTGACTGGGTATAACTCTCACCCGCAAAAACGGCAACACCTATCCTGTCTGAAGGACGCTCCGCTATAAACTTGATGCCGATACTCTTTGCTGCATTTATTCTGTCGGGATCAAAATCTCTGGCCAGCATACTGGTGGAGACATCAAGAGCCAGCATTATATCGATACCCTCTGTATCTATCTTCTCGAATGAAGATGAGGATCTTGGTCTGGCAATTGCAAAAATCATCGCTGCAATTGCAACTGTTCTCAAGATAAAGGGAATATGTCTGGCCACCCTCTTCACCACTCCGCCCTTTGATTTCCAAGGGGCAACAGATGAGACAATGAGAGATGGCGATAACCCCATCAGCTCCCTGCAGAGGTAGAGTGCCACCACCGGAATAAGGAGCAGCAAGAGCCACAATAAATTCGGATATTCAAAAAACATACTACTTAACCTCCTTTTCTCCCTCCAGATCAATCATGAATGTGGAGTTTACAAAACGGACAGCCTTTGGAATTATCTCCTCATTTTCAGCTGCCGACGGTATATATTTGGCAAACTTGACGAGATCTGCCACCTTAAAGAGTTCATCGAGTTCTTCATAGAGTCTCTTGTCGAGAGAGACTCCCTCCAACCCCTCCATTATCTCAGAAGAGGTCTGTTCCATCGCACTTACACCATAACGGCACTCGATATAACCCCTCAGAGCATCAGTGACACCTGTATAAAATTGCTTCTCCTTGCCATTCTGCCACAACTTCTGCGAGTGTATCCTGTCAAGCTCCCTCAAAGCAACAATATGAGGCGGATCATTTGCAACAGCCCGCCCGAAGAGATTGCGGTTTTTCCTGCGCGAATCCACAAATCTCCAGACTATGTAACCGATTGCCACCAGCGCCAGTGCCAACAATACCCAAGGTAACACCTCAGAGAATTTTATCGGATAGACAATCTGTCCCTTTATATCCATAGGCTCAAACCCTGCCGTATCTACCTGTATGGTATTGACAGCAAGTGTTGGTGTATCAAAAATTACAGCATAGCTCTCCTCTTTATGCGGATTTACAATAAAGAGAGGCATCGGCAATTTGTATGAGCCGCTGTCGAATGAGGTGAGCAGAATCTTTGCATCAAGCTCCTTAATTCCATTCCTGATCCTTATGGTATCGAGTTTGAAATCAGAGAGCATCTCCACCTTGGCTCCAGTAGTATCTCTCTCCAGAACCGATTTATAGGAGAGAATCTCTATGGAATCCCCAACCGGCAACTGGAACCTTGTGCTCCACACCACCTGATCACCTATCAGAATGGAATCCTTTGATATGGTTGTGGAGCTCACCTGTGCCGACAATCTGCCTGATACCGACACAAAAGCTGCCGCCATCAGTATAAAAATCAATATTCTCTTCTCAAACAATCTCTTCATATACCTCTATTTACTCTTGAACAGGGCGATAAGTCCCTTTACATAATCCTGGTCGGTACTTATACTCACACAATCAACCTTAAACTTGTTAAAGAGTACTTTGGCCCTCTCATAAACGCCTATACTCCATCTGTTGTAATGCTCCCTTACAGCGCGGCTTGAGGTGTTTACCCAACACTCCTCCCCCGTCTCGGCATCCGTAACCCTTATCATACCCACATCAGGAATTGTCCTCTCCCTCGGGTCATATATATTTATTACTGAAAGGTCGTGACGGTTGACAGCAATCTTCAAGGCATCCTCATATCTTGGAGCACTCGTCCCATCCACATCAAGCAGATCGCTCAAAAGGAAGGCTGTACACCTCTTCTTTATTGCATTGGTAAGAAATCTCAATGCCTCCGAGATATCTGTTCCACTCTCTTGAGGTCTGAACTCAAGCAGTTCCCTCAATATCCTCAACAGATGGCTTCTACCTTTTTTGGGAGGTATGAACTTCTCCACTTTGCTGCTGAAAAAGAGCGCACCAACCTTATCGTTATTGATAGATGCCGAAAAGGAGAGCACTGCCGCAATCTCAGCAAGGAGCTCCCTCTTGCTCTTTGATACACTGCCAAAGATTCCGGAAGAGCTCACATCCACAAGCAGAACGACAGTCATCTCACGCTCCTCCTCAAAGACCTTCACATATGGAGAACGCAACCTTGCAGTAACATTCCAGTCCATATTCCTCACATCATCGCCAAACTGGTACTCCCTCACCTCGCTGAAGGCCATACCACGCCCCTTGAATGCCGAGTGGTACTCACCGGCAAATATCTGGTGCGACAATGACCTGGTCTTTATCTCAATCTTCCTGACCTTTTTCAACAAATCGTTATCCATAACCTGCTATATTGCATCTTATACAGTTCCAACCACTATGGAACCTCAACTGTATTTATAATGTCGGTTATAATATTCTCGGTTGTAACATTTTCGGCCTCCGCCTCATATGTAAGACCAATCCTGTGGCGCAAAACCTCATAGCATACAGCCCTGACATCCTCAGGAATCACATAACCCCTTCTCTTTATGAAAGCGTATGCCTTTGCAGCCATTGCAAGAGAGATACTTGCCCTCGGAGAGGCTCCATAAGAGATAAGATCGGTCATCTTGCCCAGACCATAATCCTGAGGTGTTCTGGTAGCATATACAATATCCACAATATACTTCTCAATCTTCTCATCCATATAGACATCCTTCACAACCGCACGGGCTCTTATGATATCTTCCGGTTTAAGTACCGGTGACGCCTTGGGGAATGAGCCTGAATTGTGCATCCTTATAATCAGTCTCTCCTCCTCCTTTTTAGGATAGTTGACAACCACCTTCAACATAAAACGGTCCACCTGTGCCTCAGGAAGAGGATATGTACCCTCCTGCTCTACCGGGTTCTGGGTTGCCATCACAAGGAACGGCTGGGGCAATTTGTAGGTCTGGTCTCCAATGGTAACCTGACGCTCCTGCATCGCCTCAAGTAGTGCCGACTGCACCTTGGCAGGAGAACGGTTGATCTCATCAGCCAATACAAAATTGGCAAAAATAGGGCCTTGTTTTACCTGGAACTGCTCGCTCTTCTGGCTATATATCATTGTACCTATAACATCGGCAGGCAACAGGTCGGGAGTAAACTGGATTCTGCTGAACTTTGCATCTACAATATTTGCCAATGTATTAATTGCCAATGTCTTTGCCAAGCCTGGCATACCCTCCAACAGAATATGTCCATCTGCAAGCAGACCTATAAGGAGGTTCTCAACAAGATGCTTCTGTCCAACAATCACCTTGTTCATCTCCATAGTGATGATATCAACAAAAGCACTCTCCTTCTGGATTCTGTCGTTTAGCTCTTTTATATTTACACTCTCCATAGATGTATATTTTGATTTTACTTGTTTCCAACAATCATAAAAGTAAGATGTTCACAACCGCTCTACACTCCGTATTGAAATAATTACTACCTTTAGCGGCTGAAAAATCGCGTAAAAGTAGTAATTTTTTATGAGGTATTTTATATGTCTTTCATATAATGGCTCTGCATTTTGCGGATGGCAGATTCAAGAAAATGCAAATAGTGTGCAGCAGGAGCTCCAGAAGGCGCTCTCCACCCTCCTCAAGGAGGATATTTCTGTTACCGGAGCCGGAAGGACCGACAGTGGGGTAAATGCAAAAAACTATATTGCACATTTTGATTGCCAAACAACTCTAAATGATTTTCCGCATCTTTCTTACAAATTAAATGCCATTTTACCCAAGGAGATTGCTGTAGAGAAGATTTTTCCGGTGCACGGGACGGCACACGCCAGGTTTGATGCAACAAGCCGCACATACAAATATTATATACATACCTGTAAAGATCCATTCAATTCCGGATTCTCCACTTTTGTACAGCCGTCACGGATGAATATGGAGAGGATGAACAGAGCTGCCCGATACCTTCTGGGGACGCGCGATTTCAGCAGCCTTGAGAAGGTCAACGGGGGAAACAAAACCTCAATATGCACCGTAACGGAGGCCTACTGGGAGCAGACAGACGAGAGCCACTACATCTTTACTGTCTCCGCCAACAGATTTCTCCGCAATATGGTCAGGGCAATGGTGGGTTCCCTGCTCGAAGTGGGTGCAGGAAAGAGGGAGCCTGAATGGATTGAAGAGATGCTGCAGAAGAGGGACCGCAGCCTTGCAGGACAGTCAGTTCCGGGCAATGCACTCTTTCTGGTTGCTGTCAGATACCCTTATATTGAAGTGTAAATAGGAAAAGCGGCAAGCAATTTGTATATTTGTCCCTTCAACATACCCGATGACAATAATAAAATTAACAGATATGATTCTTACAACAATTCTACAAAGTGGCGATGCAGCCCAACAGGTTGGGGAGATAGCTGCAACACCTGTCCAGGAGGAGCTCTCCTTCTCACTTATCGATATGGCATTCAAGGGAGGATGGCTGATGATTCCCCTCTTTCTCCTCTCAATTGTAACCATCTACCTCTTTGCACAGAAGTGGTGGGCTATCAGAAGAGCTTCAAAGATTGACGAAAACTTTATGAAAGATATTCGTGACTATATTCACGAAGGCAAGATAAAATCTGCACTTACACTCTGTGAAGAGACCGACACCCCAATCTCACGCCTTATCGAGAAGGGTATTGAGAGAATAGGACGCCCATTGTCCGATATACAGACAGCCGTTGAGAATATGGGAAATGTTGAGGTTGCCCGTCTTGAAAAGGGTCTTCCTATGCTTGCAACAATAGCCGGAGGCGCCCCTATGATCGGATTCCTCGGAACAGTAATGGGAATGGTCCAGGCATTCTTCAATATGGCACAGGCCGGCAGCAACATCGATATCACTCTCCTTTCCGGAGGTATATATACTGCTATGGTTACAACTGTGGCTGGTCTGATTGTTGGAATTATGGCCTACTTCGGCTACAACTTCCTCACCTCACAGGTATCTGACCTTGTATTCAAGATGCAGAACAATACAATTGAATTTATGGACCTCCTTCACGAGCCTGCCAAATAGAGGATTGACGGCATAGGGAGAATTACCATTCCAGACAGTATAAAATTGATATTATGGCAATAAAACAGAGAGGAAAAGTAGATGCATCATTCAGTATGTCATCAATGACAGATATTGTCTTTTTGCTGCTCATATTCTTCTTGGTAACATCTACACTCATCAATCCCAACGCATTGAAATTGCTGTTGCCAAAGAGCACCAACCAGATTTCAGCAAAACAGCAGGTAAGTGTATCAATAAAGCACTTCCAGAAGAGCAACACCTTCTCATACCATATAAACGGAAAGAGCAAACCGGTAAAGTTCAGCGAGATAGAACCCGCCCTCCAGAAACTTCTGATGGAGAGCGAAGATCCCACTTTCTCAATTTACGCCGACAAGACCGTTCCTATTGAGGAGGTTGTAAATCTTATGAATATAGGTAAAAGAAACAAATATAAAGTAATCCTTGCAACCTCTCCGGAGTAGGCGCAAGAAGAGATTCTTCAGACCCACAACAGGGGTAAGCCCCAATCCAACAAACTTCACAATACGAAGCGAATATGAAAGTACCCGAAAAGATTGATAAAAGAGGCACCATCATAGGTCTCCTTGCCACTCTCCTATTCCACGTGGCACTGCTCTTCGTATTCGTCAATGCCGGGTTGAAGTATATCTATCCTCCTCCTGAGGAGGTGGGAATTTTGCTTGATTTTTCCGAAGAAGAGGAGGTAAAGCCCATTGAGGTCAAGGCGGGTAATGAACCAAAGGCGCTGAATGCCTCCCCCGAAAAGGAGATCAAGCTGGTACAGAGAGCGGAGGCTCAGGAGGTTGGACAGAAGCCGGCTGAGAGTGTGGAAAGTACTATGGGAGATGATGGAGATGTGGAAAAGCCGGAGCCTAAAAGGGTTGAAATAGACCGCAGGGCTCTCTTTTCATCTGCCAACAACCGCAAAAAAGATACACTCGCACCTCAAACGGCAGAGGTGGTTTCCAACACTCTGAGAAGCGGCCATCCTCAGGGGAATACCCGTGTGGGGGAAACTGACGGGACACCATCAGCAAACCTTAAAGGCAGAAACAGTGTGGGTGCACTTCCATTTCCCGCTTACAATGTCAATAAAGAGGGTAAGGTTGTTGTGAAGATATTGGTTGACCAGTACGGTAAAGTTACCAATGCCATCCCTGGCGTGGAGGGGACAACTGTTCAGGACAAAGTATTGTGGGAAGAGGCAAGAAAAGCTGCATACAAAGCCCTTTTCAATGTAAGTTCTTCAGCACCAACTATCCAGGAGGGTACCATCACCTATATATTCAAATTGAAATAAATTCTCCTCACCGCCATCCTACTCATACCTCAAAGATTCGATAGGATCAAGTGCTGCAGCCCGTTGTGCCGGGATATATCCGGAAAGTACCCCGACTGCAAAGCAGACAACCACGGCAAATATGCACCAGGTCCAGGGCATTATGAAGGATGCCCCCATAAGAACCGCAACCCCATTTCCAATCAGCACTCCAAAGATTATACCCGAGAGGCAACCGGCCTGGCTGATTACAACCGACTCCATAAGGAACTGCTGTCTGATAAGAGAGGAAGAGGCCCCTATGGCCTTCCTGATTCCAATCTCCCGCGTGCGCTCCTTAACAGATACAAGCATAATGTTCATAAGGCCTATAGCTGCACCAAGAAGCGTTACGAGACCAATCACAATTGCAGCAATTGTGATTATCCCCATAATCTCATCCAGTTCTCCGAGTACAGCATCGCTCCTGTTGAGGCTGAAATCTGTCTCGTCCGTCGGAGAAAGCCGTCTTATTGATCTGAAGAGATGTTCAGCTCTTCCATATACGCTGCTGTAATCGGGTCTGCCATCACTCTCCAATACAGCATGACCAGAATCTGTCCCGCTATAAGCTCCTCCCGACGGCACCACACCTATAATATATGATGTATTGTCGGAGACAAAATGAGACCTGGCGTTTGAGACAGGTATGATCACTTCATTATCCACACTCTGTCCGAATGAACTTCCGATTCCAGTTGTAATTCCCACTATCTCATACCTGATACCGCCAATCTGGATGAACTTGCCCAATGGATCACCATTCTTGACAAGCATTGATGCAACCCTCGGCCCCAGAATACAGACAAATGAGGCAGAGGCAATATCTGAAGCAGAGAGATTCCGTCCCGATGCTATTGTACAATTCTTATAGTTGAGATAATCCTCATCCGCAGCGACCGTATAGATTGTAGGATTGGCCGTTTCACCTCCATACTTGATGGAAAGGTTGTAGATTACCGTGTATATTGCAACAACTGCAGGAGAGTCAAATTCCCTCTTGAAGAGCCGCGCCTGGGGATATGATATAATGTTTGAGTTTCTGATTCTTGCACCTGATCTGCGTGATGCCGATGTGACCCTTTTGGCTGATATGGAGAATGATGTTGTACCCATCTTCTCAAAACTGGAAAATACTTCTGATTTAAGGGCATCTGTTGCTGTAAGCACACCTACAAGTGAGGTGATACCTATTGCTATAATAAGGATTGTAAGAAAAGAACGCAGTCTGTTACTCCTTATAGATTTCACAGCCACTCCCAAATTCTCCCTCATCAACGGTGATAATCCAAACATCTTCATAACCGACAATTATTTAGGCTTGTAAAAATAGGAAATTATATCAGATTATCATAACTTTGCCGCCGAAATATAATCAAATGAGAAATAATAATACAGGAGGACGCTCCATTGCAAGAGGCAATGGGCGTAAGGGTGCAGGTGCCGAGAGAGGCGCTTCACGCAGACAAGGTCAGGAGAGACCTGCCAGAAAATCACGCTACTTAGCCGATGAAGGCTCAGTCAGACACTCAGCCGAAAATGGCTCAGCAAAGCGTTCATACAGAAAATCCTCTTTTGCAGAGGAGAATGACCGTCCTAAGTTCAGGAGCAACCGCAGCACATCAGCCGCTGCATCGGGAAGCTCTTTCAAGAGGGACTCTTTCAAAAAGGACTCCTTCAAGAGTGATTCTTTCAAAAAGGATTCTTTCAAAAGAGATTCTTACAAGAAGGATGCATTCAGCGGTGATGCTCCAAAGAGAGAGTACCGCGGAAAAGGTCAGACTCCAAGGGCAAAAGCTCAGGTTTACACCCCATCAAAACATGGAAAAGCAACTTCAGACGAGGGTGTAAGATTGAACAAATATATCTCAAACAGCGGAATCTGTTCGCGACGTGAGGCGGATGACTATATTACAGCCGGAGTTGTATCGGTAAATGATGTTATCGTAACAGAGTTGGGAACGAAAGTCTATCCGGGAGATGTTGTAAAGTTCAATGGTGAGAGAATCAAAGGCGAAGAGAAGGTATATATCGTAATGAACAAGCCGAAGGATTTTGTCACAACTGTCAGCGATCCATTTGCAGAGAAGACAGTTGTCGGCCTGGTTCAGGGATTGTGCAAGGCTCGTGTATATCCTGTCGGACGCCTCGACAAGGCAACTACTGGAGTATTGCTGCTTACCAACGACGGTGAGATGGCAGACAAACTTACCCATCCGTCATTCGAGAAGAAGAAGATTTACCACGTCCATCTCGACAAGAACCTCAAAGGTACTGATATGAACCAGCTTGTAAACGGCATCTACCTTGAGGACGGATTTATTCAGGTTGATGAGATATCTTATGTTGATGATGATAAGACTCAGGTTGGCGTTGAAATCCACTCTGGAAGAAACCGCATCATCCGCCGTATGTTTGAGCACCTCGGCTATAAAGTAAAGAGACTCGTCAGGGACTAAATAGCAGGCCTTACCAAGAAGAACCTCAGGAGAGGCCAATGGAGATTCCTTACAGAGCAGGAGGTTGCAATGCTTAAAATGGGATCTTTTGAGTAGAAGCCGATACGATTATGGAAAATATTACAGCAGAACAGAGTATAAACAGAGCGGGATTTGTAAACATCATTGGCAACCCCAATGTAGGCAAATCAACCCTGATGAATGCATTTGTGGGTGAAAAGCTCTCCATTGTCACTGCCAAAGCCCAGACAACCCGTCACAGGATAATGGGAATTGTTAATGGAGAGGATTACCAGATTGTCTTCTCCGACACCCCTGGAATCCTCAAACCGAACTATATGCTCCAGGAGAGTATGATGAACTTTGTTGAGACGGCAATCGGCGATGCGGATATTATCCTCTACGTTACCGATGTGGTTGAGAAGATCGACAAGAACAGGGAGTATATCGAGAAGCTAAACCGTGTGGAGTGTCCTGTGCTAATAGTGATAAACAAGATTGACGAATCAAACCAGGAGCAGGTTATAAAGCTGATTGAGGAGTGGAAATCTCTTGTACCAAAAGCTGAGATTTTTCCGGCATCGGCTCTAAACAAATTCAACCTCACATCAATCTTCAACAGAATCATTGAACTTCTTCCGCAACAGCCTGCCTGGTACGACAGGGATGTCTTTACCGACAAAAGCTTGAGGTTCTTTGCATCTGAAATAATCAGGGAGAAGATTCTCCTCAACTACAAGAAGGAGATTCCATACTGTACCGAGGTGATAATCGACAGTTTCAAGGAGAGTGAGGAGATCTACAACATTGAGGCTGTGATACTTGTAATGAGAGAATCTCAGAAAGGCATCATAATTGGACCTAAAGGACTGGCGCTCAAGAGAGTGGGAATGCAAGCCCGTAAGGATATGGAGAAATTCTTTGAGAAGAAGGTATGCCTCAAGATGTTTGTGAAGGTCGACCCGCACTGGAGAGAAGATAAAAAGGAGCTTAAGAAGTTCGGTTATATCCAGTAACCGGCTTAAGGTTCAAAAGGGTCAGATTGGGAGAAAATTGACTATTCTACCTATACGGTCACTTTAAAAAGTGGCCGTTTTTTATTACCTTTGACGGATTTTAAACCGCTATTGCGAGAACAACCAAAAGAAGAAGAATATGGCAGACGACAGAATCAAAGAGCAAGATAACCTTGAGGAGTTGGAGAACGGAGATCAGGCAGTTGATGCTACAGATGAGGAGAGCTTCGATATATCTGAAGAGGATGATGATACCCCCGGAAAGTACAGCAAGCTGATCAGTGACGGGGAGAACAAGTACAAGCTGAGCGGAATGTTCCGCGACTGGTTCCTCGACTACGCCTCTGATGTGATACTCGACCGTGCAGTACCACATATCGCTGATGGTCTGAAGCCTGTACAGAGACGTATTCTTCACGCTATGAAACTGCTCGATGACGGATCTCTCATCAAAGTTGCAACTATCATCGGCCGTACAATGCAATATCACCCTCACGGTGATGCATCCATTGGCGATGCTCTCGTACAGTTGGGACAAAAGGAGCTTCTTATCGACACTCAGGGAAACTGGGGCAATATCCTCACAGGAGATGAGGCTGCCGCACCCCGTTACATTGAGGCGAGATTGAGCAAATTTGCCAATGATGTTGTCTTCAACCCAAAAATAACTGAATGGGTCTACTCATACGATGGCCGTAACCAGGAGCCTGTCAACCTGCCAATCAAGTTTCCTCTTCTTTTGGCCCAGGGTACTGAGGGTATTGCAGTTGGTCTCGCATCCAAAATTCTGCCACATAACTTCAATGAACTGCTTGATGCCTCGATTGCATACCTCAAAGGGGAGGAGTTTGAACTCTATCCCGATTTCATAACAGGAGGCCTGATTGACTGTTCAAGATACAACAGAGGTTTGAGGGGTGGAGCTGTCAAGGTAAGGGCAAAGATAAACAAGCTCGACAAAAGGACCCTTGTAATCACCGAAATACCTTACGGAAAGACCTCTTTGAGTCTGATTGAGAGCATTGAAAAGGCAGCAAAGAGTAAAAAGATAAAGATCAAGAAGGTCGACAATCTCACCAGTTCTGAGGTGGAGATTGTCATCACACTCCACAACGATGTATCACCCGACAAGACAATTGATGCATTGTACGCATTCACAGATTGCGAAATATCCATCTCTCCAAACTCCTGCGTAATTATGGATAACCATCCTCATTTCCTTGGAGTTGACGAGATTTTGAAATATAATACCGACCATACCCTCGAGCTGCTCAGAAAAGAGCTGCTCATCAGGCTCTCGGAGCTGGAGGAGGCCTGGCACTACAACTCATTGGAGAAGATCTTCTTTGAGAACAAGGTCTACCGCATTCTCGAAAAGGAGGCTGCAACCTGGGAAGAGCAGCTCGACGAGACCTTCAACAAGATGCAGGAGTACCGTCACCTTGTAAACAAGGATATCCTTATGGATGATATTCTCAAACTTGTGGAGAAACCTGTCCGCAAGATCTCCAAATTTGATGTCAAGGAGGTTGACCTCAAACTCAAGAAACTTGAGGAGGAGATGGTTGAGGTGAATGGTAACCTAAACAATATTGTCGAATATACGATTGCCCACTTCAGACGTCTGAAGGAGAAGTATGGCGACCGCTTCCCAAGAGTTTCACAGATAAGCAACTTTGAGACAATCGAGGCAACCAAAGTGGCTGTGGCCAATGCCAAACTCTATATCAACAGAAGTGAGGGATTTATTGGAATGGATCTCAAGAAGGATGAAAATGCCGAATATATCTGTGACTGTTCTGATATAGATGATGTGATTGTATTCCTAAAGAATGGAAAATATATAGTTACCAAGATTACCGACAAGAGTTTTGTCGGAAAGAATATCCTATATGCCGGGATATTTACTAAAGGCGACAAGAATACCATCTACAATGCCATCTACCGCGACGGCAAGGCCGGTATCACCTACGCAAAGAGGTTCAATGTATCTGGAGTTACCCGCGACAAGGAGTATGACCTCACACAAGGTAGACCGGATTCCCAGGTGCTATGGTTCTCCGCCAACCCTTGCGGCGAAGCTGAGATTCTCAAGGTATTCCTCAAGCCGCGTCCAAAACTCAAAAAGTTGATCTTCTTCTTCGACTTTGCGGAGATTGCAGTCAAGGGAAGGGGCTCAATGGGAAATATCCTCTCAAAGAACCCGCTTCACAAGATACAGCTCAAATCAAAGGGTCACGCAGCCCTAATCGGCAAACATATCTGGTTCGACAGCGACATCAACAGACTCAACGAAGATTCTCACGGAATCTATCTCGGCGAGTTCTTTGCCAACGACCAGATTCTGGCAATCTGCAAGGACGGAACATTCTACACAACAAACTTTGACCTTAGCAACAGATACCAGGGAGATATACTCAAGATTGAGAAGTTCAATCCGGAAAAGACCTACTGTGCAATCTACTTCGACGGAGAGTCAAAAGACTACTATATCAAGAGATTCAGCTTTGAATCAAGCATTAATGTGGTAGTTCCGTTCATCTCCGATGCCCCAGGCTCAAAATTCATCGAGCTATCAGAGGATAACTATCCTCAAGTAGAGGTGAAATTTGGCGGCAAACACGAAAAACGTCCCGATGAGACTATTGATGCAGAACAGTTTATAGGTAAAAAAGGGTTCAGGGCAAAGGGTAAAAAGGCAACAACCTATGAAGTGGCTGCTATCAGATTCATTGAGCCTCTCCAGAAAGAGGAGCCCGAATCGGATCAAGAGGAAGGAGGTACAGGAGAGATAGGTGCTGAAGAAAGGAATGCCGAAAATGGAGCTCCAGAGAATATTGGCACCAATCAGCCTACACAAGGAGAAGGAGACGATACCCTGTCACTTTCAAACCAACCGGAACAAGGAGATTCAACCGAAACTGCAACACCACATGAAACAGAAGAAGATGAGCCTACTCTCTTCTAATTAGAAAGAAGACAATGGACATCCTCTCTTCTAATCAGAACTGGAGTGGCCTGACTTTTTAGATTTAACTATCAAAATGGAGAAGATTTTCACACTTTGTGGATTTATGGGAGCGGGCAAGAGCACCATAGGGCGCCATCTTGCCCACATCACCGGTTTTAACTTCATCGATCTTGACATATACATTGAGAAGAAAAGAGGCTGCTCCATCCCCGAAATATTTGAAAAGGAGGGAGAACAGGCATTCCGCAAAGAGGAGTTCGACTCCCTTTCAGAGATAATCGGCAACAGCAACACTCCGGGCACCATCCTTGCCCTTGGAGGTGGAACTGTAACTCAGGATGCCTGCGCCCGAATTGTCAAGTCTTCAACCCGTTGCATCTATATAAAGACACCCAAAGAACAACTTGTAAAGAGACTCCAGACCCGTACAGCCAACCGGCCGCTGCTCAAAAACAAGAGCAAAAGAGAACTTGAACTCCAGATTGAGCAACTTATGAAACAAAGGGAACCGATCTACGAAGAGTGTGCTCACATAATTATTGAAAACAACGGCAGCATCAAAGAGATTATAGACAAGATTCTTGAGGTGATATAGGAGCTGGAGCCGGCTCGTGAGGAGATAGGATTGCACGAAGTAGATTCACAAGGAAGGTACAGTATTCGGATTATACAGATTCTCTGGGCATATACTCTCTTACAGGGAACAAAAGCTGAAAAACAAAAAGGAAGATTCCTAAATGAAATCTTCCCTGTTTCTGATATCTTTTATTCTGAGCTGGATATTGGCAATACCCCGATAGTAGTTTTCTGCAATTGAGTAGCAGATATCAACCGGATTACCCATCTGCATATGTTCAAAATGCTCCGACTTGTTGAAGGCAATAGCTGAGATGTGGCGGTAGGGTTCGTCCTCCTGAATCAGTTCAAGTTTGAGATGACCGTTGTCAGTTCCGACCCTTCTTCCGTTTCCGTTGTCATAGACATTTTCGGTAATGAAGACAGGCGAAAGATTGCCCGGGCCGAACGGCTGGAACTGTTTGAGCACCCTGAAGAATTTTGGTGTAATCTGACGGAACTCCAGGAATGAGTCTATATGGACTATAGGTGTAAGGATCTCTTTTGTGATACGCTCACGCACCTCATTCTCGAAACGGGTAACAAACTCTTCAAGATTCTCCTCCTTAAGGGTAAGACCTGCCGCATAGGTGTGGCCTCCAAAATTTTCAAGCAGATCAGAACAGCGCTCAATGGCCTCATAAAGGTCAAAGCCCGGGATACTGCGTGCCGAACCTGTAACAAAGCCGTTTGAATTTGTAAGGACTATAGTTGGTCTGTAATATGCCTCAACAAGACGGCTTGCAACAATTCCCACAACACCCTTGTGCCACGACGGATTATAGACAATTGTAGATTTTTTATCTGCAAACCCAGGCATCTCCTTGGCCATCTTAATAGCCTCAAAGGTGATCTCCCTGTCAATATTCTTGCGGTCATTATTGTGAACGTTAATTGTCTCGCCAATCTTTATTGCATCCTCATCATTGCGCGAAGTGAGGAGGTCTACAGCTGTCCTTCCGCTCTGCATACGGCCGGCAGCATTGATTCTCGGACCTATCTTAAAGACAATATCGTCGAGTGTAATTCTATGTTTGTCGAGGCCGCACAACTTTATCATAGAGAGAAGTCCCTTGCACGGAGCCTCGTTTATCTGCTTCAATCCATAAAAGGCAAGTACTCTGTTCTCATCTGTAACAGAGACAAGGTCTGCGGCAATACTTACTGCAACAAGATCAAGAAGTGGGGATATCTGTTCAAAAGGAATACCATATTTTTGGGCATATCCCTGTACAAATTTAAAACCTACTCCACATCCGCAAAGGTCATCAAACGGATATCTGCAATCCTCCCTCTTAGGGTCAAGTGTAGCCACAGCAGCCGGCAGCTCCTCATCTGGAAGATGGTGGTCGCAGATTATGAAATCAATTCCCCTCTCTGCTGCATATTTCACCTTCTCAACAGCCTTGATTCCGCAATCAAGCGAAATTATAAGGGTAAAATTGTTTGCATACGCCCAATCAATTCCCTTGTACGAAACTCCATATCCCTCATCATACCTGTCGGGAATATAGTAATCCACATCGCCTTTAAGCTGCTTTTTGATAAAGAGATAGACAAGAGATACTGCAGTTGTTCCGTCTACATCATAATCGCCATAGATAAGAATACGCTCACCCTTCTCAATCGCAGATTTCAGACGGACAACAGCCTTATCCATATCCTTCATAAGGAAAGGATCGTGAAGCATGGAGAGATCAGGACGGAAAAATCTCCTCGCCTGCTCATAGGTAGTGATACCCCTCTGAACAAGAAGACTGGCCAAAACCCTGTCTACACCCAACTCCTGAGCCAGTTGGCGGACATTGGCAGGATTACCCGGCTCACGTACGATCCATTTTCTATCCAAATTATTTATCTCCATAGCTTGCAAATATACTCATTTTATCCTTTACATAGTATAGAATTCTTTAAAAAATTACTATTTTTGCAACTTGAGTCCTAAGAATCAAGAAAAAAACGACATACAATGGAGACAAATTTTAACGAACAGGAACTTAACAGGCGTAATGCTGTAGTCCAGATGAGAGAATTGGGCATAGAGCCTTATCCTGCAGCACTTTACGACGTTAATGCTAAAGCCGCGGAGATTCCGGCTAAATTTGATCCTCAAAGCGGGGAGGTTTGGCAGGTGTCGATAGCAGGCCGAATAATGGGCAGAAGAATTATGGGTGCTGCTGCATTCATCGAGTTGCTCGACGACACCGGAAGAATTCAGGTATATGTAAAGAGAGACGAGATATGTGCTGGAGAGGACAAGACCCTATATAACACAGTATTCAAAAAACTGCTCGACATAGGTGACATCATCGGAATCAAAGGTTTCGTATTTGTTACCCAGACAGGACAGATCTCAGTTCACGCTAAAGAGCTTACAGTATTGAGCAAATCCTTGAGGGTATTGCCTATCGTAAAAGAGAAGGATGGTGAGGTTTTTGATGCATTCTCAGACCCTGAGTTGAGATACCGCCAGCGTTATGTAGACCTTATTGTAAATCCACACGTAAGGGAGACATTCGTAAAGAGGGCAAAGATTATCTCAACAATGCGCCGCTTCTTTGATGAGCAGGGCTATCTTGAGGTGGAGACTCCTGTTCTCCAACCAATCCCTGGTGGAGCAACAGCGCGTCCTTTCATTACACACCACAACACCCTTGATATGCCTCTATACTTGAGAATTGCCAATGAGCTCTACCTCAAGAGACTTATCGTAGGCGGATATCCTGGCGTATATGAATTCTCCAGAAACTTCAGGAACGAAGGTATGGACAGAACCCATAACCCTGAGTTTACCTGTATGGAGATTTATGTGGCATACAAAGATTACAACTGGATGATGTGCTTTGTTGAGCAGATGCTTGGAAAGGTGGCTGAAGCTGTAAACGGTACAACCAAAGTTCAGATTGGAGAGCACGAGATTGAGTTTGGAGGACCATTCAGAAGATTGCCAATGCTTGACGCAATCAAGGAGTATGCAGGGGTTGATGTTACAGGAATGGATGAGGCCCAATTGAGGGAGGTCTGCAAACAACTCGATGTTCCTGTAGACAGATCATTCGGTGTGGGCAAGCTTATTGACGCAATCTTTGGTGAGTATTGCGAGAAACATCTGATCCAGCCTACATTCATTACCGATTACCCGGTTGCAACATCTCCTCTTACAAAACGCCACAGGACAAATCCTGAGCTTACTGAGCGTTTCGAGCTCTTTGTTTGCGGTAAGGAGCTTGCTAATGCATACAGTGAGTTGAATGACCCTATCGACCAGTTGGAGAGATTCAAAGAGCAATTGAAATTGAAAGACAAAGGTGATGACGAGGCAATGTTCATTGATATGGACTTTATCCGTGCATTGGAGTATGGTATGCCTCCTACATCAGGTATGGGTATAGGTATCGACAGACTTACAATGTTTATGACCAACAACTCAACCATCCAGGATGTATTGTTCTTCCCTCAGATGAGACCTGAAAGCTACAAATAGAGATTAAGAAAGTAATGGCCTGAAGAGTGGTAAGCCGGAAGGCAGCCCGCTTTTTGGGCCATTTTAATTTACAGATTATGAAGATTCAGGAGATTACATCAGCGCAAAATCCCAAAATCAAGGAGGTGGCACTTCTGCTTGAAAAATCAAGGGAACGCCGCAAACAGTCACTCTTTGTTGTTGAGGGGCTGCGCGAAGTCACCTCAGCCCTAAAAAATGGCTACACGATAAAGAGTCTCTTTTTTAATGGAGAACTCTTCAGCAATGATGATATCCTGAATTTTGCAAAGCAGACAGATGGCGCTTCCGCCATACAGCTCTTCTCCCTTACAGCACCGGCATATTCCAAGATTGCCTATAGGGAGAATACAGAGGGGGTGGTTGCACTAATTCATGAGAAAAACCTTACCCTTGACCGGATACAATTCGGCAAGCGATGGAAAAGCCCGCTGGTACTCATCCTTGAAAGAGTAGAAAAACCGGGCAATCTTGGAGCATTGCTCCGCACTGCCGATGCCTGCGGCATCGATGCCGTGCTGGTCTGCGACCCCTTGACCGACCTCTACAACCCCAACCTCATACGCTCAAGCCTCGGAGGAATATTCACAACACAAGTGGTAGCCTGCACAAACGAAGAGGCACTGCAATGGCTCCGCCACAACAAGATCAACATTCTCACAGCCCAGCTGCAAGACTCCAGCTGGTACTACGACACCGATATGCTCTCCCCCACAGCAATTGTAATGGGGACAGAATCAACAGGCCTCACAGAATTCTGGCGCAAAGAGGCAAAAGCCCACATTAAGATCCCGATGCTCGGAGAACTCGACTCACTCAATGTCTCCGTATCTGCAGCAATCCTCTGCTACGAAGCTGTACGGCAGAGAAGCAACAACAGATAAAGAGAACGCGGATAACCTAGAGCTACTCACACCCTGAACACTCCAAAAACCAGCCGGGCGGCTGAACAAACCGGACATCTCCATTGTATTAATCTCAAAAGAGAAAATACATATGAAGATCCGGACACTCATTGCATATCTGCTGCTCACTCTCGCCACCACACTATACGGCCAGCAAAGCGAAAAGAGTGCGGCACCCCACCCTACAGAGACAATATCGCTCACACTGCAGGAAGCTCTTGAAATTATGGAGAGCAACAACAAAGCCATCCGTCAATCAGGAATAGTGATAGAGATGGCAAAAGCAGAAAAAGGAAAACTCAATGCAGCCTGGTACCCGATACTCTCCACAGGAGGCAGCTACATCCACTTTTCAAATGAGATAGAGGCAAAAGAGGAGCTCGGAGAACTCATCCAGCCCATATTGGAAAGTTCACCTGAACTTGCCGGCATCACCAGCGAACTGCTCCCCATACTGCAACACTACCTGCAGGGAATGGATCTTGGAAAAATCATCAGCAACATAGGCTCTCTCTCATTGGAATTTCCACTGCTTGAACAAGATATCACCACAATAGATGGTACAATAATGTGGCCCCTCTTTACCGGAGGAAAGCGGATCTATGCCAACAGAATAGGAAAATCAGCCATAAAATCGGCAGAACTGCTCCATAAAATGACATCCGAAAACCAGACACTGCTCCTCACAGAACGCTACTACACGGCAAAACTCACAAGCAGGATTACCTCAGTCTGCAGCCAGAACCTCCACTCAATGGAGCTGCTCTACAAAAACTCCTTAAAGATGATGGAGAACGGAGTAATAAACAAGGCCGAAATGCTCACCGCAAAGGTGGCATACCAGGAGGCGCTCAGGGAGTACGAAAATGCCCTCAACAATCAGCAACTTGCAACAGAGGCTCTGGAAAAGAGTCTTGGCTGGAAAATGGAGTCAGAGAACAATGGAGATGTTGCACCAGAGAGTGGCAACAGCTGCACAAGAGCACTGCACTTGAGCTCACCATTCTTTATGGTACCCGAGCTACCCCAACGCCACAACTTCCACGCCGCCATAGAGAGCCAAAATCCCCAGCTCGAACTCATAGGAGAGCAGAAAAAGATGACACTCAACCAATACAAGATATCACGCAGCGGCTATCTGCCAAATATTGCACTCTTTGGTAAACAGAACCTCTACTCCTACAATATTCCAAAGAATCTTGCCCCAAGGAGCGTAATAGGAGCAGGTTTCGTGTGGAACATCTTTGACGGTCTGAACCGCGAAAAATCTATGCAGCTGGCCAAACTGGAATACAACAGGCTCAATCTTGGAGAAGAGGATGCACGGGAAAACCTCTATCTCCTTGCCAACACCCTCTACAACAGAATAGAAGATGCCAGCAACGACCTCAAGATGATAGAGACATCTGTCGAACTTGCCAAAGAGCTTGTCAAGATGAGGGAAAAGAGTTTCAAAGAGGGGATGTCAACCTCTTGGGAGTGCATCAATGCCCATACACTCCTCGCTAAAGTGGAGAGTGCTGCCATTATGGCCTACTACCAATACGACCTGGCTCTCTCAGCACTTCTTGCACTTGTAGGCGAGAGCGGCGGGATTATAACATATATGAACAATCCAAATAATCTGCTTTATGAAGGAGGACAATAACAGACAACTTATCACCACAGTAATCATACTGCTTATAATCACAGCCTTAATATCTGTTGCAGCGATTCTGTTCTATAGAGTAAGGCCGGAGATAATACAGGGACGCATAGAATCTGAACAGGTTACGGTATCCGGCAAACTGATAGGAAGGGTGATGGAACTCTATGTAAAGGAGGGAGAGAGGGTAAAGTCAGGAGATACGCTTGTGTGGATAAACAGCCCCGAGGCGATTGCCCAACTCACAACGGCCTCTGCAATGGAGAATGTAGCCAAATATCAGAACCGCAAGGTTGACAGCGGAGCCCGCGAAGAGATACTCAAATCACTCAGACAGGCGCTTGATGCATCACAAGCAAACCTCGATCTTGCCCAAAAGAGCCTTGAACGCACAAAGGCACTCTATCTCGACAGCATAGTTACCCAACAGAGATTCGACGAAGTAACTGCCCTCTGCAAAAATGCCGAAGCTGCCAGAAATGCTGCACTCTACCAATATGAGATGGCACTTGCCGGTGCACAGAGAGAAGACAGGGAGAGTGCAAGAGCCCTTGTCAATGCGGCATCCGGAGGAGTGATGGCTATCGAGGCACTGCTTGATGATTCAAAGCTCACCTCCCCCACAGACGGGGAGGTAGCTGCCATCTACCCCCGACCAGGAGAGCTGATTATGCCCGGAACACCTATTATGGATATAATAAAGTCCAATAGTAGCTATGCCATACTCAATATAAGAGAGACCGAACTATACCACTTTACCGTTGGAGAGAGATTCACAGCCACAATTCCTGCACTTGAAAACAAACAGTGTGAGTTTGAAGTCTACTATGTAAATCCCCTTGGCAGCTATGCCAACAGCCACTCTTCAAGGGCAACCGGCTCCTACGATATTGTAACATTCCAAATAAAGGCACGCCCCCTCTCTGATGCACTCAGAGAGGAGCTCCGCGCCGGAATGTCCATCCTTATTGAGCTCTAACCCAATATCAAAGAGAGAGCCATCCTAAAACAATTTTACGATGCTGGATTATTTTAAAATTTTCAAGGCTATCATACTCAGAGAGATAAAAATAATTCTCTCCAGCAGAATCCTTTCCATTGCCCTTACGGCAGTTCCTATCTTCTCAATCATCTTCCTCTCAACCATCTTTGGGAGGGGAATAATCTGTGATATTCCGATTGGCGCAGTAGACTACACCAACAGCTGCAACACGCGCCATATCATCTCACTGCTCAACAGCTCCGAAAAGCTGACCCTGGAAAAGAGGGGGATCTTTAATGTGAAGAGTAGGAAGAACCATCTCTACTTAAGTGAAAAAGAGGCTCATAAAGCCCTTCAGAATGGAAAAATATATGGATACATTATTATTCCGCCCGATTATGATAAAAAACTCTACCGTGGAGAGGTTCCCAAAATCAGCTGGATCTATCAGAAATCTGTTCTGGCAACAGGCGAAGAGGCAAACGGTGCTGTACTCACCATTCTCAACAATATTCAAGCCCAATATATAGCTGAAAGAGGAGCAGCCGGAGCTCTTACCGGAAGAGAGATTGAGGCCACATTGCTCCCATTCAACGGAATGGATGAACCGCTTTACAATCCAAACCTCGACTTTGTCACCTATATTACCTACCCGTTTTCATTCATCTTTCTCCAGATACTGCTCATAGTACTTGTTGTCTATATAATAGGGATGGAGCGGAATAATATGACGGAACTGAGATTCGGCAAATTGGAGAAATATGCACAAGGAAGAGTGGGCTTGGCTCTTACAGCCAAACTGCTCCCATATCTCCTCCTCTTCTCCCTCTATGCAATCATAATAAATACAATAGCATTCGGTCTGCTCAACATACCTATAAATGGAGGAATATCAACTCTACTGCTCTCATCCATCATCTTTATGGGCTCCACTGTTGCTGTAGGCACCATCATAGCCCTGCTTATACCAAACACTGCAATCTCCATAAGTATCGCCTCAATGTACGGTGCACTTGGGGCAACTATGTGTGGAGTGACATTTCCTCTGGAGAAGATGGGCAATGCCGTACAACTCCTGTCGCATCTCTTTCCGGTAAGGTACTTTACAGAGATCTATCAGAATACTCTCTACCTTCAGACATCCCACAATACGGGACCTCTCCTCTTTGCACTCCTGCTCTTCATTGTAGCCGGAGCACTTACCGCAAAATTGGGATTCTCCAGATATCTCAAATACGACGGGCCTTTCTCCAGACTATCCCCACTCTATGGAGTAGCACTTGTTGCCATAGGAGGAACTGTCGGTTACAGCATACTTTACAATTTAATCTACCTTCCCGACAGAGTTGAAGAGGTTCCTGTTGCAACTGTTGATTTGAGCAACAGCATAGAGTCACGAAAATTTACTGAGTACCTCTCAGCAACTGAAGAGGTAAAGATCGGATACAGCACGGATAACCTCAAGGAGGCGGAATCGCTTATGAAAGAGAGAAAGATAATGGGCATCATCACAATACCGTCCGACTTCTCAAAGAGGATAAATCGTGGAGAGACGGGCAGATTTGTAACCATAGGCACAACCACCTCGCTTCTCTACTACCTAGCCATACGCAACAGTACTGTCAATGTAATGCAACAACTCTCTGCTGAGTATCGCAGCACCATCATAGAACAGCTTCCGCTTGAGGGGAAACTGGCACTTGCCACTGCTCCAAAAATAGAGATAAATGGCATTGTCCTCTACAATCGTGACGGCGGATACGGCTCATTCCTTATGCCTGTAGTGCTCATTGTAGCCCTTTTCCAGACACTCATAATGGCAATCGGCATATATGGCAACAGAGAGATATCCCTTTACGGCTACAGAGTGGCAAACTTGAGAATAATCTCCCGATTTACCATTCTCTACTCAATAATTTCACTATTTGTAATTGGAGCTGTACCGGTTCTCTTCACCCTCCCCAACCTTGCCTCCCCCCTATTGCTCTTTCCATTCATTCTCCTCTTCATAGCTGTAACGGCAATATTTGGCAGAGTTCTGGCATTACCACTTGATGATGGTGAGAGCATCAATCTGATAGTCCCATTCTTCTCAGTGGGTATAATTTTTCTCTCAGGAATGTCATTTCCAAGAGAGGCAATGCCTCCATTCTGGCAAATTGCCCACTACCTTCTACCGGCATCACCCGCCATCACCGGATATATAAAACTCAACAGTATGGGGGCCCCATTCTCTTCAATTCAAGGTGAAATAGTCACCCTCATCCTGCAGGCAATCCTCTACGGGACAGTGCTGCATATGTGCAAACCACACCATCATTTTAGAAATGGATATCATACAAAAAAGAGAGGACATCTTTCTGAATGATAATTTCATTTTCAGAAAGATGCCCAGCTCTATTCTATAAATCTCCGGCTCTGTGGCCAGATTCTGATTCTAAAGATTTGCCTTCAAAATCTCAACAATCTCCTCTTCACTTGGCTGTCTCTTGATAATCACACCATTCTGGTCTACAAGAATTGACTGCGGAATAAACTTCACACAATACATCTTTGAAACCTCATTGTTCCAGAAACCAAGATCAGAAACATGGTACCAGGTCAACTTGTCATCTTTGATGGCCTTCTCCCATTTCTCTTTCTCCTTATCCAAAGAGACACCTAAAATTTCAAATCCCTTTGGATGGTACTCTTTGTATATTTGAACGAGAGTAGGATTGAAGGCTCTGCAAGGGTTGCACCACGATGCCCAGAAATCCACCATAGTAACCTTGTTCTTCTTATAGATATCTGAGAATGTTACAGGGTTTCCATCAGGATCATTCTGAGTAAAATCAGGAGCAACATTTCCAGGTTGCAAAGCCCTTATCTCATCAATAGCCTTTGCAATAGCTTCCAAATTCTTGTTCTTTGCATACTCAGGATTATCCTTAAAGTGTGCAAATCTTGCCTCAGCCTCCTCAAATGGAATCTGATTAAGGTTTCTCGACAACATATACAAAGCATACATACTTGTCGGATTTGCAGCGATATAGTCATCCTGACTCTTCTGTAGAACAGTCTCAACGCTGTCGATCAGATTTACTATTGCAGCCTTCTCTTCTGCAGATGCTGACCTGTAACGGGCCATCAATGAGTCAACTTTGAATTTGGTAACCAACTCCTTCTGGATAGCCTGCAACGAGTCAGATACAGTCTGGAAACGTCCGGCTTTAACCGCCACCTCTGCCTTTGCATTCTCAATGAATTTCACAGTTATTGAGTTGTCACAATTCTCAAGGAAGAATCTTGCAATGCGCTGAGGAGGATTACCTTTCACTACAATTGAAACATATTGTGGTGTATCAATCTTTTCACCTTTGAAGGTAGCTTCTCCATTAACCAACACAACTGTATCAGCAATAGGCTCACTCTCCATCATACCTGTAAGGATCAGCGTATCACCCTTAAGTTGTGACATATCGCCCTCAAACTTCATCTTGACGCTATATCCGTCACCCGAATTTCCGCAAGACCACATCATAAGCAATCCTGCAAACATTAAAAATAGTCTCTTCATATTATCTTTGGTTTTATTGTTTTTCCTCATTACCATCCATAAACCACTCTTTATACATCATATATCCCTGAGCATTCTTGTGTGCCGCCTCGCCTATGGCATCAGATCCCTCTTTTACCTTTTTGGCGGGAATGCCGGCATATACACCAGGCTCAAGAACGGAGTTGCTCAAAACTACCGCTCCTGCTGCAATTATTGTATTGTCCGGAATTACAGCATTGTCCATAAGGATAGCACCCATTCCGACAAGCACATTGTTTCCTACCTTTGCTCCGTGAATTATTGCATTATGGCCAACTGAGACATCATTTCCAATCTCACATACCGATCTCTGATATAATGTATGCAGAACTGCACCATCCTGAATATTTACCCTGTCACCCAGCTTAATGCTGTTTACATCACCTCTCAACACTGCACTGTACCAGATGCTGCAGTCATCTCCCATAACAACATCACCTATAATGGCAGCATTCTCCGCAATGAAGCAATTTTTGCCCATCTGCGGCTTTATTCCGTTCAATTCTCTAATTATTGCCATACTTCAAGAGTTTATAATATCGGCAAATGTAACTAAAAAGTGTTAGCTATACAAAAAACCGCACTACAACTTATTGTAACGCGGTTTTGATATTATTCTGCCAATATTACTCAGCAGACTCTTTGGCTTGTCTGTACTTTGCCATTCTCTGGTAATCCTCCATTGAGGCAACAACAAGCTTCTCGTACTCTCTTTGGCCTGTTCCTGCAGGAATAGGATGTCCGCAGATGACGTTCTCCTTCAATCCCTCCAAGGTGTCGGACTTGCCACGGATTGCAGCATCGCCCAATACTTTGGTGGTCTCCTGGAATGAAGCTGCCGACATAAAGCTGCTTGTCTTCAAAGCTGCCCTTGTAATACCCTGAAGAACCTGGTTTGAGGTAGCAGGGATAGCATCGCGCGCCTCTACAAGTTTAAGATCCTGGCGTTTCAAAATTGAGTTCTCATCTCTCAATTTTCTTACACTCACAATCTGGCCTGCTTTCAAGTTCTGTGAGTCACCGGCATCCAATACAACCTTCTTGTCCCAGATCATATCGTTCTCCTGCATGAACTCCCACTTGTCAACAAGCTGCTCAGGCAAGAAGCGTGTATCACCCGGATCAACAATCTCAACCTTGCGCATCATCTGTCTTACGATAATCTCAAAGTGTTTGTCGTTGATCTTCACACCCTGCATACGGTAAACCTCCTGGATCTCATTCACGATATACTCCTGAACCTTGGTAGGACCCTGGATTGCAAGGATGTCTGCAGGGGCAATTGCTCCATCTGACAACGGCATACCTGCGCGTACATAGTCATTCTCCTGAACGAGGATCTGTTTTGAAAGCGGAACAAGGTAACGTTTCTCCTCACCTGTCTTCGACTTGATGATAATCTCCCTGTTACCACGTTTGATCTTACCCATTACAACCTCACCATTGATCTCAGATACTACGGCAGGGTTAGATGGGTTACGTGCCTCAAACAACTCGGTAACACGAGGAAGACCTCCGGTAATATCACCTGATTTACCAATTGCTCTCGGAATCTTGATCAGTATATCACCAGCCTTCACATCCTGCTTGTTCTCCACAACAATATGCGCACCTACTGGCAAGTTGTACATTCTCAAGTCGTTTCCATCACCATCAACTACACGGATTGTAGGGTTCTTTGATTTGTCCCTGCTCTCGATGACAACCTTCTCACGGTGCAATGAATACTCATCTGCAGCCTCCTCACGATAGGTAACACCCTCTATCAAGCTGTCGAATACTACCTGACCCGAGGTCTCTGTGATTGTGATTGCGTTATATGCATCCCACTCACAAATCTTGTCACCCTTCTTCACCAAATCACCCTGTTTGAAGTACAATGTGGCACCATAAGGGATATTGTATTGCGACAATGTGATACCTGTATTTGCATCAACGATTCTCATTTCTGCAGTACGTCCAATCACAATATCAAGGTTGTTTCCATCCTCGCTCTCTTTTACGATGGTTCTCAACTCCTCAAACTCGAGTTTACCGTCGTAACGGGTTACAATCTCATTCTCCGAAACGCTGCTTGATGCAGTACCACCCACGTGGAATGTTCTCAATGTAAGCTGTGTACCCGGCTCACCGATAGACTGTGCAGCAATTACACCTACAACCTCACCCTTCTCAACCATCTTGCCGCGTGCAAGGTTACGGCCATAACATTTTGCACATACACCCTTCTTCGACTCACAAGTCAATACCGAACGGATCTCAACAGCCTCAATTGGCAATGACTCGATAAGTGCTGCAATATCCTCTGTAATCTCCTCTCCTGCACCAATGATCTTCTCACCGGTAAGAGGATTATATACATCGTGTACAGTTGTTCTACCCAAGATTCTGTCATACAAGCTCTCGACAATATCATCCTTGTTCTTGATTGCTGTTGCAACAAGGCCTCTCAAGGTTCCGCAATCCTCCTCATTGATGATCACATCGTGTGAAACATCAACAAGACGACGTGTCAAGTAACCCGCATCTGCAGTCTTCAACGCAGTATCGGCCAAACCTTTACGCGCACCGTGGGTAGAGATGAAGTACTCAAGTACCGACAATCCCTCCTTAAAGTTTGAAAGAATAGGGTTCTCGATAATCTCAGCTCCCTGTGAACCTGATTTCTGAGGTTTCGCCATCAATCCACGCATACCGCACAACTGACGGATCTGCTCTCTTGATCCACGGGCTCCAGAGTGAAGCATCATATATACCGGGTTGAATCCCTGGTTGTCGCTTGCAATCTGTTTCTCCACGATATTTGTCAAACGGGAGTTGGTATTGGTCCAGATATCAATAATCTGGTTGTAACGCTCATTGTTTGTAATAAGACCGTTGTCGTAGCTTGCCTGGATGCTCTCAACCTCGTTGTATCCAGCCTCCACAAGACTCTGTTTCTCCTCAGGAACAATCACATCACCCAAGTTGAATGACAAACCTCCCTTGAAGGCCATATTGTATCCGATAGCCTTGATATCGTCAAGAAACTGTGCAGTTCTTGCAACACCAGATACCTTCAACACTTTACCGATGATGTCACGCAATGATTTCTTGGTCAACAGCTCATTGATGAAGCCCACCTCTTTAGGAACAACCTGGTTGAAGAGTACTCTACCGGCTGTTGTCTTTACCAAATGGTAACCTTTGCTCAAATCCATAGAATCTATAGGCAATCTCACCTCAATCTCAGCGTGTAGCGCAAGACGGCCCTCATTGTGGGCAATGATGATCTCCTCAGGTCCATAGAATCTCATCTTCTCACCTTTTGCGCCAGGACGTGGTTTGGTAATGTAATACAAACCAAGCACCATATCCTGTGAAGGTACGGTAATAGGCGCACCGTTAGCAGGGTTAAGAATGTTGTGTGAACCCAACATCAACAACTGTGCCTCAAGGATAGCCGCATTGCCGAGTGGCAAGTGAACCGCCATCTGGTCACCGTCGAAGTCGGCGTTGAACGCTGTACAAGCAAGAGGGTGCAACTGAATAGCCTTGCCCTCTATCAATTTAGGCTGGAACGCCTGGATACCCAATCTGTGAAGGGTCGGTGCACGGTTCAACAACACAGGATGTCCCTTCATTACATTCTCAAGGATATCCCAGATAACTGTATCTTTTCTATCTACAATCTTCTTTGCCGATTTTACGGTCTTTACAATACCTCTCTCAAGAAGTTTTCTGATGATGAACGGTTTGTATAGCTCTGCAGCCATAAATTTAGGCAAACCGCACTCGTGCATCTTCAACTCAGGACCAACGACAATTACAGAACGGGCAGAATAGTCAACCCTCTTACCCAACAAGTTCTGACGGAAACGTCCCTGTTTACCCTTCAAACTGTCAGACAATGACTTCAATGTCCTATTTGCCTCAGTCTTTACTGCATTTGATTTTCTTGAGTTGTCGAAGAGTGAATCCACTGCCTCCTGAAGCATACGCTTCTCATTTCTCAAGATCACCTCAGGAGCCTTGTTCTCAATCAATCTCTTGAGACGGTTATTTCTGATGATTACTCTTCTGTAGAGGTCATTCAAGTCTGATGTTGCAAAACGGCCGCCATCAAGTGGAACCAGTGGTCTCAAATCAGGTGGAATCACAGGAATCACCTTAAGGATCATCCACTCGGGACGGTTTACATCCTTAGACTCCCTGAATGCCTCAATAACACTCAATCTCTTGAGTGCATCAGCTTTTCTCTGTTGTGATGTCTCGGTTTCGATACGGCTTCTCAAGTTGTATGACAACTCATCCAAGTCAATCTTTGCCAAAAGTTTATATAGTGACTCGGCACCCATACCTGCCACAAACTTGTTGGGATCCTCCTCCTCAAGGAACTGGTTCTCTTTTGGAAGATTATCCAGTACATTGAGGTACTCCTCCTCTGTAAGCAGATCCAACTCCTTCACGCCCAACTCTGCTGCAGCACCGGGTTGAATTACAATATACCTTTCATAGTAAATTATAGCATCCAACTTTTTGGAAGGGATTCCCAAAAGATAACCTATCTTGTTGGGAGTAGAACGGAAATACCAGATATGCGCCACAGGAACTGTAAGGGTAATATGACCCATACGCTCTCTACGTACCTTCTTCTCTGTTACCTCCACACCACAACGGTCACAAATGATGCCGCGGTAGCGGATTCTCTTGTATTTTCCGCAATGACACTCATAGTCTTTAGACGGACCAAAGATACGCTCGCAGAACAGACCATCCCTCTCAGGCTTGTAGGTACGGTAGTTCACAGTTTCGGGTTTGAGAACCTCTCCCGAAGATCTGTCCAAGATCTCCTCAGGAGAAGCCAACCCAATTGTTATCCGGTTGAAATTGGTTTTAACCTTAATCTCTTTTTTAAAAGACATATTCTTGTTATTTCAAATTATCAAATACTATAATTACCAATTAGTCCAAATTCACACTCAGACCTAAACCTCTAAGCTCGTGCAACAACACATTCAATGACTCAGGGATTCCAGGAGCAGGCATAGGATCACCCTTTACAATAGCCTCATATGCTCTGGATCTTCCAACTACATCATCAGACTTGATTGTAAGGATCTCCTGAAGGATATTTGATGCACCGAATGCCTCAAGTGCCCAAACCTCCATCTCTCCGAAACGCTGTCCACCGAATTGTGCTTTACCACCCAAAGGCTGCTGTGTAATGAGCGAGTAAGGTCCAATTGAACGGGCGTGCATCTTGTCATCAACCATGTGACCCAATTTGATCATATAGGTAACTCCGACAGTTGCCGGCTGGTCAAATTTCTCACCGGTACCACCATCCCTCAAATATGTCTTGCCATATCTTGGAAGTCCTGCCTTGTCGGTATACTCACAGATATCATCAAGTGAAGCACCGTCAAAAATAGGAGTGGCAAACCTTGTTCCCAACTCTTTTCCTGCCCAACCCAATACTGCCTCGTAAATCTGACCGAGGTTCATACGAGAAGGCACACCAAGAGGGTTAAGTACTATATCCACGATAGAACCGTCATCAAGGAACGGCATATCCGCATCCTTCACAACTTTTGCAACAATACCCTTGTTACCGTGGCGTCCGGCCATCTTGTCACCAACTCTGATCTTTCTCTTCTTGGCAACATATACCTTGGCCAACTGCATAATACCTGTTGGAAGTTCATCTCCGATAGTCAGGTTGTATTTGACTCTCTTCAACTCTGCATCATACTCCTTGAATGCAATCAGATAGTTGTTGATCAACTGTTTGATCAAGCCGTTTACGCTCTTGTCGGTAGTCCATTTTGTCGGATTGATATTCTCATAATCAAGGCTGTCAAGTCTCTCTCTTGTAAAGCTGATGCCAGGAGCAATATACTCTACACCCGATACATCAACAATACCTGCTGACTCCTTACCGTCGACAAGTGTCATAAGTTTGTCAAGGAATTTCTCTCTTAGAGCAGTAGCCTTTCTGCCGAAATTCTCCTCAGCCTGCTGCACCTGTACCTTGATGCTACCCTTCTGTTTCTTGCCTGAGCCCTCCTTTGCAACTCTTGCAAAGAGTCTCTTGCCGATAATTGTACCCTGCAATGATGGAGTAGCCTTCAAAGAGGCATCTTTCCAGTCACCTGCCTTGTCGCCGAAGATAGCTCTCAACAACTTCTCCTCTGGTGACGGATCACTCTCACCCTTAGGGGTTACCTTACCGATAAGGATATCACCCGGCTCAACATTTGCACCGATTCTGATGATACCGTTCTCATCCAAATCCTTTGTTGCCTCCTCACTCACGTTAGGAATATCAGCTGTAAGCTCCTCAGGACCACGTTTGGTATCCCTCACCTCCACAATGTACTCATCAACGTGAATAGATGTAAAGATATCCTCCCTAAGGATCCTCTCAGAAAGAACAATCGCATCCTCAAAGTTATATCCTTTCCATGGCATATATGCAACCTTGAGGTTTCTTCCAAGAGCAAGCTCACCGTTCTGTGTTCCGTAACCCTCTGTAAGGATCTGGCCAGGAGTTACCTTCTGACCCTTCTTGACAATAGGTTTAAGATGGATCGATGTACTTTGGTTGGTTTTTCTATACAAAGGCAACTTGTAAACTGTAACCTCAGGGTTGAAGCTTACAAACTTCTCAGCCTCTGTACGCTCATATTTGATATGGATCTCGTTTGCATCCACATATACAATCTCGCCGACTCCCTCAGCCATAATCTGGGTGCGTGAATCTTTTGCAACCACGCCCTCAAGACCTGTACCTACAATTGGAGCCTCCGGTTTGATGACAGGCACTGCCTGACGCATCATGTTTGATCCCATCAATGCACGGTTAGCATCATCGTGCTCAAGGAATGGAATCAAAGAAGCCGCAACTGAAGCAATCTGGTTAGGAGCAACATCCATAAGATGAACCTCATTCTTGCTCACAACAGGATAGTCTGCCTCATAACGGCATTTGATACGGTCGTCAGTCAAAACTCCATTCTCGTCTATATGGGCATTTGCCTGTGCAACCATCTTATCCTCCTCCTCTTCTGCGCTCATATATACGCAACCTTTTGGAGAGAGATCCACTACACCATTCTCAACTTTACGGTATGGTGTCTCAATGAAACCCAACTCATTGATTCTTGCATAAACGCAAAGAGATGAGATAAGACCAATGTTCGGTCCCTCAGGAGTCTCGATAGGACACAACCTTCCGTAGTGTGTGTAGTGTACGTCACGAACCTCAAATCCCGCACGGTCCCTACTCAAACCGCCAGGTCCCAAAGCCGACAACCTTCTCTTGTGGGTCATCTCAGCCAATGGGTTAGTCTGGTCCATAAACTGTGACAACTGGCTGGTACCGAAGAATGAGTTAATTACAGAAGAGAGTGTCTTGGCATTGATAAGGTCAATTGGGGCAAACACCTCATTATCCCTTACATTCATACGCTCACGGATTGTTCTGGCCATACGTGCCAAACCTACGCTGAACTGGTTTGCCAACTGCTCGCCAACAGTCCTGATTCTTCTGTTGCTCAAATGGTCGATATCATCTACAATTGCCTTTGAGTTGATCAACTGGATCAAATATCTGATAATCTCGATAATGTCTGCTTTAGTAAGTACCCTTACATCAGCAGGGGTAGAAAGACTCAACTTCCTGTTCAAACGGAAACGTCCAACCTCTCCAAGATCATATCTCTTGTCGGAGAAGAATAGTTTGTCAATCACATCCCTTGCAGTTGCCTCGTCAGGTGGTTCTGAGTTACGCAATTGCCTGTATGTATAGAAGATCGCCTCCTTCTCGGAGTTGGTCTGGTCTTTCTGTAGTGTATTATGGATAATTGCATAATCGGCAGTATTTGCATCCTCTTTATGTACAAGAATGGTGCTTACACCAGACTCAAGGATCTCGTCGATATGCTCCTCTGCCAATATAGTCTCTCTATCTACGATAACTCTGTTACGCTCAATTGAATAAACCTCACCAGTAGCCTCATCCACAAAGTCCTCGTTCCAAATCTCAAGAACCTTTGCGGCAAGCTTCTTTCCAATACACTTCTTCAAGTTGGTCTTGTTAACCTTAACCTCATCTGCCAAACCAAAGATATCAAGAATATCCTTGTCACTCTCAAAACCAATTGCTCTCAAAAGAGTTGTAACAGGTAATTTCTTCTTACGGTCGATATATGCATACATCACATTGTTGATGTCTGTTGCAAACTCGATCCATGAACCTTTGAACGGAATAATACGTGCTGAGTACAGTTTAGTTCCATTGGCATGCATACTCTGTCCAAAGAATACACCAGGTGAACGGTGCAATTGTGATACGACAATACGCTCAGAACCATTGATGATGAAGGTTCCGCGCGGAGTCATATATGGGATTGTTCCCAAATAAACATCATTGACTGCAGTAGAGAAATCCTCGTGCTCAGGATCTGTACAGTACAATTTAAGTTTTGCTTTTAATGGTACGCTATATGTTAATCCTCTATCCAGGCACTCATCCATTGAGTAGCGAGGCGGATCAATAAAATAATCAATAAATTCCAGAACGAAATTATTGCGGGTATCCGTAATTGGGAAAACCTCCTGGAAAACCTTGAACAAACCCTCGTTCCTGCGGTTCTCTGCAGTGGTATCAAGCTGGAAGAAATCTTTGAAGGACTTCAACTGTACCTCCAAGAAATCTGGATACTCCAAAAGAGATTTAGAAGTCGCGAATGTAATCCGCTGATTATTTAAATTTTGCGACATTATTTTTTGATTGGTTGAAAATAAACTAAAAAAACGACAAAAAGGTTTAGGACTGTTTAAGCCCTAAACCTGACTATTTCCCGATAAACGGGGGTTGACATTTATTTAACCTCAACCTCTGCACCAGCCTCCTCTAGCTGAGCTTTAACCTGCTCTGCCTCTGCTTTAGATACTTTCTCTTTAACAGCCTTAGGAGCACCGTCTACAAGCTCTTTAGCCTCTTTAAGGCCAAGACCAGTGATCTCTTTTACAACTTTAACTACACCAAGTTTAGCTGCACCAGGTGATTTAAGGATAACATCAAACTCAGTCTGCTCAGCGGCAGCAGCAGCACCAGCAGCAGCTGGAGCAGCAACAGCAACAGCTGCAGCAGCAGGTTCAATTCCGTATTCCTCTTTAAGAATTTTAGCCAATTCTTGTACGTCTTTAACAGAAAGGTTAACTAATTCTTCTGCAAATTTTTTGATATCTGCCATGGTATTATATTTTTTAATTGTTATTTATTATTATTCTTTTTCTGATAGTGTTTTTACAATTCCTGCAATCTTGCCACCGCCCTGCGATTGAAGAGCAGAGATAACATTCTGTGCAGGAGCCTGCAACATTCCGATGATATCACCGATAAGTTCCTCACGAGATTTGATGTTAACCAAAGTCTCAAGATTCTCAGCACCGAAGTAGGTGCAATCCTGTACAAATGCTGCCTTTAGAAGAGGTTTGTTGTTCTCTTGTGAAAACTCTTTAATAAGTCTTGCAGGGGCATTTGCAACTGTAGTGAACATAATTGCAGAAGAACCTTTCAATGTTTGTGCAAATTGCTCCAAGTTCTCCATACCTTTCTGCTCAAGAACTTTGTAGAACAAGGTATTCTTAACTACTAGCAATTTGATTTGTTTCTCAAAGCAAGCACGACGTAGTTTCGAAGTTACCTCAGCATTCAAGCCTTCGATATCGGTAACATAGAAACTTGGAGTCTCTTCCAACTGTGCTGCAATACTTTCAATAATTTGTGCCTTTAACTCTTTTTTCATAACAGATTATTTATTTATTCAGCAGCACCAACGGTCTTGCTATCGACACATATACCAGGGCCCATAGTAGAAGAGAGATAAATACTCTTTACATAAGTACCTTTAAGTGCCTGTGGTTTCAATTTAATCACAGTGTTCATGAACTCATTGGCGTTCTCAACAAGTTTGTTTGCATCAAATGATACTTTACCAATAGCTGCATGAACAATACCTTGTTTGTCAACCTTGAAGTCGATCTTACCAGCCTTAACCTCACCAACAGCTTTTCCAACCTCCATTGTTACAGTACCGGTCTTAGGGTTAGGCATCAAGCCTCTTGGTCCCAAAATTCTACCGATAGCACCAATTTTAGCCATTACTGATGGGGTACAGATGATAACATCAACATCGGTCCAACCACCTTTGATTTTCTCTATATATTCATCTAACCCTACGAAATCTGCACCGGCTGCTTTAGCCTCAGACTCTTTATCGGGTGTACACAATACCAATACGCGTACCTGTTTACCTGTTCCGTGAGGAAGAGTCACAACGCCGCGAACCATTTGGTTTGCTTTACGAGGATCTACTCCCAAACGAACAGAGATCTCAACAGATGCATCAAATTTGGTAAATGAAGTCTCTTTTACCAATGCACATGCCTCAGACAACTTATACTGTTTGTTGCTTTCAACCTTAGCTTGCGCTACTTTTTGATTTTTAGTCAACTTACTCATTGCGTGTGATTTTTAGTTTACGTCAGCTGGGAAAGTTCCCTCAACAGTTATACCCATACTTCTGGCTGTACCGGCAACCATGCTCATAGCTGATTTAAGAGTGAATGCGTTCATATCAGGCATTTTGTCTTGAGCTATAGCACGTACTTGCTCCCAAGTGATAGTAGCCACTTTCTTACGGTTAGGCTCAGCAGAACCAGACTGAATCTTTGCAGCCTCTTTCAATTGAACTGCTACAGGTGGTTGTTTTACTACGAAAGTAAAAGATTTATCACTGAATACAGTAATAATAACTGGCAATACCTTACCGGCCTTGTCTTGAGTGCGGGCATTAAACTGCTTGCAGAAATCCATAATGTTAACACCCTTTGAACCCAAAGCAGGTCCTACTGGAGGTGACGGATTTGCTGCACCGCCTTTAATCTGCAATTTAATGAATGCGGCAATTTCTTTAGCCATAACAATTAATGATTAATTATTCTTTAACTACTTGAACAAAATTTAACTCTAGGATAGTCTTTCTTCCAAAGATCTTGACCATTACTTTAAGTTTCTTCTTATCCTCAAGAATCTCCTCAATTGTACCGTCGAAACCGTTGAAAGGACCATCGGTAACTTTTACAGCCTCACCTACTACAAATGGAGTCACAATCTCTTCATCCTTCTCAATCAATTCGTCAACTCTACCGAGAATTCTATTGACCTCAGATTGACGAAGAGGTGTAGGTTCCTTCTCTTTTCCGCCCTGTTTTTCTGAAAGGAAGCCCGAAATATGGGGCAGATTACGAATAATATGTTGAATTTCTCCTGTAAGATTAGCCTCTATAAGAATATAGCCGGGATAGAAAATCCTATCCATGCTCACTCTTTTGCCATTTTTAATCTGATAAATTTTTTCGGTAGGAATCAAGACCTGAGAAACATAGTCTTCAAGACCGAGTCTTCTAATCTCATTTTCGATATATTCCTTCGCCTTCTTCTCTTTACCTCCGGCAGCGCGAACTACATACCACTTCTTGGCTATCTCACTCATGATTAGTACAACATATTATAAATAGCAGTCATAATGTTTTTGAATCCAAGATCCATAACAAATATGATCAACGCAAAAATCAATGAAGCAACCATCACAAGAATTGCAGAGCTCTGCAACTGTGCCCAACTAGGCCAGGTCACCTTTTTTGCGAGTTCAGTGTACGACTCTTTGAAATAAGTAAATTTGCTCATTTTTCTTTAATTATGACAACGACCTGGAAGCCGCCGTTATCTGATTAAATAATAATCAAACCGTAACCTTTGATCTTAGCAGGAGCAGAGAGATTCGAACTCCCATCAACGGTTTTGGAGACCGCTATTCTACCCTTGAACTATGCTCCTAAATTAGAGCCTCCATCTGGGAAGGTGGAAGCTCTTATCTATTTTTGAGAGTAATTACTCACCAATTTTAGTTACCTGACCAGCACCTACAGTTCTACCACCCTCACGGATTGCGAAACGTAGACCTTCGTTGATAGCAACTGGGTAGATCAACTCTACATTGATAGTTACGTTATCACCAGGCATTACCATCTCTACACCCTCTGGAAGAAGAATCTCACCAGTTACATCCAAAGTACGGATGAAGAATTGAGGACGATATTTGTTGTGGAATGGAGTGTGACGACCACCCTCTTCTTTCTTAAGAACATAGATCTCAGCTGTGAAGTTCTTATGAGGAGTGATTGTACCAGGTTTTGCAATAACTTGACCTCTCTTGATCTCTTTTTTATCGATACCGCGAAGAAGTAGACCTACGTTATCACCAGCCTCTCCCTGATCAAGAAGTTTACGGAACATCTCAACACCTGTAACAGTTGATTTCTTAGGCTCCTCACCAAGACCGATGATCTGGATCTCCTCACCAACCTTGATAACACCTGTCTCAATTCTACCGGTAGCTACAGTACCACGACCAGTGATTGAGAATACATCCTCAACAGGCATTAGGAAAGGTTTCTCGTTGTCACGTGGAGGAAGTGGAACGTACTCATCAACAGCAGCCATAAGCTCCATTACTTTCTCCTCCCACTGAGGGTCACCGTTAAGTGCACCTAGTGCAGAACCGCGGATAATAGGAGCGTTGTCACCGTCGAAGTTATAGAATGAAAGAAGCTCTCTAACCTCCATCTCAACAAGGTCAATCATCTCAGGATCGTCAACGATATCAACTTTGTTCAAGAATACAACGATTCTAGGAACGTTTACCTGACGAGCAAGAAGGATGTGCCCACGAGTCTGAGGCATAGGACCGTCAGTAGCAGCACAAACCAAGATAGCACCGTCCATCTGAGCAGCACCAGTAACCATGTTCTTAACGTAATCGGCGTGGCCTGGACAGTCAACGTGCGCATAGTGGCGGTTTGCAGTCTGATACTCAACGTGTGAAGTATTGATAGTAATACCACGCTCTTTCTCCTCTGGAGCGTTATCGATAGAATCGAATGAACGGAGCTCTGAAAGACCTGCTTTAGCCAATACAGTTGTAATAGCTGCAGTTAGAGTTGTTTTACCGTGGTCAACGTGGCCAATAGTACCAATGTTAACGTGAGGCTTTTCTCTCTTAAAAGTTTCTTTTGCCATAATAATAAAAATTAATTAATTGAATATTTTACACACTTAAAGAGCCGGTGATGAGATTTGAACTCATGACCTCTTCCTTACCAAGGAAGCGCTCTACCCCTGAGCTACACTGGCTTATAAAAAAAAAAGAGCGGAAGACGAGGTTCGAACCCGCGACCCTCAGCTTGGAAGGCTGATGCTCTACCGACTGAGCTACTTCCGCAGTTTATTTTATACAAAAAAAGTGGGGAGAGCAGGATTCGAACCTACGAAGGCGTGCGCCAGCAGATTTACAGTCTGCCCCAGTTGGCCACTTTGGTATCTCCCCATTTTCTTAAATAAATCAAAAAACTTTTATAAAAAGTAGAGCCGATGGAGGGATTCGAACCCCCGACCAGCTGATTACAAATCAGCTGCTCTGGCCAACTGAGCTACATCGGCAGTATTTCAAAGTTCCATTCGAAAGTGTTTCTTTTCGTTTGGGATTGCAAAGGTATGTATTTTGATTTTATCCACCAAATATTTTTTAAAAAAATTTCAAACTTTTTTTAATATTTTTCTTTATATCCTCTGTATTGTACTGACAATCCGTGAGTAATTGATCTATGCTTCCCTGCTCTACAAATCTGTCAGGAATGCCCATCGGCACAATTTCTCCGGAAAAATTCGCCTTTGCCGCATATTCCGAAACTGCGCTGAACAATCCTCCAACCAATGTTCCGTCCTCTACAGTAATGATTGTATGGTATTTTTTACAGACTTCTGCCATTATCTCCCCGTCAAGCGGTTTAAGGAATCTCATATTATAATGTGCGGCACCCTTGCCATACTCCGCAACAATCTCCTTGAGAGCTCTTTGTACCCTGTTTCCTATTGTACCGATAGAGAGTAATGCTACCCCCTCCCCTTGTGAGAGCTGCACACCCTTGCCAGGCTGCATAAACTCAAACTCCTTTTTCCAGTCAAGGCCTTCACACTCCCCTCTCGGGTAGCGTATCATTGTTGTTCCATACTCCGGCAATGATGCAGAGTAGAGCATATTCCTCAACTCAATCTCATTCATAGGTGCAGCCACAACCATATCGGGTATCAGCCTGAAGTATGAAAGGTCAAATGCCCCGTGATGGGTTGCACCATCTTCACCTACAAGGCCACCACGGTCTATACAGAATACAACCTTGAGTTTCTGGAGCGCCACATCGTGTATAAGTCCGTCAAATGCCCTCTGCATAAAGGTCGAATAGATATTGCAATATGGCAATACCCCTCCTGCCGCCAGACCGGCTGAGAATGTTACAGCATGCTGCTCGGCTATGCCCACATCAAATACCCTCTCGGGAAACCTCTTCATCATTATATTCAATGAACAGCCCGAAGCCATTGCCGGAGTGATCCCCACTATGGATTCATTCTTCTCGGCAAGTTCAGTTATGGTTTCACCGAATATCTCCTGATATTTATATCTGCGCTGTGCCGGCTTCTTACGCTCACCCGTCTCAATATTGAATTTTCCGGGTGCATGCCACACACTTTGATCCTGCTCCGCAGGGGCATATCCTTTACCCTTTACCGTACGGATATGGAGCAATTTGGGTCCCTTTATATCCTTTATATTATCCAGAACTGTCACCAGCTCTCCAATATCATTTCCGTCCACTATTCCAAAATAGCGGAAACCCAACCCCTCAAATACCGAACCGCTCTTGAAGAAGGCCAGTTTAGTACTCAACATGAATTTCTGGATAAGTTTGCGGAACCTCACATTACCCAACCTGTGCCATACCCTGTTCTTTATCCTGTTATATGTGGGTGAAGTTGATATCTTCATAAGATAATTATGGAGAGCACCCACATTATTGTCGATGGAGATCTGGTTGTCATTCAATATTACAAGGATATCAGACTTTACAGCTCCGGCATTGTTTAACCCTTCAAATGAGAGTCCGCCCGTCATCGCACCATCGCCTATTACAGCCACCACTCGTCTCTCCTCCCCTCTCATTGATGCAGCTGTGGCCAATCCGAGTGCAGCTGAGATTGAGGTAGATGTATGGCCTGCCCCAAATGCGTCGTATTCACTCTCCGACATCTTCGGGAAACCGCTTATTCCATTGAATTTCCTGTTGTTGAGAAATGCTTCGCGCCTTCCTGTAATTATCTTGTGGGCGTAAGCCTGATGACCCACATCCCAGACTATCTTATCGTGGGGAGTATCCAGCACATAATGCAACGCAACAGAGAGCTCAACAGCACCAAGACTCGATCCCAAATGGCCGGGATTGGTGGAGCAGCACTCTATCATATAGTTGCGTATCTCACCACACAACACTTCAAGTTCTTTGTGGGTAAGGTTCTTTATATCTGCAGGGCTCTCTATATTCTCTATCATTTCGTGTCAAAAAAACATTGCAAGTTACAATTAATTTATAACAAACAAAAAAATTAAAATTAGATTTTATCCTTTGAAATTATTTGACTAAATTGCCGGTTTATTGATTAAACGCGATAAAATTAATGTCAAAAAATACAAATTATAATGAGTAAAGCTAAATTACTATTGAATGACAACGCATTCGCCAGATGGACAGCTTTGGTCCTCATTGCACTGATGATGTTCTTTGCATATATGTTCGTGGATGTATTGTCGCCGCTTCAGACCCTGTTGGAGAGCAACAAGGGCTGGAATGCAGAGACCTACGGAACATTCTGCAGCTCAGAGTACTTCCTCAATGTTTTTGCCTTTTTCCTTATTTTCGCAGGAATCATCCTCGACAAAATGGGCATCAGGTTTACCGGTATACTCTCAGGAGCAGTTATGGTTATAGGTGCTTCAATCAAACTTTATGCCATCAGCGACTGGTTTACACCTGATTCAGGATTATACACATTCCTCAACTCTTTCTGGCCAAGTTTCCCGGCAACAGCAAAACTTGCCTCTTTGGGATTTATGATCTTCGGATGTGGTGTTGAGATGGGTGGTGTTACAGTATCCAAAGCTATTGCCAGATGGTTCAAAGGTAAAGAGATGGCACTTGCAATGGGTCTTGAGATGGCAATTGCACGTCTTGGTGTATTTGCAGTATTCCGTATCTCGCCATACCTATCAACCTGGGCAAACGAGGCTATGCCTACAGTCGTTACCCCTGTCCTTTTCTGTACAATACTCTTGATTATCGGTCTGTTGACCTATACCATCTTCACTTTTATGGACAGAAAACTTGAGGCACAGATGGGAGAGATGGCCAATGAGGAGGCTGAGGAGCAGTTCAAAATCAGCGATATAGGAAAACTCTTCACAAGCAAGACATTCCTTATTGTTGCAGGACTTTGCGTTCTCTACTACTCTGCAATTTTCCCATTCCAGAAATTTGCGACAGGTATGCTTGAGACCAATCTCAATATGCCAACCGATCAGGCCTCAAACCTCTTCTCATGGTTCCCTATCGGAGCAATGGTACTCACTCCATTCCTTGGTGCATTCCTTGATACAAAAGGCAAGGGAGCTTCAATGCTCATCCTTGGCGCAATCCTTATGATTGTATGTCACCTTGTATTTGCATTGGTTCCGCTTACAAAACCTATTGCATACGCAGCTATTGTACTATTGGGCATCTCATTCTCCCTTGTTCCGGCTGCACTATGGCCTTCAGTTCCAAAATTGGTAGAGGAGAGATATCTCGGTTCTGCCTACTCAGTAATCTTCTGGATTCAGAATATAGGTCTTATGGCATTCCCTATCATTATCGGATGGAGCCTCGACAAGACTGGCGGCTACACAGTTCCTATGCTTATCTTCTCATCTCTCGGAGTTGCGGCATTGGTATTGGGACTATGGCTGAAAGTTGAAGACCACAAGAAAGGTTACGGCCTTGAATTACCTAATATAAAATAATCATACAATTAAAAAATAACAAAACTTAAAAGACAAAATTATGACTAATGTAGTTAAAACTCTGAAAGAGAGCAAGAGCGCATGTTGGATAGCTTGGGCTTGCCTGGTTGTTCCAATGTTTGCTTCCTACTTCTTTGATGACATGTTCTCTACAATTTCACACATTTTCCAGGATCCCGCAAACCTTGCATTGGGATGGAACTCGCAGGATTATGGTTTTTATGCCGGCGGATACTCATTCCTTTGCGTATGGGGTGGACTTATCATCTGCGGTATGCTTCTTGACAAATGGGGAGTACGTGTTACAGGTTCAATCTTTGTCGGATTGATGGCTGCAGGAGCCGCCCTTGTTTATGTTACCATCTCATCACAATCAATTGTAGAAACTGGAAATTCACTTTATATTGCCTATGTAGGCTGTATGTTGTTCGGATTGGGAAGTGAGATTGCCGGTGTTGCAGTTACCCGTTCAATTGCAAAATGGTTCAAAGGTAAATCTATGGCTTTGGCTATGGGTCTCCAATTGGCTATTGCCCGTTTGGGTACAGCTGCCGCTCTATTGCTATCACCAGTTTTGGTTCAGCAATCAGCATCAGGTTACTACGATTTGAGCGTAACCAACAGACCTGCATTCTTCGGTCTTATGCTTCTCCTTATCGGTTCTGTCGTTTGGGGAATCTTTGTTGCTATGGATGCCAAATTTGACAAACAGGAGGGTACTTCAGATAAAGTGGAGACTGCTGAGGAGGATAAATTCAAATTCTCTGACATCTTCAAGATTCTCAGCAACAAGCACTACTTGCTTATCTCTCTTCTTTGCGTATTCTTCTACTGCTGTATCATCTCATTCAAGAAATTTGCTACAGCTATCCTTATCCCTAGATTCGGCGCAGAGAATGCGGCAAACTTTGCACAGACTGCATCTATGATGGTCTCTATGATACCATTCTTCACAGTTGTATTTACCCCATTGTTCGGTACACTTGTAGATAGAATAGGAAAGGCTACAACATGGATGATTACCGGTTCTGTTATGGTATTTGCAGCGCACATTATCATTGCTTTCGCTCCTGGTCAGCCAATCTACGGTTATATAGGTATTGCAATCCTCGGTGTAGGCTACTCTTTGGTTCCTGCTGCAATGTGGCCTTCAGTTCCAAAGATTGTTCCTGAGAAGAACCTTGGTACTGCATATTCACTTATCTACTGGATTCAGAATATGGGTATGATGACAGTTCCTATCTTTGTAGGAAAGATCCTTGCGAAAGTTGATGGTGTAACTGATATGGCTCTTCTTGAGGAGGCTTCAATCAATGCTGAGTATATCTTCATTGGATTGGGTATTGTTGCCATCACTGTTTCTCTTCTTCTATACTTCTCAAGCAAGAAGAATCCGCAACTTAAACTTGATGTTCCTAACCAGCAGAAATAGTATAATCCGACACGATTATTCATAAAAAGAGGATAGCCCCGAAAATGAGGCTATCCTTTTTCTTTATATCCCTTTTACTCACTTGGGTGCTGCAACCACAATAACGGGATTGGAATCTGCTGTTGGATTTTCTGCTATCTTCTTCACAATTTCCGAACTACACTCCTTGCTCATTATTACGTCTTTATTTTACAAACATAAGACTAAGATTCATATAAAAAGGGCGACATCAAATGCCGCCCCGAGTTATAATCTCTAATTTCTTTTATCTGATGATTGTCTGCTCTCTGTCTGGTCCCAAGGAGATGATCTTGATTGGAACATTCAATGAATCCTCAATGAATTTGATATACTCCTTAAACTCAACAGGAAGCTCCTCCTCTGATTTTACCTGAGTAAGATCCTTTTTCCATCCCTTGAACTCCTTGTACACTGGAGTTACCTCTGCATATACATCGTATGGTACCTGCTCTGTCTCCTTTCCATCTACTATGTATGATGTTGCAACTTTGATTGTATCAAATGAATCAAGCACATCAGCCTTCATCATAATAAGTTCATCAACTCCGTCAACCATAATTGCATATTTGAGTGCAGGAAGGTCAAGCCAGCCTGTTCTGCGCGGACGTCCGGTAGTTGCACCAAACTCAAAACCTTTCTGTCTCAACTCCTCACCGGTCTCATCAAACAATTCTGTAGGGAACGGACCGCTGCCCACCCTTGTACAATATGCCTTGAAGATTCCGAATACCTTACCAATTGCACGAGGTGCAACACCCAATCCTGTGCAGGCACCGGCACAAGTGGTTGATGATGAGGTTACAAAAGGATATGAACCGAAGTCTACATCAAGTAGCGAACCTTGCGCTCCCTCAGCCAAAACAGCCTTACCATTCTCTATATAACCGTTTATAGCATATGCACCGTCTACAATCTCAAACTGCTTCATATACTCAACAGCATCAAGCCACTCCTGCTCCTTCTCCTCTGCGTTGTATTGGAAATCATACTGTTTGAGCATTTCAATATGTTTGTTCTTCAAACTCTGGAAACGTTCCTGGAAATTTGGAGTAAGGATATCTCCTATTCTCAAGCCATTTCTTCCGGTCTTGTCCATATATGTAGGGCCGATACCTTTAAGGGTCGAACCAATTTTGCTCTTACCTTTTGATGCCTCCGATGCCGCATCGATGATTCTGTGTGTAGGAAGAATCAGATGGGCTCTGTCGGCAAGAATAACTCTCTCCTTTACAGGAACACCCATTGCTTCAATAGCCTCACACTCCTCTCTGAAGATAATAGGATCTATTACAACGCCGTTACCGATAAAATTGATTGATCCCTCTCTGAAAACTCCTGAAGGAACTGTGTGCAAAACAAACTTTTTGCCTTCAAAATGAAGTGAGTGACCGGCATTGGGGCCACCTTGAAATCTGGCAACAACAGGATAGGTATTGGCAAGAACATCCACTATCTTACCTTTTCCCTCATCTCCCCATTGCAATCCAAGAACTACATCTACTTTCATAAATATATCGAACTTTAAATTTGTATTTCAATTAAAATGGAAGATCATCCGAGCTGTCGTCTATAGGAAAATCATTTCCCATAGGGACCTGTACCTGAGGCTGCACCATCTGAGGTTGGGAAATCTGCGGCTGGCCCATAGAACGTCCGTAACCACCCTGCTCATTGGAATCAGCTCTCTTACCCAATAATCTTATATTGTCGGCAACAATCTCGGTAGTATATCTCTTCTGACCAGTCTGGTCATTCCAGCTTCTGGTTCTGATCTTACCCTCCACAAAAATCTGGCTGCCCTTATTTATATACTTCTCCGACAATTCAGCCAGGTTTCTCCAGCATACAATATTATGCCACTCAGTCTGATCCTGCATAACACCGCTCCTGTCTTTATATCTCTCTGTTGTGGCAAGAGTGAATGAGGCAACGGCTACACCTGTTTCGAGATGACGCACCTCAGGATCTTTGCCCACATTTCCTATCAATAATACCTTATTAAATGACATAATTATTTCAAATTAACGGTTAAAATTACAACTTTCTGATGATATTTTGGCGAAAAATTGAATATTTTTTACTCTATCCCTACTATTTTCCTCATTTCCAACTCATTAGGCTCAACGCCCGTAAAAATAAGAAAAGCTGGAACAGCCTGATGGAAGAGCCAATGACGGCCATCTATATATAATCCGGATACAATACCCTTATCTGGTGAAAGTGAAGCATTTGCATAATTGGCCTCAAATATGATCTTCTCCGACAGATCAACCTCCTTGAGCTGCTCAAGCAGAAATGAGAGCGAATAGATTATCATATCTGCAGACTCTGTATATTGACAAAGGGAATCAAGGGGAATATACTCCGCACCTATTTTTTTTGCATACTCCTCAACCTTTCCTGCTGAACGGTTTGCAAGGAATACCTCATAACCGGCATCACACATTGCAAGCGCAGCAGCCTTTCCTGCACCGCCTGCACCTACCACAATAACCCTCCTTATTCCGTTTTTACGTATATTTTCCGGAAGGACCTCCTTCTTGAGCAGCAGCTCCCTGACGGTATTGAGCACACCATAATAGTCGGTATTGTATGAGAGGAGTTCTCCTCTTTTTGAAGGATCCCCACTCTTCACAAGAACATTGGCACTTCCGAGCAGTGAAGTTATCCTGTCGGGATTTGTCACATATTCCATCACCTTATCCTTAAAAGGAGAGGTAACATTTATTCCACGGTATGGTCCATCAAGGAATTTTTTAATTGCAATCTCCACGCTCTCCCCCTCTATAAGAGAATACTCCATCTCTGTAGAGGAATAAGCAGCCTTAAAGAGAGCGGGACTTTTGGAATGGGCTATAGGATTTCCGATAAGACCGAATTTCAACATTTGCTATGATCTTTATATTATATGTGTGTTTCCAGAATCTCACATTTTGAGTTGCCGGGCATAACAAATGTTACACTCTGCAAATCTGCAGGCAATAACAGCAGATCCCCTGTCTCAATCTCCATCATCTGCTCTCCATCAACTCCATTATAACGGAGGCGGCAGCCACCTGATGTGCACATAAGTATTACAAAAGAGTCAAGCTCATCAAAATTGAACTGTGCATCTCTCTCCTCTTCACTCTCCAGATTGCCCAAGGCCATCAGTCTTGAGGTAAATTTGTTGCTTGTAACCACTTCCGAGAAGTTCAAGCCTGACACCTCTCCATCTTTGCGGCCCATCACCTCAATTTTTGATGGGGTACGGTTGGTAAAGTCAATCGCCTCTGAAGCAAGTTGGGTGTGAAGTTCCCTGAATTTTCCGTCGGCATCCTTACGGTCATAGTCATATATCCTGTATGTGATGTCTGATGTCTGCTGTATCTCAGCAATGAATGCTCCTGCTCCTATACTATGGATAGTTCCTGCCGGAAGATAGAACATATCCCTTTCATTTACATCATAGTGCTGAAGTGTGGAGATTATCTCCTCTGCCGACATTGAGTTGTACTCCGCTTTTGTTATATCTCTTGAAAAGCCGGCATATAGCGATGACCCCTTGTCTGCACCAAGCACATACCACATCTCTGTCTTTCCTTTGCAGCCGTGTCTCTTTCCGGCAAGTTCATCATTCGGATGAACCTGTACAGAGAGCTTTTGCGCTGCATCAATATATTTTACCAGAAGTGGAAATTCTGCTCCAAAGCGCTTGAAATTCTTCTCTCCCAAAAGTGCTGCCCCATACTTTTTGGTAAGGGAATCAAGGGAGGTTCCGGCCAATGGTCCATTGGAGACTTGAGAGAGGAACCCCTCTACAGCCGACACAAGCCAACACTCACCAACCCTCTCCATATCCGATTCCAGACCAAGATATTGAACTATCTTTCCTCCGCCCCAAATTGTCTGCTTGAGTATAGGGGAGAATTTCAAGGGATATTTAACCGACAATCTCTCCATCTGCTCTACCTTTTATGCTTTTCACAAAAATTATCCTCCAGTTCCCTCCAGAGTTTCGGAGCCTTGTGTCCATCAACAAAGAGGTAATACTCCTTGAGAGATTTTATAGGATTATATAGTTCGTAATTAAGAATCGGATTGCATATATCATCCTCCAGACCTATTCCCATAAGGACCGGAGACTCTATGTAGACCGAGAGATTCTTGATATCATATTTAACATCGTCTCCCTGCAATCTCTTGTTTGTTATAGCGGGAGCATATACTGTAACAGCTGCAATCCTATGGTCAAGGGCAGAAGCACCCAACGCAAAGGCACCACCTATTCCCTCTCCCTTCATAAAGATATTCTTGAGGTCGGCAGCTCTTCTCTTCTGTACCACATCTATTGCCCTTATCATATCCATCACGGCGCCAACATAGTAATTGTCATCTTTTAACGACACCCAGGTACGGGGCTTTACAATCAGTTCAATCCTCTCGTCTGACTCGTCAGGGAATGCCAATGGCTCATTTTTGTCGAGAGCTGTTATATATACCGGATAGAGACCACCTTTTTTTGGTTCACAATAGAATGCCTCAATAGTTTCTTCACCAAATGAACTGAATTTTACACTATAGAGATTACGGTCCTTTGCCCCTCTTTGCTTTACCTTCTCAAACTTTATATGGTGAGGTATTGCAGCCAGCTCCTTGAGGGCATTGCCCCAAAGTTCCTTTACCGCAGATGAGGTGTCGATTCGTGACGGCAGTCTTTCAGGTTCATACCCCATTGTCGCACTCTGGAACACCTCTCCATTCCTCTCCAAAGAGACTCTATAGAAACCTGTCCTGACAGGAAAAGAAAACGAAAGCAGTGCAGAATCTCCTGGCGCTATTGAGAACTGCTGTGTAAAACAGTAGAGACTCTCACCATTGTAACTTCTTACAATGCAATCAACCTGATCCTTGCAATTCTCATCTGTATTATTGTAAGCCTTTACCTCAATCCTCGGATTATGGCTGTTGTAGAACATTCTGTCGAATGTATCCAATATTTTATACGAAATTCCGCTCTGTGGATATGCTACAGAGGTTGTCAAGAAGAGGAGTGCCGACAGTAATATATGTACCGTTCTATTTCTCATTTCACTTTATTGAAACCGTAAAGATACGAATTTTCACACATTACCCAAAAATTGGAACTCATTAGTAAACTCTCCACCGAGGCCCTGGTCATCCAATATTTTGAAAACCATACTTTTCAGAAGTTCCAGGTTATTTCCGGTTGTATAGAAGAGATTCTTTCTCTTCTCCCCATTCTCCACAGAGGATGGAAGAGTATTTTTCCCTATTTCCGCAAGCAGATGCTCTGTCTGACGGGCTATTGCAGGAGCAGGATTAACAATTTCAAGAGTACCTCCGGTAATTCTCTCTATATTTGCTGCAAGAAAAGGATAGTGGGTACATCCCAATACAATATGGTCGGCACCAGCCTCTACCATAGGCTGCAGGTAGTTTTTCAGCAGTCGGTCCGCCTCCTCAGTCTCCACCTTTCCGCTCTCGACTATCTCTACCAGACCTGTTCCTATCTGCTCAATGACTTTAGTATTTGATGCAAACTTATGGAGTGTTCCAAGATAGAGTTCTCCCTTGAACGTTCCTTGAGTGGCAAGAACTCCTATTACACCACTCTTTGACTGGAGCACCGCAGGCTTGACAGCCGGTTCCATTCCAACGAAGGGGATCTCATAAGATGAGCGGAGATGTTTGATTGCAGCGGCAGTTGCTGTATTGCAGGCTACAACTATGATATCAGCTCCACTGGATATCAGAAATTCTGATATTCTGGCAGCTCTCTCTGTAATATATGATTTTGGTCTTGGTCCATAAGGGCAGTAGCCGCTGTCAGAAACATAGATATACTCCTGATTGGGCATAAGTGCAACCAGCTCTTTCCAGACAGACAATCCCCCGACTCCCGAATCAAATACTCCTATCATAGTTCCAATAATAAATCCATCTCTTTCTTATACAAAAATAGTGAAAGAGGCAGAATATATCAATAAAAAAAGGGGGAAAGATTTCCCCCTCTATATAAATGCTGTCAGAATCAGTTATTAGATAACACCTTGCTCCAACATAGCCTGAGCTACTTTCATGAAGCCAGCAATGTTTGCACCTTTAACATAGTCAACTGAACCGTCTGGTTGCTCACCATATTTAACGCAAGCATTGTGAATGCTCTCCATAATGAAGTGCAATTTAGCGTCAACCTCAGAAGCAGCCCAACCAAGGTGCATACAGTTCTGAGTCATCTCCAAACCTGAAGTTGCAACACCACCGGCATTAACAGCTTTACCAGGAGCAAACAAGATCTTAGCATCCTGGAATGCTTTGATAGCCTCAGGAGTACAACCCATGTTTGAAACCTCGCAGCAGCACCAAGTACCGTTAGCGATCAACTCTTTTGCATCATCACCGTTCAACTCATTCTGGAATGCGCAAGGCAATGCGATATCACATTTTACGCTCCAAGCTTTTTTACCTGCAGTAAATTTGGCAGCAGCAGGGAATTTGGTAGCCATATCCTCAACCTTGTTACGGTTAGAAGCACGCATCTCCAACATATAGTCGATCATCTCTTTAGTAATACCCTCAGGAATCTCGCATACTCCATCAGGACCAGAGATAGCAACAACTTTAGCACCTAGCTCAGTAGCTTTGGTAGCAGCACCCCAAGCAACGTTACCGAAACCTGAGATAGCAACAGTCTTACCTTTAAGCTCTTTGTTAGCTTTGTCCAAAAGGTGTTGAGTGAAATACAATGCACCGAAACCAGTAGCCTCAGGACGTAGGATTGAACCACCCCACATAGCACCTTTACCGGTCAAAACGCCTGTGCTGTATTTACGAGCCAATTTTGTATACATACCGTGAAGGAATCCGATCTCACGACCACCAACACCAACATCACCTGCAGGCACATCAGTATCAGGACCCAAGTTTCTCCACAACTCTAGCATGAATGCCTGGCAGAAACGCATGATCTCAGCGTCAGATTTTCCAACTGGGTTGAAATCTGAACCACCTTTACCACCGCCCATAGGCAAAGTAGTAAGAGCATTTTTGAATGTCTGCTCAAAACCCAAGAATTTAAGCATTGAAGGGGTAACAGCAGGGTGGAAACGCAAACCGCCTTTGTAAGGGCCGATAGCGCTGTTGAACTGTACACGGTAACCCAAGTTAGTTTGAACCTCACCTTTATCATCAACCCAAGTTACTCTAAAAGTAAAGATTCTGTCTGGCTCAACGATACGCTCAACGATCTTTGCTTTCTCAAACTCAGGATGTTGGTTGTAAACCTCCTCGATTGACTCTAGTACCTCACGTACTGCCTGCAAATACTCTTTCTCATGGCCATATTTTTTCTCCAAGCTGGCCATAATCTCAGCTACTTTCATAATTTATTATGTGTTTTAGTGTTTTATAAAAAGGTTACTAAGTTATTCTCATTATTCTACAGTCCAGGTTGCACCGCTATGCAACAAGTCCTCCATACATTGTATCTTTGATTTTGCCTTAACCTCATTTACCTGGTTATGGACATTGTCGTTGTATGTCTTGTCCTCAACATCCCTGATAACACCCAATGCAACAGGATAGTCAGGATATTTCATCTCAACAAGCATACTGTGAATACCTATATTGCCGGTATGTGCATCGTGTACAAGAATATCCTTCTCTGTGATGCCGTTTTCACCGATAGTTACAACTTTCAATTTATCACCGTCCAATACCAAACCTTTATCTCTATTGGCACCGAAGATCATAGGCTCACCGTGTTTTAGGACAATTGTTCTGTCTGCCCTTACAGATCTCTCTGAGAAATCCATATGGGTACCGTCGTTGAAGATTACGCAGTTAACAAGCATCTCCATTACTGAAGTTCCCTTGTGTTTTGCTGCCTGAACCATAATATCCTGATTCAACTTCAACTCAGAATCCAAACTGCGGGCAAAGAAAGTTCCTCTTGCACCCAAAACCAACTGGCCAGGAGTAAAAGGCTGCTCAATTGAACCATATGGAGAGGTCTTGGTTACAATACCCAATTTTGAAGTAGGCGAGTATTGGCCTTTGGTCAAACCATATATACGGTTGTTGAAAAGTATGATATTGATATCGACATTTCTACGCATTGCGTGGATAAAGTGGTTACCTCCGATTGCCAAAGCATCTCCGTCACCGGTAGCCTGCCATACAGACAACTCTGGGTTGGCAACTTTTACTCCGGTAGATATTGCTGTAGCTCTACCGTGGATTGAGTGGAATCCGTAGGTATTCATATAGTATGGGAAACGTGACGAACAACCGATACCTGATACGAATACGAATTGCTCTTTATTGTAGCCCATCTCCTCACATACCTCGGGCATAGCTCTTAGAACAGATGCCAAAACTGCGTGGTCACCACAACCTGGACACCATTTTACCTCTTGATCGCTTTTAAAATCTTGTATTGTATATTTCATAATTGTCTTCTTTTGAAATTTAATAAAACAGTCTCCTTATTATAGTGCCTTGACAGCCTCAGTTACCTCCTGAACGATGAATGGCTGACCTTGTACTTTATTCAATTGGGCATATTGGAATTGTGGAAGCTTAGCTCTCAAGTAGTCAACGAACTGACCGCTGTTAAGCTCGCATACGATAATTTTCTTAAATTTCGCAAAGACCTCAGCTGTATTCTTAGGAAGCGGGTTGATGTAGTCGAAATGTGCGAAACCTACATTTGCGCCCTCTGCAAGAAGCTGTTTGGTTGCTGTGTACAAGTGGCCGTATGTACCGCCCCAGCCTACCAAAAGAACATCGCCTGACTCATTTCCTACAACCTCAAGCTCAGGAATATAGTTTGCTACTCTTGCCACCTTCTCAGCACGTGCAGAAACCATCTGCTCGTGAACTAGAGGATCTGATGAAACTGCACCCGCAGGATTCTTCTCAAGACCACCTACCCTATGCTCCAATCCAGGAGTTCCAGGAAGAGCCCAGCTTCTTGCATATTTCTCCAAATCTCTCTCGAAAGGTTTGAACTTGCCATCGCATTTGTCAACGATAGGAGGGTTGATTGCAGGATAATCTTTCATTGAAGGAATCTTCCAAGGCTCAGAACCGTTTCCGATGAATCCCTCAGTCAAAAGGATAACAGGCATCATATGCTCCATTGCATATTTTGCTGCATAGAAAGCTGAGTGGAAACAGTGTGAAGGGGTTCTTGCAGCCATCACCATAATAGGACACTCACCATTTCTTCCATAAAGCGCCTGATTAAGGTCGGTCTGCTCAGTCTTGGTAGGGATACCTGTTGAAGGACCACTTCTCTGTACATCAACAATCACCAATGGAAGCTCAGTAATCATAGCCAGACCCAAAGCCTCAGATTTAAGTGAAAGACCAGGACCTGAAGTGGTAGTTACTGCCATATTTCCAGCGTATGCTGCACCGATTGCAGTACAGATACCTGAAATCTCATCCTCACACTGAACAGTCTTTGCTCCCAATGATTTGTGGATAGCCAACTCCTCAAGGATTACTGTTGCAGGGGTGATAGGATATGAACCGCAGAACAACGGACGACCTGATTTCTCAGATGCAGCCAACAAACCCCAAGCTGTTGCCTGGTTACCGTTGATATTTCTGTAAACGCCCGGCTCTTGTTTTGCAGGCTCAATTCTGTATGTATTAGGAATTGCGTGAATATTGTGCGCATAGTTGTAACCGTCATTCAACACCTTCTTGTTAGGTGCAATCAAAGCCGGTTTCTTGGCAAACTTCTTCTCAAGATACTCCTCTGTGAAGTTCAAAGGACGGTTGAACATAAAATAACACATTCCCAAAACGAACATGTTTTTACTTCTTACAATAGCCTTGTTGTCCAAGCCGCTATCCTTTAGACTCTCTTTGGTGAGCGAAGTGATTGGGGATGCAACGATATGATAATCCTCCAACTTCAACTCAGCGATAGGATCATTGGTCTTGAATCCCGCCTTCTCAATTCCTTTCTCATCGAAAGAATCTGTATCTATAATGATGCTTGCGCCTGGTTTTGCCCATTTTGCATTAGCCTTTAGAGCTGCCGGATTCATTGCCACAAGCACATCGCAATAGTCACCAGGGGTTTTAACTTCTGTAGCTCCAATATGCACCTGGAATCCTGAAACTCCGGAAACAGTGCCCTGAGGAGCTCTAATTTCTGCCGGATAATCGGGGAAAGTAGAAATTTCATTTCCATACAAAGCAGAGGCATCGGCAAACAGTGTTCCTGTCAACTGCATTCCGTCACCGGAGTCGCCGGTAAAACGAATTACTACCTCTTGTGTGTCAATAATTTTGTGTTCCATAAAAGAATATTCCGTAATGGGATTTTTATTTGTGTTGTTAATATAGTACAAATGTAAGCAATTTATTTGATGATTATAACCTTTTTTTGGAAAAAAATCAGATTATTTCTCCATTGTCGGGGAAAAAAGGAGAGGGAACCAAATTTGGGGAGAATTTAAACAGTAACAGAACTTTAACTTGGATAAAATAAAAAGAGAATGGCCCTGAAGGTCATTTTAACCTTCAGGGCCGCTATCTTCAAATTACTCTTTTCCAGAAACTATCTCTGAGCCTGTTGTGAACCCATAGGAACAGTCTTGTCAGCCGGTATTCCCAACTCCTGTTTTACCAATGGAAGGATATTCTCACTCTTGGCCTCATCAAAATATGCAAGACTTCCGGCAGAGATATCAAATACATAGATAAATCCGTTGGCTTTTGCCACTTTGGTTACACCCTCTTTAGCCTTTTGCAGGATAGGTGCAAACAACTGCTGCTCCAACTGCTGGAACTCCTGTTGTGCATTTGCATTGAACTGCTGCAATCTTGTCTGGATCTCCTGCAACTCTTTCTCTTTAGCCTCAAGTACTGCAGGCAACCAGTCTTTCTGTTTCTGCTGGTATTCGTTCAACTTTGTTCTGAACTCTGCATCCATACCTTGCAATGTCTCCTCAAGAGACTTGCCATATTTCTCCAACTGAACTACAGCTGAATCTCTCTCAGGCATCAATGCTATAACCTCTGTCATATTGATATGACCGAACTTTAAAGTTTGAGCAAACGATTGTGTCGACAAGCAGATGAACGCAACTGCCAACATTTTCAAAACTATCTTCATAAATATAACTGTATTAATTTTTTAAATTATTCATTTTATAGCTCCTTGACCATCTCCATAACTCTGGAAGTCAGGTCATACTGAGGATTGTTATACATTATGCCCTGCATAACGGAGAGGTCAAAGATAAATATAAAATTTTCATTTTCTGCAATTTTATCGATAACCGACTGAACTTTCTCCTTTATTGGGTTCATAAGCTCCTCGGATTTTCTCTGCATCTGGCCATCCTGACCGAAATATTGGTTCCTCAATTCATTTGCAGCCCTCTCTTTGGCAAATATCTCCTCCTCACGCTCTGTCCGCTGCGCTGCAGTGAGCCTCTCCCTTACCGCCATATAGTTGTTGTAAAGCTTCTCTATCTGGTCAAATTCGCTCTCCACCCTCTGATTGCACTCCTTTGCAAGGGCATTAAGCTTCTCCTGTGCAACCTGATACTCCGGCATCTGCGACAATATCTTCTCTGTATTTACATAACCCAATTTCTGGGCATTCACACTGAATGCGGTTGCCATAATGAGCAATAAAGCAAAAATATACCTTTTCATACCTCAATAATTTTAAGATTATGGTTATATGACAAACAGATCTTAGAATTGTTGGCCAATCATAAAGTGGAACTGGCTTCCACCACGCTTCAGCCCCTCAGTAGGTACAGGGTCAAATCCCCATCCCCAGTCGATACCCAACATACCTACGATAGGAAGCATAACCCTCAGACCAGCTCCGGCTGAGCGTTTGATTGAGAATGGGTTGAAATCCTTGATATCTGCCCAACAGTTACCACCCTCGAGGAATAGCAGTGCATATATGGTAGATTGCGGTTGTAGAACAACAGGATATCTCAACTCAATGGTAAACTTGTCATATACATTACCTGCATAGGCATTGTCTATGATAGGTGTAAGCGAGTTGTTTGGATAACCTCTCAATCCTACAATCTCCGAACCGTATGTGTTGTAACCGCTCATACCGTCACCACCGAGGATATAACCCTCAAATGGAGAGTATCCCAAATCCCTGTTATAGTAGCCGAGGTATCCGAAATTGGCAGCTGTCTTCAAGACGAGGTCTCCTGCAAGCTGGGTATATAGTGTACCCTTGAATGTCCATTTGTGGTACTCGATCCATTTGTACCTCTCCTCATCCGACATATTCTTGTAATCTGTATCCTTAGATCTGAAGAGTGAATAAGGAGGTGTAAGCTGCAGGCTCAAAAGCAGGTCCGATCCCTTTCTCGGGTAGACAGGCTGGTCTGTCGAGTTTCGGTTCAAAGATATCTTGTAGCTTGCATTGTTTGATTTTCCTGTATTGAAGAGGAAGTTGTAGTTCCAATCCTGCAATTTGTATGTCTGCCAACTCAACTCATTGTAGAGTACAAAGTAGTTGTCTGGCCATTTCAATCTTGTGCCCAACCCCACAGCTGCTCCAAACACCTCCATATACTCATCGTTTGTCTGGTAGAAGTAGTATGAGTTGGTCTGACGGGTAAAGTAGATGGAGACATTGAGCGAGGTCGGTTTCTTGCCGAAGAGCCAAGGCTCCATAAAGCTTGCAGAAAGTGCTGTATAGTATGTACCGTTTGTCTGGAACCGGATAGAAAGTGTCTGTCCGTCACCAAGAGGAACAGGTTTCCAGGCATTCTTGTTAAAGAGTCTCTTGAATGAGAAGTTGTTGAAACTTACACCCACTGTGCCGACAAATGTATTGCCACCCCAACCTCCTGAAAGTTCAAGCTGGCTGTTTGGCTTCTCTGTAAGATTGTATGCAATATCAACGGTGTTGTTCATCTGGTTTGGAAGGACACTCACACCCTTCTCTGAAAGCGCCACCTCCGGATCAAAGTGACCCATTGAAGAGATCTCCCTCATAGAACGCTCAAGATCAGACTGGCTGTAGAGGTAGCCCGGGCGGGTAAAGAGGGCCCTGCGGGCAATCTTCTCATTGGTAACTGTATTTCCATTGATGATGATATTGCTGAATGTAGCCGGCTTACCCTCGAATATACGCATCTCAACATCAACAGAGTCTCCCTCTATATTGACCTCAACCGGCATAAGGTTGAAGAAGAGATAACCATTGTCGGTATACATCTTCCTGACATCCATATGTTGCTGTTTAGGGTCACCGTAAAGGCGCTTCTCCATTGTAACGACATCATAGATATCTCCTTTACCGATCATCAGAACCTTGTCGAGCTGCTCATCTGTATAGATGGAGTTTCCTGTCCAGGTAATATCCCTGAAGTAGTACTTCTTGCCCTCTTCAACCACAAAGTCGATGGCGAGTCTGTCGTCTGTAAGATAATATATTGAATCCTTTACAATCTTGGCATCCCTGTAACCCTCCTCATTAAAGGCAGAAATCAGCGAGTTCTTGTCGTTTGCATACTCCTTCTCGTTGAACTTCTTTGATTTCAGCAAATTTTTAAGGCGCATATCATTGGTCTTCTTCATTGATGATGCCAATTTCGAAGACTTGATATGTTCGTTGCCGCTGAAGGTGATTTTCTGGATTTTTACCTTAGGTCCCTTGTCTATATTGAAGGTCACCCTGACAGCATTCTTTACAATTGTATCAACCTCCTGCACAACATTGACCTCAGTCTTGAGGAATCCCTTCTCTGCAAAATATCTCTTTATAATATCGGACGTAGACTTGATTACATAATCCGACAACTCTCCTCCCCTCTTGAGTTTCACCCTCTCTGCTATATCTGTCTGTTCGCCCTTTTTGATACCCTTGAAACTCCATTTGGATACACGTGGCCTCTCCTGGAGACGGAGTTCGAGCACACAGGTATCCCTGTTTGGAGAGAGCGAATCTATATAGAACCCCACATTTGAGAAGAACCTCTGCTGGTAGATGCGTTTTACAACCTCCGAAAGATCCTCACTTGGAATGGTAACCTCATCTCCCTTCTGCAATCCTGTAAGGGAGAGCACCTGACTCGGGTTTATGAACTTCACTCCGGTAACCTTGATATCACCGATGATATATTTCTTGGGGTTATTGTAATCTATCACTATATCCTGCTGCTGGGCAAAAAGTGCTGCAGGAAATAAAAAAGTCAAGAAAACTATAAACTTCAAAAGTTTCATCTATTCTGTCAATATATTGTTTTACTTTATCTTACCGTATCTGCGGTCGCGCTGTGAATATACATCCAGAGCCATTTGGAAATCGGTTTTGCGAAAATCGGGCCAAAGCACATCAGTAAAGTAATATTCGGTGTAGGCAGTCTGCCACAACATATAGTTGCTTATTCTCTGCTCACCGCTTGTTCTGATGAGAAGGTCCGGATCCGGCAATTTGGAGGTGCTAAGATAACCGGCAAGAGTCTCTGCGTCAATTCTGGGATTTGCGCTCTCCCTGTTATCCTCCATAAACCTGTTCACAGCCTGTACAATATCCCATTTTCCGCTGTAGCTTAAAAAGATGACAAGTGTAAGTCTGCGGTTCTCTGCAGTCTGGGCCATACACTCATCTATCTCATTCCTGAGTTCATCCGAAAGTCTTGAGAAATCACCTATTGCCATAAAACGGATTCCGTTCTTGTGGAAAAGTGGAGTTTCATCAAGAATTGCCTTGAGCATCAGACGCATAAGCCCTTCAACCTCAGCGGCAGGACGTCCCCAGTTCTCTTCAGAAAAGGCAAAGAGGCTGAGACACTCAATCCCCTTCTCAAGGGCAAACTCAACACAGGCACGCACACTCTCGGTGCCTGCCTTATGGCCAGACAGGCGCTCTTCACCTCTCATCTTCGCCCATCTGCCGTTTCCGTCCATTATTATGGAGACGTGACGTGGAATATTGCTCTCGTTGCTCATTCTTCAAAAATCTTGGAATAATCTGCAAATATAGTAATTTATTTGTTTCTTTTGTCTTCACCCCACAAAAGCTTTTGGTTGAGAGCATTTATGAAGTTATTGTTGATGGAGATGCACCTTATGGGATGGAGTCCCTTTGTGATGGTGACACTCTTTCCCTTTGGAAGAACCATAAAACGGTTGTCGGCGGTAAGAAGTGCCTCTTCTCCCCTTCCGGTATATGAAATCTCTATTCTTGAGGTCTCGGGGACAATCAGAGGACGCACATTAAGGTTGTGGGGAGCTATCGGGGCAATGATCAGCACCTTTGAATCGGGCGTAACTATGGGGCCACCGATACTCAACGAATATGCTGTTGAACCTGTGGCGCTTCCAATAAGTATGCCGTCCGCATTGTAAATAGGCAGAGGGTTGCCGTCAACTGTCACATTGAACTCGAGCATCACGGGATTGCGCCTCTGTATTGTTATCTCATTGAGCGCATATTGGTAAAACCCGTCGGGAACAAAGCGGCTGTCGTCCATAGCAAAATTGAGGGTAGTCCTCTCCTCCACCACATAATTTCCACCAAGCAGCTTGTCTATCCAGCTGTTCTCCTCCCCGACTCTGGCTGTGGTCAGGAATCCCAATCTTCCAAAATTTATTCCTGCTACAGGAATATCACGCTCCCTTATAAAGGTGAGTGACTCAAGGAATGTACCATCTCCTCCGAGTGAGAGAAAGAGGGTGACATCATCCGGAAGATTGCTGTACGAATCAAAGAGGGTGAGATTCCCGAAACTGTCGAACTCATCCTTAAAAGCATCATAGAGCGGCCTGTAGCAACAGATGGCAACATCACTGCTGTCTTTGAATTTCTCCAGCAACAGATTGAGCTTGCCGGTGTTTGTCATATCGGTATTTCTTCCAAAAAGAGCCAGTTTCATTGATATTATTTTTGGCGCAAGATATACAAAATTCACAAAATATACATATTTTTGTTTTTTTAAAGCTTTATATGATATCATCATCAAAACAGACTATGACTAAACTCAGTGTAAATATCAATAAGATTGCCACCATCCGCAATGCACGTGGAGGCAATATGCCGGATTTGATCAAGGCTGCCCTTGACTGCGAAAAGTTCGGTGCACAAGGTATAACCGTCCATCCGAGACCGGATGAGAGACACATCAGATATAATGATGTGGTTGAGCTCAAGCCTCTCCTTACAACCGAATTCAATATTGAGGGCAATCCTATTGATTCATTTACAGAACTTGTGCTCAGCGTTGTACCTACCCAGGTCACACTTGTGCCGGATGCTGCAAATGCCATCACCTCCAATGCCGGATGGGACACAATAAACAACAAGGAGTACCTCAAGGGCATCTGCAAAAGATTTAAAGAGGCTGGTATCAGGGTTTCAATTTTTGTAGATCCCGATCCGGAAATGGTAAAACACGCTGCAGAGACAGGTTGCGACAGAGTTGAACTCTATACAGAGGCCTATGCAAGGGAGTACCACGACAATAGGGAGAAGGCCATTGAACCATACTACAAGGCAGCTGAAGAGGCCCTCAGATGCGGGCTCGGACTTAATGCAGGCCACGACCTGAATCTCGACAACCTCAACTATTTTGCATCAGTAATTCCCGGACTTCTTGAAGTTTCCATCGGACACGCATTGATCTGTGATGCACTTTATCTCGGATTGGAGAAGACTATTGAGGCATATAGGAAAGAATTAGTCATTTTTTAACTATATTTGCCCCGCATTTTACGATAATAATCAAATAAAGGTATAATTATATGAAAAAAACATTTTCAATCTTGGCAGCTTTTGTTTCTGCTGCTTTTATTCTATTCTCTTGTGTTTCAAACCAATCAGCTCCTGCAGCAAATCAGGTGGCTGCGTCAGCAGAGAGCGCTCCTATGGGCAGCATAGTATATATCCAGATGGATTCTTTGGTTAACCAGTATGATATGTTCAATGACCTTAAATCTGAGTTTGAGACAAAGGTTGAGGCCATTCAGGATGATTTGAGAAAGAAAGGCAATGCATTGGAGAAATCTGTTACTGATTTCCAGAACAAGATGAACAAAGGCCTTCTTACCCGCTCACAGGCTGAGACACAACAGCAGGCTTTGATCCAGAGAGAGCAGGAGTTGCGCAACCTTACACAACAGAAACAGATGGAGATGCAGGAGGAAGAGGCTGTAATGTTGAGAAACGTTATGGATGCAATCCAGACATATGTGGCAAAATATAACGAGACCCACAACTATGCATTGATCCTTACCACTACAGGAGCTACAAACACCGTTATGATCGGCAACCCTTCATTGGATATCACAAATGATGTTCTTGACGGTTTGAACAAAGAGTATATAGCTTCCAAAAAATAACAAAATCCAATAAATTGAGGATAGCAATACTATCATGTTTTTACCCTTATAGGGGTGGGATATCGCAATTTAACACCTGTTTATTTGGCGAGCTGGAAAAATACGGGGAGGTTAAAGCGTTCAACTTCAAAAGACAGTATCCCGATTTCCTCTTTCCGGGTAAAACCCAGTATGTTACAGAAGATGATAATGCCGTACCGGTAGAGTCTGTTGCTCTGCTGGATACGGCAAATCCTTTTTCTTATATCACCACAGCAAGGGCCATCAGGGAGTGGAAACCGGACCTTCTCATAATGAGATACTGGATGAGCTATTTTGCCCCGTCGCTCGGATATGTGGCAAGACATATGGCCAAAGAGTGCAAGGTAATCTCCATCCTCGACAATGTAACACCACACGAACCACGCTTCTTTGACAAACCATTTACCCGATACTTTTTGGGAGGAAGCGACGGCTATGTTGTATTGTGTGATGCAGTAAGGGATGACCTTCTCAGTTTCAAGCCAGATGCCAGATTCATCAACACCCCCCATCCGCTCTACAGCCATTTTGGGGAGAAACTCGACAGGGTTGAGACAGAGAGGATGCTCGGCATACGCGAAGGCAAGAGAAACATCCTCTTTTTTGGACTGATAAGGGAGTATAAAGGACTTGATATTTTACTGGAGGCATTTTCACAACTGGATTCATCCTACAATCTCATCATTGCAGGAGAGCCTTACGGGAGTTTTGAAAAATACCGTCAGCTCATTGACTCCTCTCCATATAGGGAGAACATCTTCCTTAATACCAACTATATTCCCGACAATGAGGTAAACAGATACTTCTCAATAGCAGATGTATGTGTATTGCCATACCGTTCAGCAACACAGAGTGGGATCAGTGCTGTTTCATACCACTTTGAGGTACCTATGATAACCACTGATGTTGGAGGTCTGAAGCAGATGATCGGTGATGCTGGAACAGGATTGATCACCGGACGGGTTGATGCCACATCAGTAGCAGATTCCATCCGCCGCTTTTTTGATGAAAAGCTCTCACCTGCGCTTGTTGAAAATATCCGCAAAGAGAAGGAGAGGCTGGGTTGGAGCAACTTTTGCAGCAAACTTATTGAGTTTGCCGGCCAATTATAGAAACAGAGTATAAACTTAAAAATATAGAGATATGAAATCCATTACACGCACAGAGTACGCATTTCCCAATCAGACAGCAAAGTATGTTGGAAAAGTAAGAGATGTCTATACCATCTCGGACAAGTATATGGTTATGATTGCAACCGACCGTATTTCGGCATTTGATGTCGTCCTTCCTAAGGGTATTCCATATAAAGGACAGGTCTTGAACCAGATTGCTTCAAAATTCCTTGACAGCACCTCTGATATTGTAAAGAACTGGAAGATCGCATCACCGGATCCTATGGTGACAGTTGGCTACAAATGCGATTCCCTGCCTGTAGAGATGATTGTAAGAGGATATCTTACAGGAAGTTCCTGGAGATCATACAAAGCTGGAGCACGCGAGATCTGTGGCGTAAAGATTCCAGAGGGAATGAAGGAGCACCAGAAATTTGAAACTCCTATCGTTACCCCAACCACTAAAGCAGAGATAGGTGGCCACGACCAGGATATTTCAAGAGAGGAGATCATTAGCCAAGGTCTTGTAAAAGAGGAGATCTACAACGAGTTGGAGAGAATTTCACTTGAGCTCTTCAAGAGAGGCAGCGAGATTGCAGCAGAGAGAGGCCTGATTCTTGTTGATACAAAATATGAGTTCGGTATCAAGGATGGTGAGATATACCTTATAGATGAGATCCATACTCCAGACAGCAGCCGCTATTTCTACAAAGAGGGATATCAGGAGAAATTCGACAAAGGCGAACAACAGAAACAGTTGTCGAAAGAGTTTGTAAGGGAGTGGCTGATGGAGAACAACTTCAGCGGCCAGGAGGGTCAGCAGGTACCTGAGATGACTGACGCAATAGTTGACGGAATCTCAAACAGATATATCGAACTTTTTGAGAATATTACCGGAACAACCTTCGAGAAGGCCGAGTACACCGGAGATGTTTATGAGAGAATCGAGACTAATGTAAAAAATATGTTGGCAAGACTGTAAGGGGCATTTGCTCCTGCAGCTCTCTGCCGGCAACCATACAATCTTATTATGAGAGCAATATATTCATTTTTCCTCATATTGTTTGCGTCTATTGCCGCTTATGGGCAGGTTGCTGTAACAATTTCCAAGGAGAAGGTCAATATTGACGGCAAACTTTTTTATGCCCATCACGTAAAGCCCAAAGAGACTCTTTATTCATTGGGTAAGGCGTATAATGTGACCACCGATGATATTATAAAGCAGAATGCCTCACTCAAGAGCGGGCTGAAAGCCGGTACCATCATATATATACCTGTTGTGGAGACGGCATCCGCAAATACAAGTCAGAGCGCAGCAGATAAGAGCTCCGGTCCGTCGGAAAATGGAGGAAAAATGGATAAGGGCAATATTTCCGCAGGCACCGCTGGAACTGCAGGTGAGAAAGAGCAGCAGCCTTCAAAAAGAGAGGCAAAAAAGCCAAAATATAAAAAGCATACTGTAAAATGGTATGAGGATATTACAGATATCTCAGAGAAGTATGGTGTCTCTGTTGAATCTTTAATTGCCCTCAACAACCTCAAAAGTACCAAACTAAAGAGCAGACAGGTTCTTTTGATTCCATCGGCAGAGTATCTTGCCGGGAAAGAGGGGCAGGATAGAGGTAAAGAGGGTGATTTCCTCTTCCCTTCAGGGAAGATTGCGGCACCTGATTCAACAGCCGTTGCTTCTGCCGAAGTTAAAGAGGAGAATGATGATCTTAAGAGTTCCGACTCTTTGTCTACAAAATATCCTGTAAAGTTCAGGGAGAGTGGTGACCCTATTGAAATTGCATATATACTTCCTTTGAATTCCATAGACACAAACAGCATAAAGAGCAACTTTATGGAGTTTTATGCAGGCTCCATACTTGCCTTGGATGAGATGAAGAGGGATGGCAACAAGATAACTGTCAATCTGTACGACGAGAGCGAAATTGCTCCACTCCACTCCATTCTTGACAAGGAGGAATTTGCAAAGAACCAGCTTATCATCGGACCTATTCTGAAGAGGTCGCTTGAGGTATTCAATGGCTACTCTGTAAGGAACTCTATTCCTCTCATCTCTCCGCTCGACCAGTCGGCGGAGCCGCTTGCTGAGGAGAACAGGAATTTCATACAGATGCCTGCTGTGGCAGGAAGCCAGATTGAGAAGAATATTGACGAACTTGAGAGGTACAAAAATGCCAACGGCATTACAAATGTTGTGCTTATACATCAGAGCAATCCTATGGGTGATACTCTTTATATCAATAAAACCAAGGCTCTTCTCGACCAGAAAGGGATAGTATACAGGACCATTTCATATGGAATTCTTGATGGAAGGGATATTCTTCCAAAAATGCTCTCCGCTATAGATACACTCTCCGGACTTACCAATATTGCCGTTGTACCGTCAAACAGCGAGGCATTTGTAAGTGATGTTGTAAGAAACCTTGATCTCTGTTGCAACAATGGGGAGAACGGCACAAAGATTACACTCTTCGGACTCTCAAAATGGAGAAATTTTGAGACCATCAATGTGGAGCTGTTCCATAGGATGAATCTTCACATTTCCCTTCCTTATTTTGTAGATTATAATGATGCGGAGGTAAAATCATTTATTCTCAAATACCGTGCTCTCTATAATTCAGAGCCGTCGCCATACGCCTATCAGGGATATGACATTACAAGATATCTCACATCACTAATGGCAAAATATGGCAACAGTTTCATAAATATGGACCACATTGCTCCACAATCATTGCTCCAGTCGGATTTTGAGCTCAAAAGAGCTACAGCAGAGTCGCCGGAGAGCAATTATGGTATGAAGAACTATGCAAACCGAAGTATAGTCTATAACGACGACCTTACAATTACAATCATCAGATAATAGGATGGTAAGACAGTAAAGAGGGCAACCCATTTTTTGGATTGCCCTCTATCATTTCTCTCCGGATTATATTGCAGCCGTAGCCTTCTGAAGCCAGTTGCGCTCATTTTCATTCTCAAGCAGAGGAAGAATCTTCACGCATACGTTTTTGTTATAGCTGTTCAGCCACTCTATCTCTGAAGGTGTGAGCAGCTCCTTCACCACCGGCTTTGTTGAGATTGGAACAAGTGTATAGGTTGCAAATCTGTAGAAACGGTTAAATTCACTTTCAAGCCACGGCTCTACGGAGATTACATTCTCTGTTCTGATTCCAAACCTGTCGGCAAAATAGATGGCCGGTTCGTTTGAGATTACCATTCCTGGCTCCAACGTTACAGGATTCTCCTCCATTCTTACACTCTGTGGTCCTTCGTGTACCGAAAGGTAGTGACCGATTCCGTGTGATGTGCCGTGGTAGTACATCACAGCTTCATTGAAGAGAGGTCCCCGGGCCAATATATCGAGCGAGGCGCCTCTTGTTCCTTTAGGGAATTTTGCTTCGCTCAAAGAGATCATTCCCTTCAATACAAGGGTATAGAACTTGTTCATCTCCGCAGGAGTCTCCCCTATCGGAATAGTTCTGGTTGTATCTGTTGTGCCAAAGGTAAATTGTGCTCCTGTATCCATAAGGAGAAGAGTTCCTTTTCCTCTCTGACTTCCTGCCAACGAGAAGGAGGCTGATTTGTCGGGAGCAGCACTATAGTGTGGTAAAGCTGCATTTGGTCCAAAAGCAACAATCGGCTCAAAACTTTCACCTCTATACCCATCAAGTTCCTCTCTAAAGGAGATGAGTTTTTCACCTATACTGTATTCATCCAATGTTGCTCCAGACTGGAGTTCTGAATCAATGTGGCATAGCAGTCTGCACCAGGCCACACCATCATATAGAAAGGCTCTTCTGAACCCCTCAAGCTCCACTCCATTCTTTACAGCCTTCATTCTGTTCAATGCTCCGCCAACAACCGGATCATCGGCAAAGCGGGCCCCGGCGCAATCCAATAATCTGTAGTCTCTCACTGTAATTTTGGATTTTGAGCAGATTCTTATACTCTCTGGAGGTATACCCTGTAAAAACGAGGGATAATCATAGTAGTCGTGAAGGGTTATCTTCTGACTTGCAAGCGCGTCGGCAACGGCTGCTGAGAGAGCCTCTCTCTTTACAAAGAGCTCTACACCTCTCTCCGAGACTACAGCGTAGGACTGGGGAAGCGGATTATACTCGATGTCGCACCCCCTTATATTGCAGAGCCAGGCCACCTCATCACAAGCGGTAACGATATAGGCAAAACCCGGAATCTCAGATTGGCCATTGTAATTGGGGAGTGATGCCGACAAGATCTCGCGCAACCGCTCATATTTTGAGATGCTCTCCTCTCCGGAATACTCTACCGGGAGATATTCTACAGGATTGAATGCAAGTTTTTTTCTCTCGTCCCAGATATCTGCAAAGAGATCAGGCAGTGCCTCTACCGCTCCCTCAGGTGCAAGTTCTCCCAACAGTGAACAATACTCCCCATAAGAGAAGAGCTGCTCATCAATTGCCACCCTAAATCCTCCGTTACAAACAGACTTAAGCCACTGGCTGATTGTAGGCGTCCCCTCCATCTTTATCTTCATAAGTGCTATCTCTACCCCTTGCAGCTCCTGTGCAGCCTGTACAAAATAGCGGGAATCTGTCCATAGGGCCGCTTTGTCGAGTGTTACCACCAATGTTCCGGCCGAACCGGTAAAGCCGCTCAGCCACTCACGTATTTTGTAGTAATCCTGGGTATACTCTCCAAAATGGGGATCACCTGTAGGAATAATGACTGCCTGAAGATCTCTATTCTCAAGCTCTTTTCTCAATCTCTCTATTGCTCTTGTCCTGTACATATCCTTTATTGTTTACGGATGGTAAATTTACAAAAAATCCCGATATCTCCTTCTATAATGAAAGCAACCCAAAAGGTCAAACTCAAGCAGATGCTGAATTTCCCCTTTGGGCCGCCTCTATTATGATGATCTGTGAAAGATTAGATCATATTCTCAGGATTAAGGTTGTTTCTCTCAATATCCTTGAAGTATTTAACAGTACCTACCTTCAACTCATCGGTAGCTGCGTCATCACATACAATGATTCCTTTCGGATGCATCTGAAGAACGCTGATGGTCCACATATGGTTAACAGCACCCTCTACAGCCTGATAAAGCGCACGGGCCTTATTGTGGCCGTTTACAAGGATCAATACCTCTTTTGAATCCATAATTGTGCCTACACCAACTGTCAAAGCGGTCTTAGGTACAAGATTGATGTCGTTGTTGAAGAATCTTGAGTTTGCAATGATGGTATCCTGAGTCAAAGTCTTGATTCTGGTTCTTGAAGCCAATGATGAGCCAGGCTCGTTGAATGCAATATGGCCGTCAGGACCGATTCCACCCATAAACAACTGGATACCGCCATATGATTTGATCTTCTCCTCATATCTGATGCACTCTGCCTGAGGATCCTCTGCATTTCCGTTAAGGATATTTACATTCTCCTTCTTGATATCGATATGTTTGAAGAAGTTGTTCCACATAAATGAGTGGTAGCTCTCCTGATGATCCTCAGGAAGGCCGATATACTCATCCATATTGAAGGTTACAACATTCTCAAAAGAGACCTTCTTATCGTTGTAAAGTTTGATAAGCTCTTTATATGTTCCAAGTGGAGTTGAACCTGTAGGAAGACCCAATACGAAAGGTTTCTCCGCAGTTGGAGCAAATTCATTGATTTTTTTAACAATGTAGGCTGCAGCCCATTGTGATAGCTGAGAGTAAGACTCTTGGATTATTAATCTCATAATTAGTTAGTTATTACTTAATAAATATTTTGCATTCTCTATTGCTGCCTGAGAGAGTTCCGAGCCGCTCAACATTCTTGCGATCTCCTTGACACGCTCATCCCCTTCAAGCATCTTTATGTTTGACCTTGCCTGTCTGTTCTCATCAAACTCTTTATAGACAAGCAGATGTGTTTTTCCCTTTACTGCTATTTGAGGAAGGTGGGTTATGGCAAAAACCTGCATACTTTTGCCCATCTCACCAATAACCTCTCCCATCTTGTCGGCAATGCTTCCTGAGACTCCGGTATCAATCTCATCAAAAATCATTGTCGGCATTCCTGTAAATTTTGCCATCAGCGATTTGAGTGAAAGCATAATTCTCGACAACTCTCCTCCGGAAGCCACTTTCGATATCTCAACCAGTTTGCCGTCACCATTCGCTGCAAATGTAAAGCTGATATTGTCGCAACCATCCTTGGTATAGCTTCCCGACTGAGCAAGCTCCACCTTGAACTCGGAATAGGGCATCTCCAACCCCCTTATCCTTGACTTCAGCAATTCCGACAGCTCTCCAACTTTTGAGGCACGGCGTGATGAAAGCTCTTTTGCCAACTCATCCCGCTCGATTGTAACTTTCTCTACCTCTGCTCTGAGATTCTGCTCCTCTTCAAGATTTCTCTCTCTTCCGGACAACTCCGCCTTCAAGGAGTCCCTATACTCCATCAACTCCTCAACTGTTGCACAATTGTATCTTCTCTTCAATCCTTCGATGAGTGCAATCCTCTCATCCACCCACTCGAGCCTCTCTGGAGATACAACTATATCTGCAATCTTTGCCTCAAGTTCCTGCTCAATATCCTTGCACTCAATCCTGCAACTCTCCACTCTCTCTGCAAGTTCTTCAAATCCGGGCACAAAGGTATAACACTTTCTCAATAAATGTACTGCTTCCTTAAAATTTTGCACAATTGAGTTTCCCATAGGGTGAAAGAGTTCCAAAGCAGATGTTACAGACTCCCTGATCTCCTCTGCATTTGCCAGCTGTTTCTGCTCAATCTCCAGCTCCTCAAATTCTCCGGCAACCAGAGCCGCCTCTTCCAGTTTTGCAAGCTGGAACTCCTTGTACTCCTGCTCCTGCATTGCATTGCGGTTCTCCTCCTCTACCCTTTTGAGGGAGGCCTTGAGCTCTGCAAGCCTGTTCCACACCTCCCTATATTCCATAAGTAGAGGCCGTGTTCCTGCATAATGGTCAAGTACAGAAAGCTGGTAAGATGCATCAGTAAGGAGGAGATGCTCGTGTTGGGCGTGGATATCAATCAATTTTCGGGAAATACCGCCCAATGACGAGAGAGGAATAGGTTCATCATTCAGAAAAGCCCTCGATCTGCCCGAAGGAGAGATTACCCGTCGCAATATCAATCTTCCATCGCTCTCCTGGCCATCAATATCATCATATAGTGAGGACAAATCGATATCACATCCACTGATGTCAAATTCTCCCTCAACAACACAATTTCTTGTGGAATCCTTGATTGCAGAGGTGTCGCTCCTGCCGCCGAGTAAAAGCGACAAAGCACCAAGTAATATTGATTTACCGGCGCCAGTCTCTCCCGTAATTATTATCAGACCATTCGGGAGCTCTATATCAAGGCTCTCTATGAGAGCATAATTTTCTATCGTAAGTCTAACAAGCATAACACTTTACTTTGCCAGTGACTCTATCTTGTCCAATATATCCGATGCAACCTCGTTTTTTGATTTTAATGAGTAATTCTCAACAGCACCGCTCCTCTCTATTATTGTTATCTTATTGGTATCAGTTCTGAAACCTGCCCCGCTATCCTGCATTGAGTTGAGTACAATCATATCAAGATTCTTGCGCGACAGCTTGCCTTTAGCATTCTCCAGTTCATCATTGGTTTCAAGGGCAAAACCGGCAAGGAATGTCCCCTCCTTTTTATTGGCACCAACCCAAGCTGCAATATCCTGGGTAGGGGTCAGGTTAAGCGAATAATCCGATTTTTCGCGCTTTATCTTTTTGGAGGTCCTCTCCTTTACAGTAAAGTCGGCTACTGCTGCGCAGAGCACAATGATATCCGACTTCCCGCAATGACATTTTGTCTTTTCAAACATCTCCTGTGCAGAGACCACCCTCTCCATCTCTATATTGGGATGGAAAAGCTGGAGTGAAACCGGTCCGGTAACAAGTGTTACCTGAGCACCCCTGTTGGCCGCCTCGTGTGCTATAGCATAACCCATCTTTCCGGATGAATGGTTTGTAATATATCTTACCGGATCTATCTCTTCACAAGTTGGCCCGGCAGTAATGAGTACCCGCTTTCCAGCCAATGAACCGTTCTTTGCAAAGATCGCCTCAATATGGGGAATTATTCTCTCAGGCTCCTCCATACGGCCTTTGCCTTCAAGTCCACTTGCCAACTCTCCCGATGCAGGCTCAATAATATAGACTCCCCTATGTCGCAAGATAGCCATATTGTCGGCAGTCGACTGATGTCTGTACATATCAAGATCCATAGCTGGAGCAATGGCCACAGGACATTTTGCAGAGAGATAGGTAGTGATGAGCAGATTATCTGCCACACCGGAAACCATTTTACCGATAGTATTGGCTGTTACCGGTGCAATCAGCATCAGATCTGCCCACATTCCCAACGATACGTGGCTGTTCCAATCTCCATTCTCTGGGTTGTAGAACTCAACTGCAATGGGATTCTTTGAGAGTGTGGCCAATGTAAGCGGGGTGATGAAGTGTTTTGCCATCTCCGTCATTACAACCCTTACCTCAGCCCCCTCCTTTACCAGAGCCCTGATCAACAAGGCCGATTTGTAGGCTGCAATGCTTCCTGTTACTCCAAGCAATATATGTTTGCCCTTCAATCCCATAGTGCAGAACTGTTTGAAAGATTATTGATTCTTTTCGCTCTTGTTCTCTATCTTGCGATAGTAGATCTCATTATCCTGAAATTCACTTATTGCCACCAATGTAGGCTTAGGCAACTTTTCATAGTGGCGCGAAATGTCAATCTGCTCCCTGTTTTCGAATGTCTCCTCCAATGTATCTGCAAAAGATGAGAACTCCTCCAATTTTGCGCTCAACTCCTGTTTTACATCTGCGGCAATCTGATTGGATCTCTTTGCAATTACCATTACTGATTCGTAAATATTGCCTGTAGGCTCAGCCAACTCAGACAGATTCCTTGTAACGGTATTCGATGCAACTTTATTGTTATACTTCTCCATATTGATATTTTATAAGTACTTATATTATTTTTCTTTCTCTTCCTGATTCTCTTTTCCACCCTCTTTGCGGGCCTCCTTGTTGCTCTTCTTCTTTAACTTCTCCGCCTTCTTTACCTCCTTGAGGGCTATTTTGCCCCTCTTTTGGGCCTCTCTCTTCTCCTCTTTTGTAAGAGCCTGCTCTATCTCCTCATTAAGGTCTGATTTCTTTGTAAAGGTAATGGCCTTGGAGTAGTAATCATCAAGCTCCTTTCTCCTTGGAGAGTCGGCAAACTCACCAATGAAATTGTAGTAATCGTCAATAAAGGTGAGATAACGCTCTTTCTGTTTCTCTTGAATTGAATTCAACGCATATTTATATGAGGCAAGAGCCGTATAATAGAGGACATCCTCGCGGTAGATATTGTCTGCATTATCCTTCAACACATTCTTCAAGGCATAATGGGCCGCCTGATAATCCTCCACAGTGTAGTAGAGTTTTGCCGATTCATAGCTCTTTCTATCGAGACGCTCCATAAACTCCTTCATCATTGCGTCGCACTCCTCATAATACTGGCTGTTGGGGTTCTCATACATAAACTCACTGATTACAGTCATCGCCTTACGCGTTGGAGTCTGGTCAAGTTCATATCTGTAGGTTCCCTCATAAAGGCACTTGATTCTGAGGTATTTCGCCTCCTCAGCAAAAGGGCTGCGAGGAAATACATTTATAAACTTCTCAAAGTTGTTTCCTGCAATCACAAAATCACCGAACTTATAGTTGCTCAATGCGTTATAGAACTGTACCGTATCTTCCTGCGGCAAACCTTGCATCAGGAGGATAAGGCTCTCGAACAACTCAGCAGACTTTCTGAATTTTCCTTTGTTATAATAGTGGAAGGCAGCCTCATATTTCAAATCCGCATCATTGCTCCGGATAACTGTCTCATAGTATCCTACACACGACTGGATGAGAATGGCAACAACCGCCAAATAGATTAATTTTCTTAGCATACTCTTTAATTTTATATATCAGAGTTGTGGATAGGCAAATAACAAGCCAAAGTCAATTTATCAATTCTCCTGCAGGAATTTCTCAGCATCCATAGCTGCCCTGCATCCGCTGCCGGCTGCAGCAATAGCCTGTCTGTATACCGGATCCTGCACATCACCCGCAGCAAAAACGCCCTCTACCGAGGTCTTCTGCGATTTTCCATCGGTAATTATATATCCTTCGGCATTTGTCTCCACATATGGTTTGAAGACCTCTGAATTGGGATGGTGACCAATTGCAAGGAAAAAGCCCTGGATCTTTATCTCACACTCTTCACCGCTCCTGTTGTTTACAAGAGCTGCTCCTGTAACGCCAAACTCATCGCCCAAGATCTCTTTTGTGCTTGTATTCCATAGAATCTCGATATTTGGAGTCTTCATAACACGCTCCTGCATAGCCTTTGACGCCCTCAAGACATCCCTTCTGACAATCAGATATACCTTATTGCACAAGGTTGCAAGATATGTGGCCTCCTCACAGGCTGTATCTCCGCCACCAACTACGGCAACATCCCTCTTTCTGTAGAAGAATCCGTCGCAAGTTGCACAAGCAGAGACGCCCATACCCCTGAACTTCTCCTCACTCGGAAGTCCAAGATACTTTGCAACGGCACCGGTTGCAATGATAACACTCTCGGCCAATATCTCTTTTTCTGAATTTATCTCAATCTTGAAGGGGCGCTTGCTGAAATCTACCTTTGTCACAGCTCCATATCTCACCTCCGCACCAAACCTTTCTGCCTGCTTTTTCAAATCATCCATCAGCTCATTTCCTGTCACACCCATCGGATAACCAGGAAAATTGTCGATTTCAGTTGTTGTAGTCAACTGTCCGCCCGGTTGCATTCCTTCATAGACAACGGGATTCAAATTTGCTCTGGAAGCATAGATTGCCGCAGTATAGCCTGCAGGACCGCTTCCTATTATCAAACATTTAATCAATTCACTATTCATATCAGTACATAATATCTTGCAAAGGTACTAAACAGTTTTGGATTATTATTAAAATAAGTTTGTTTTTCAACAAAAGTTTTAATGCCGTCGCCCTAAGCAAATCTCTCCCTGATAAAATACTCAAGTCTGAGTTCCCAGACAAGAAGTATGGCACATACCCATCTGGAGAGGAGAAGTATATACCAGACACCTCCTATTGAGGCCAAAAGGAAGAGATCCTCAAAATTGCTGTGCGATATGGAGATATGGGTATTGAGCAGATCCAGATCTTTCTGAGATATTTTTCCGCTCTGGCTCTCCTGTATCATAATTGCCGCGCCATATGCAAGTCCAAGCACATTGGCCACAATCCAGAGGAAGGCTGTTTTTGGGGGCAGACCGAATATCTTCAGAAGCGGTTTCAGCCCCTTGGACATAAGACGTATCACTCCAAATTCGGAGAGAAGTCTCTGGGCTATCGAGAGTGTATAGATTATCACCGTAATCTTAACCGACAGCCATAGTGTCGAGACAAACCACTCCTTGAGCATCGTGATCAGTGGAAGTTGCTCCTCACTGGCCGCAAGCAGGGAGTTCACACTCCCTCCATCCATTAATTTATTGAGGCAGAATGCTATGACAAAGGCCGACAGGGTTCTGATTATAACTATCCTTACAGCAGATGTTCCTGTCTTCTTCTGTACCGCCGTCTCCGTTATCATATTGTGCGAACAGAGTACCATGACACTGAGTATCGTAATGGCCCTGATATCAAGATCAATGGCCACCGCTACAGAAATTGCGGCATATACATTTACAAAATAGCCTGTAACATAGGCAAGGGCTGCCTCACCGGGCAGTCCGATATAGTTGAAAACAGGACTTATAATCTCTGAGAACCAGGGCAGTACATTAAGATATTTGAGTATGGTTATTGCAAATGAAACACCGACTGTGATCTTCAATATCCAAAGACAGGTCTTTGTTGCCATCGGAACAACTTCCCTTACACAATTTGCTACACGCTCCCTGCCCGGCAATGTACTCTTTGTTTCTGACATAATTAATTGGGTTTGATTGGCTGAACAGCTGCAAAGATAGCAGTATTTCCACTTAAAATTCTATAGAGTAGAGCAATTTTGAAGAAGATATCAGACAATATTGGCCATATCTTATTATTTTTGCACCCGAATAGAGATATTTTTAAATATGGAGACAAAAAGAGTAGTTGTTACAGGATTGGGATGCTTGACACCTGTTGGAAACAATGTTCCCGAGTTTTGGAACGCCCTGCTTGAGGGCAAATCAGGTGCCGCTCCTATTACCCGTTTTGATACCACAAAATTCAAGACAAAATTTGCTTGCGAAATCAAGAACTTCAATGTAGAGGAGTTCATCGACAGAAAAGAGGCAAGAAAGATGGATACCAACTCCATCTATGCTATGGTTGCAGCAGAAGAGGCTGTAAAGGATGCAAGACTTGATTCGGATGGAATTGACAAATCACGCTGCGGAGTGATATTCGCTTCTGGAATAGGCGGATTGAACAATATGGAGAAAGAGTTGAAGGATTACTATGCCGGTGACGGCACTCCCCGTTTCAACCCATTCTACATAACAAAGATGATTGCCAATATGTCGGCAGGTCTCATTTCTATCAAATATGGCTTTATGGGTGCCAATTTTGCAACTGTTTCGGCCTGTGCATCATCCAACCACGCAATCATCACCTCCTTCAACTTTATCAGGGCAGGTATTGCCGATGTTATGGTAACAGGAGGAAGTGAAGCGGCCATTACCCCAAGTTCGATCGGAGGCTTCAATAGTATGAAGGCTCTATCCACTAACAATGAGAACTACAGTAGTGCATCACGCCCATATGATGTTTCGCGCGACGGATTTGTAATCGGAGAGGGCGCAGGAGCAATTGTCCTTGAGGAGTATGAGCACGCCGTAAAGAGAGGTGCCAAAATCTATGCAGAGTTGTGTGGCGGCGGAATGTCTTGCGATGCATACCATATCTCTGCTACCCATCCTGAGGGTATTGGTGCCGCACTCTGTATGGAGAATGCAATAAAGGATGCCGGCATAAAAGCTTCTGAAATAACTTACGTCAACACCCACGGAACATCCACTCCGGTTGGCGATATGCCTGAGCTATTTGCTTTGGAGAAGTGCCTTGGCAGCCACTACAAAGAGACCTACATCAGTTCCACAAAATCGATGACAGGCCATCTTCTCGGTGCCGCAAGCGCTGTTGAGGCTATTGCCTCTGTCCTTGCCATCTGTAACGATGTGATACCTGCAACCATCAACGTAAACGAAATTGACCCTAAAGTGCCGGAGGGTTCAAAGATTGTTACCGGCAAGCCTTTGAAGACAACGGTCAACTATGCACTGAGCAACAGTTTCGGATTTGGAGGCCACAACGCCTCAGTAATCTTCGGCAAGGTGAAGAGATAGTGACGGACAAAAAAAACAGGCTTCTTCAAGTCTGTTTTTTTTACACGTAAAACTAAAAGCTATTAGTATTTCACTATTTTTTTGCAGCTTCCAATGATACTTTTCTAAACTCTTTCATCAATTTGGCAATCTCCAAAGCGGCTTTTCTTGCTCTTGTTCCGGCAGCTTTGTTATTTTTCTGAGCCTGTGCCTCTGCATCCTTGTTGAATAGTTCAACTTGTGCCTGAATTTTTTGGATAAGTTCGTTCATCGCTGTAAGTTTTAGTTAGTTAATTTTCAGGTGTTAAAATTATATAATAATTTGTAGATTTGCAAAAAAAAGTTATGTCATTCTCTTTTCAGGAAATAGTCGGTGCCTTTATGGTACTCTTTGCAATCATTGATATAACCGGCTCCATTCCGGTAATTCTCGATCTAAAATCCAAAGGGAACAAGATTGCACCTCTTTCAGCCGCACTCGGCTCATTTGCAGTCTTTGTCATCTTCCTCTTTGCAGGAGAGGGACTGCTCTCAATATTTGGCGTAGATATCGAATCCTTCGCCGTTGCAGGTTCAATAGTCATTTTTGCCCTTGCTGTTGAGATGGTAATGGGTGTGGAGCTCATAAAGAATGACGGTCCTTCCGGAAGCTCAACCATTGTTCCTGTCATCTTCCCGCTTATCGCCGGAGCAGGAACCCTCACCACCCTCCTCTCAATCCGTGCGGAATATCAGGTTGAGAATATAATTGTGGCAATAATACTCAATATGGCCGTTGTCTTTGTTGTTCTCTCAAAACTTGAATTTATTGAGAAGACTCTTGGCAAAAACATCATATATGTACTGCGCAAATTCTTTGGAATAATATTGATGGCAATCTCAGTAAAGCTCTTTGCCACCAATATTATGCAGATGTTCCAATAGCTTTCTGCAGACTCACGTCTGCAGAAAGCTAATCATCAATCACCGGAATTTCAGTTGTATCGTAATCATCCAGTTTTTTGTTCCAGAGGTATTTTCTTGTCTCGGCAACAACCACACCGCTCAACAACAAAAGCGAGATGAGGTTAGGAATTGCCATAAGTGCATTTGTACCGTCGGCAATATTCCAGACAAGTGAGAGATCAACGACAGAGCCTACAAAGACGAGAACAACCCAAATTCCCCTATATACATATATTGTCTTCTTGCCCGCAAGGTACTCAATGGCCTTCTCGGCATAGTATGACCACCCGAGTATTGTTGAGAAGGCAAATGTTACCAATCCTATAGTCAATATTATTGATCCTATATAAGGAATCTTTCCAAATGCCTCCTGGGTCAGTTTTGCCCCGTCGGTGTAACTGATATCAGGGTATGCTATAATGCTGCTCACAAGGACAAGGCCTGTCAATGCACATACCACAACTGTATCCCAGAATGTTGCAGTTGATGATACGAGAGCCTGGCGCACAGGATTTCTGGTTTGCGCAGCTGCTGCTACAATCGGAGCAGATCCCATACCCGACTCATTTGAGAAGAGACCTCTTGCAATACCGTAGCGTGCCACCATCATTATGGTGGTACCGGCAAATCCTCCTCCTGCTGCCTCTGGTGTGAATGCAGATCTGAAGATGAGGCTGATTGTCTCTCCCATAAATTCCCAGTTGATGCCTATAATGATGCAACATCCCACAACATAGAAGATTGCCATTAAAGGTACAAGCGCACCACAGACATTTGCAATACCCTTTACTCCAAATATAATTACCAATGCAACAAATCCGGCACAAACAGCACCTGTCAGCCAGGTAGGAATTCCTTCAAATCCCGCCCCAAACAGGCCAGGTTCTGCCAAAAGGGTTGAGATGGCATTTGCCTGTACAGTATTTCCGATACCCAACGCCGCTATTGCAGTAAAGATACAGAAGATCACTGCAAGCCACTTCATCTTGAGGCCACGCTCCAATGCATACATAGGGCCACCCAACATTGTACCGTCGGATGTCTTTACCCTATATTTGATTGCCAAGAGGCCCTCTGAATATTTTGTAGCAATACCAAAGACTCCTGTTATCCAGCACCAGAGCACAGCGCCCGGGCCGCCGAGAGCTATTGCTGTTGCCACACCTATGATATTTCCTGTTCCGATTGTTGCCGCCAATGATGTTGCCAATGCACCGAACTGGCTCACATCACCGCTCGAATCGTCATCCCTTGTAACCGAAAACTTGATTGCCTTAAAAATCATCAGTTGGGGAAATCTCAACCTGATTGTCAGGAATATATGTGTTCCAAGAAGCAGAATAATGGTAGGCCACCCCCATAGTGCACCGGTAATGTCGGCCACAATTTGTGAGAAAGAGTTCATATACAGTTCAAGTTAGGTTATTTTTAATGTATCTTTGCGAAGATAATAATTTTTAACTGATTATGAAAAGAGTTCTCAAATCATTTCTGCTTTTGGCAATCATCTCCTGCTCCACAACATTGCTGGCGCAGGAAAAAGGCAATGGAAAATACAACCCCGACAATGATCCCGTAATAGACAGGATTATAGAGACGGGACAGGACGACAACCGCACGACTGAACTTCTCGATATCCTCAGCAACCGCTTTGGAGGACGTCTCGTGGGGTCAGATGCCTATAACAATGCTGCTGACTGGTGCGAATATATGTTCAGAAAGTGGGGATTGGAGGTATGGCGCCAGGAGGTTGGAGAACTCCCTGTAGGATTCAACAGGGGACCCTGGTTTGGCAAGATGATAGGAGGAGATGGAATGACACTCCGCTTCATCACTCCATCATATACATCAGGTACAAAGGGGGCGCAGAGAGGACACGTGGTGATTGAGCCTAAGACCCGCTCTGAATTTAAGAAGATGAAGGGGACCCTCAAAGGTGCTTGGGTACTTATTGGCGGTGAGAGTTCCGGATGGCCAATTGACTTTTCTACCAAGGCCGACTCTGCGAGAGCCGTAATAATTGCCCAGAATGAGGAGATAGCCAAACAGAACAGGGAGATATGGAGATACAACAGGGAGATTGAGATGAGCAAGAACCCTAAAGAGAAGAGGGTGAAAAAGGAGTTGATTCCTCTAAAGGAGGAGCCGGCACTCTTCTATAAAGAGATGAAGGAGGCTGGAATTCTCGGTATAATACAATCAGCCAAAGTTCCAATCACAGGGCTTTATGATAGGAAAAATATCATGGACCTCACCTTTGAGACACTTCCGGAGCTGCCTGATATCAAACTTGATGAAGACCAGTACAAAATCATCCGGCATATGGCTGAAAGAAGGGAGAGTTTCCAGCTGGAGTTTGATATACGCAACCACTTCAAGATGGGCCCTGTAAAGTTCCATAATATAATAGGTGTTCTCAAAGGTAGTGAATATCCGGATGAGTATGTAATGGCAGGAGGACATCTTGATGCCTTTGATGTTGCCACCGGAGGCGTAGACTGCGGAGTAGGTGTCACACCTACTATGGAGGCGGCCCGTCTGATTGCCACATCCGGAGGCAAGCCAAAGAGAACCATCCTCTTCTGTCTGTGGGCCGCTGAAGAGTTTGGCCTTTGGGGATCAAAATTCTTTGTAGAGAGCGACACTGCACGCCTTGCGAAAATCTCCAACTATTTCAACCGCGACGGAGGTCCCCTTGTTCCACAGAGCATAACTGTGCCGCCTGCGATGTATGATGATTTTGCAGCAATTGAACCAGCCATAAACAGGATCAATCCCGATTTCCCGTTCAAGGTATATAAGCGTGAAGGAGAGGCTCCGAAATTCCCTGTCAGGGCAGGTGGTTCCGACCACGCCTACTTTGCAATGAACGGCGTTCCAGTCTACTACTTTAACCTTGCTGATTCAAAGGGGTACAATTTTGACTACCGGGAAATATGGCATACCGACAGGGATCTCTACAACAAGAGCATTCCGGAGTATCAGGAGCAGGCCTCTGTCGTAACTGCCCTTATGCTTTATCACCTTGCCAATATTGACCACCTCCTCAGTAGAGAGGGAATGTATTCCGACAAGAAGTAGCGGCGGAACTACAGAGTAATCATATAAAAAAGGAGTGTGCAACAGAGGAAAACGGAAGAGTTATCCTTTTATGCACACTCCTTTTCTATTGTCAACAGACCTTACCTGACATTTTTGGCATACTCCTCTCCCACTATCCTGCACATCTCTATAAACTGCGACTCCATACTCTGCAACAATTTATATTGGGCTTTTGTACGCACGAGATTATGGTCGGGATATTTTATCTTGTAGTAGTTGTCTCCGTCGATATAATCCATTAAAAAGCGCAATACCTGCTCGTATGTTATGTAGCGGGCAGAGAATGCAAGATACTCCAGTTCCGGGTTTGTAAGGAATTTGGCACTCTGGCTGAGGTATCCCCCGGTGTATCCCCTGAAGAGTTCCATATCCATCGATACATTCTCAAGATTTTCATCATCCTCCGCTCCTGTATTGGTATATGAACGGATTGCATCACCATAATCATTCAGACAGGTACTGTTAAGAACTGTATCAAGATCTATCACACACAACACATCTCCCTTCTTGTCAAAGAGAATATTGCTTATCTTGGTATCGTTATGGGTTACTCTGGTTGGGATTACCCCCTCTTCCACCAGTTTCCAGAACTTCATCATCTCCTCACGACGGCTCTCGATCCATCCAATCTCCTCTGCGAATTGTCCCTTTCGTCCGGCAGGATCCCTCTCAAGCACATCATCCCACTGTTTGAACCTGAACCTTATATTATGGAATCCTGGAAGGATATCTGCAAGCGGCTCCTTGAAATCGGCAAGCATAGATTGGAACATTCCTATCCCTTTGCCTCCCTGATATGCCAACTCCGGAGTATCTGCCTTCTGGTATGACATTGTATCCCCGATAAAGATTGACATTGCCCAGAAATCACCATTTTCATCCTGATGGTAGAGTTTGCCCTCCTTTGTAGATACGACACTCATCACCTCACGGTCCGGATTGCCTCCGGCTGACTTTACCTTCTCCCTGAGGTGAGCTGTAACCTTTGCTATATTCTCCATCATAGCGGGAATATCCTTAAAGATATTCCTGTTTTTACGCTGCAGAATATAGTCCGGCGTATTCTCATCGCAAGTTTCAACCAGCAATGTATCATTGATAAATCCCTCGCCAAGTGGTTCTATCCTGGCAACACTTCCCTCTATTGCGAAGCGCTCTGCAATATTCTTGAGTCTGATCTCCATAATATTATTGATTGATGTTATATTCTGTGTTATTCAACTCTCTCCAAGACCCCTTTTGCGTGGTTATAGAGCATATTTGTCTGGTATTGAGGTGGAATATACGGGCCAAGATTGGTTACGGCATACGGTTCCGCCGCTCCCGGATAGACAATTCTTACATCTATCGTAGGGGGCACTACTCCATCATCCATCACATGCATCACACCATCTGCGCCCTTTGGCTCTCCATCATTATGGCCCCACGGATTACGCACAGCAAACATCGCCTCAGGATCTGTACTGTACATAAATGAATAGGCGTGGAATGTGTGGGTTGTAGGACCACCTACCGACAAACCATCTTTATTGAATCCGCCCACAACAACCATATTGTTTTCAAGAGCTACATCCACAGCCCTGTCGAGGTTATCTGCTAATAGCTGGTTAGGATATATGGCAAAGCTGTCGCCATTTCCTGTAAAGAGCGGCACCACCTGTTCTGTTCCAATACCTGATATATCAGGATTGGCCTGATAGATGAAGTTCCACTTCATAATAGCCTTCTCCATAATGGTTGCCCAGTTGGCCTTTCCATCCTTACCGGCAGTTGCCCCCAATCCATCATTGTCGCCAAGGAAGGTGGATTTCACCCTCACCTCTACAGGTTTGCCCTGAGGATCATACATCTTGACTGTGTATGTGCCGTCATTATGGTCTGTTATAATTGATTTTATGAAGTCGGGGAACATATAGGCAAATTCTGCAAATACGGCCATTGCGCAGCAATCTCCAATACCCCTCTGGTTTACATCTGCAGGTTGCGGGGTGCCGTATGGATAGAGGTTCACCTCATACTCCCTATAGTTATAACCTGATGCTGAAGACAAGAGCGCAGGTTCATTTTCAGGATCAAGAAGCCACACCTTGTCCTCATCTGTAGTAACGTGCCTGTTCTCATAATGTCTTCCCATTGGAGTCTGTGTTGAATTTGAAAATCCATCACCCTTATCCAACAGATCCTGGAAGTTCTTTATCTCACCATCCATCCTTGTGTCGGCCGAGAATCTGAATTCCGGAACCATAGTTGTAGGTGCTCCAAAATTCTCATGAATATTGAATCTGAAATGCGTAGCCCGCATAAATGGCAATGTTGAAATATGATATTCAGGTTCATGTGCATAAGGGGTGTGACCGAATCCGACTCTCCAGTTGCCCCAGTCAATGCCATCTTCTGAAGTGTAGACGCGCATTGAATGTATTTCACTTCTATTTGCACTTAATCCATATTCTACACTCGATATTCCTACACTGCCGGCACCCTCCCACATAATGCTGAAATTCTGTGCCTCCACTTCGAAGTACGTATAAAGATTATTATCTGCCATTTTATCAACTCCGTGATTGCTGTCAACTGGAGGATGGCTTGTGTACAAAATACCCACAGGCAGCAGTCCGCCCTCTTTTGTAATGGCATAGGAGCCTTTACCACCTTGAACTATTGTATATTCAAGTGCCAGATTGCTCTCTTTTCCCTTGACTATAATCTTTGTCCTGCGGTTTGCTGTCGAGAGATTCTCTTTCACACTGAACTGGCCCGTTCTCTTTGTAACAGACTTTGTATCGAGAGATTCTATCCAATAGCCTGTGTTCTCTTCAACAATATACTCACAATCCAAATTTGAAAGATACTTGAGTGACAATACTCCTCCCTCAGATCCTATTGCCATTCCTTTGGAATCTGCTATCTCAAGATGTGGCTCTTCAAGCTCTCCATCTGAGCTGGAGAATGAGTAGGCCTTTCCTGCCTCAAGATTTTTACCATCCATTTCGTACGAAAGGAGATTGCCATTGGCAGTTGACAAATAGATATTCAATTTCTTGCCCGAAAGGTTGGCTGGTGCAACAATCATATAGAGTGTAACCTCCTCATCAGCTGTTGTGGTGGTGATATTGGAGAGCTCCATACTTAACCTTTGGAATTTCTCTTCACAAGAGATCTCCGGATAGCCATCCATAAGATTGATTGAGCCTCTCCTTACAAAATGTGGTTGCTCCGTCTCCAATGTCAATGAAGTAAGCCCTACAGGCTCACTTACCTTAAGTTTAATCTGGAGCAGTGCTCCCAGGTGGTTGAAGTTGAATGTTACTGCACCATTCTCAGGAGTCTTTGCCGAAGCTGACAGATAGTCATACTTGCCGATATGGGCTGTGGAGCCGTTACCATCCTGTACCTGTCCGATATAGGTTACCGGTATATTTTTTCCGCTCTTATTGTAGAAATTGAACGGGTAGTATGCTACATATAGGGCAGATTCCCTCAACTTCCAGTCACCTCCATCAAACTCTGCACTATTGGTCCCTGCACCTGAGGCCATCGGGAAGGCAACCTGAAAGCCGTTGCTCGGGAAGATACCGATTGTATCATCAGCTCTCCATTTGAATTTCACCCCCTCGTCATCCACATCTACCGAAGATCTGGTGGGGCCATTACTCCAGATAAAATTGTCCACCTCAACCCTTACATTTTTAAAGCTGTTGGTCTTGAGATCACTCTTGTTGAACTTCTCGTTTGTAGTACAGGCAATGGCCATCAGTGCCACAAATATCAATAAAAATATATTTCTTGTTCTCATATCGTCACTTTTAATTCCACTCCATATCGGTTATATTTCCTCCGGGGTTGTTATCCCCGCTGCCCTGAGGTGCAGGATCTTGCGTAACTGTTATAGTTTCGCCCAGTTTCCGGGCCTTGTTCTCTATCTTTACCTTTATACTGCGGGACTCTTTGCCCATATTTGGATATACCTCAAATATTATCTTTCCACTCTGGCCGGCGGACTCTCCGGGCAGACTCTTGAGCTTTAGCCAAGTGCTTCCTATTGTAACTTCAAGTTCCACATTTGTTGCTATATCAACTTGCAGTTCCTCCCCTTTATATGAGACATTATATTCTTTCTGAGATATTGTGAGATACCTGCACATATCCTGTATAATTACAATCTCCCTGGATACAGTATCTGCCTTGATAGTTATGGTTGCGCTCCTGCTGCCGGATCTGCTGTTGCTTTCGAGCGTTACCTTAACGCTGCTTGCCCCTTTATTGCCACTGGCAGTTGAGAGCCGGCACCAGCTTTGGTTTGACGTTGCACTCCAAGAGCAGTTTGTATTGAATACTATGTTCAATGTAGTCTCTGTATCACCCACCTCAAATGTCCTGGGAGAACTTAGTGTCAGATAGGGAGGTCCGCTCTGCGGCTTCTCCTCCGGAGCAAGCGGGTCATCGCCTCCGCCTCCTGAGCATCCTGCCAGTGTACATAGAAAAAACAAAAGAGGCATAATGCCCTTAATCAGAAATCTTTTCATTATAAATCTCAATTAATTTGACACTTCAGGGAGATATCATTGCAGATTGAACAAAGTTATAAAAATATCCGTATCCGGATGGCCCAAACCTTCCGAATACGGATAAATTCAAACAAAAACATTAAAAAAGTATCTCTACCGGCCCTTACCCCTTATAAATATTCTCACATTATGCTTGGCAAGGCGGCGCAATGCCCTCACACTCGGATGGATGGCCTTATATGGTTTGAGGTCACTCTCCCTCAACATAAAGAGCAACATACAGATGATGCAGGCTATTGTGAGGATTCCATAAATCTCCTTCATCGATACCATCAGCACCTGTTGCTGGAGAGCTCCATAAACATTCATCATACCTGAATAGTTGAAATGGCTGTTTACACTGTCGAGAGGCAGACTCAGCAACTGCAGATTCTTGGCCACGGTATGGTTGAAGATTACTCCCAAGATAGCAGTTCCGATTGGTGCGGCAATTGCAGCACTGAAGATATTCTGCATTGTCACACATTGGAAAAAGTGGTTGAAAGGGACCCTTGTCAATGATGTAAGGAAACAGATAGCCACAATCACATATCCGAAATTTCTCAAGAAGAGAGGCAAAAAGAGCATCTCCTTTGGAAGATTGTAATCAATCAGAAGGTAAAAATAGAGCAGATATCCCGCTATCGCCATATAGGCAATGGTGATCATCTTCTTGTAGCGCCATTTTCTCTTTGCAAATGTAAAGTAACAGAATATTGATGCTGCAATTGTCGAAACAAATATTATCCAATTCAGTGATATTATATGGAGTGAATCATATTTTAGTATTGCCTCCATATATATATGTTCAATGATATGAGACGGTGAGAGCAGCAGATCTGTTACAATGTATAGAGACAAAGTCATTGGTACTATCGGATATTTGAAGACCTGCAACGATATGTAGGGATGGCGTATAAATGAGGCTCTCCAGAGATTGAGTGACAGGAGCAGAATTGCTGCAACCGTGGCAATGCATATCTGTGAGGATTCATACCAGTCATAATGGTCGCCATATACAAATATGAAGAGTATTACGAGTGCAATGAGTCCCCACATAAGGCCACCGAGCCAATCCGCATTCGGCAAATTCTTCAAACGCAGGAGAGGAATCTCGCCAAATGAATTCAGGAAAAGCCTTGTATGATGCAATTTGTTCCAATATGTATCGTCAGTTTAAGGATACTCAACGATCAGCCCTATCCCCTCATCCTCATTCCATAGCCAGAATTTATAGTTGCTGCTCTTTACCAGCCTAAATGGCAGGAGTATCCTCTTTTCACTGTCGGAGGGTGAGAGTGCATACTTGATCTCTACACCATTGATTATCTCATCCCATGATATTTCGTGGGGTGTTGTTGAGAATATCACATTGATATATGATGACTGGTTGTCACGCTGGAGCCTCACCATCTTTCTCCTTTTATTGAATACCTTTTGGGAATTCAGCTCGTTGTAGGAGAAGAGATACTTCGAACCCCTTATCAATCCCGGAGTCTGCTGCTCCAGAAAAAAATCCACACTCACAGGAATCTCCTCCTTGCGGTTGCACGATATGGCCAGCAACCCCAAAATGAGGGCTACAACCACCTCTCCGCAGATGGATTTGTATCTGATTTTGAAAACAGTCATAATCTCTCCCATATCATTTTACCTGAATTAACTTGATTATTGAATCCGTTGAGCCGTCAGGATAATTTATCCGCACTTCAATATGATAATCACCCTCTCTCTCCAGGATGAAATGGTGCTCCTCAAGAGGCTTGCCGTCAAGAAGACAGAATATTGAATCATATCTCTCCACAAGATTCATAATATCAAACGACAGCTGTGCTCCTGCCCTCCTCTCTCCATCTATCTTTATATATGGGTATTCAGATGTTATCTCACCAGTAATGAACTCCTGTTCCACCTCCTTTCCCATATTGTAGCGTTCCCGATAGATTACACTCAGATTATAGCTGCATCCGGGCCGGAGGGAATCTACCCTGCATCTCTTCTCCCTTGTATATTGGATTGGAATGTTATGGCTTCCGTCAGCCGGCTTTACCACAACTCTCCAGAGACCTTTTAAAGAGTCTGGAGCGCTCCAGCTCATATAGGCCGATTTTTGATAGACGGCAAGTGCCAACGACGCAGCATATGGGAGAGAATCAACATATTGAATATCCTGCCTTGTCTTGAAACGGACCTCTTTGGTATCATAGTCAATATCCGTGACCATTATTCCAAGACCTGCATTGTTCCAATCTTTCAGTGAGGGTGATGAGGTGAGTGAAATTCTTCTCACATCTCCGGTTCCCGGGAAGAAGAGAGGGGCAAGATTCTCCCCATCCGCCACCTCTGAAGCCGCAACAACACGGCAACATTCGTGTTCGGCATAACTGTTTACAATATTCAGTTTCCACCTTGTTGCCGCATTTACTCCGCCACAGCTGTTTTGGGACTTGTCGATATGATAGAGGACCATTCCTCCACACCCCAAAGGAGTGTCCCAGCCTTGAGGAGTCCTGCACTCCAGAAGGAAGTACTCATTTTCATTTGATGATGATATCCTGCCGATTGATTCAGAACTGTTGACCGGCAACAGGGCATACTCCCCATCGGGTTCTAGCTCCACAACCTCTGCCAGGCCGAGCAGTTCACGCTCAACCACATTGAAATATGGAGGTCTTCTGCCTTCATCGTTATAGTTGCCCTGATCCATTATCGAGAGTTTGCCATAAAGTGCATTGGCATCACCCTCCTCACTGCCATTTACATCATAGAGGTCGGGCAAGCCAAGAGCGTGGCAGAATTCGTGGCAGAATGTTCCGATTGTTGCCGGAATGAGGAGATCATTTCCGCCGGAATACTCCGAACTGCAGGTATAGGAGGCAATCTTTACTCCATTGCAGATTATATTCTTGTCAGAAATATCCCCTTTATGGGGCCAAATTGCCTGTGAAATTCCACTCTCTGCCTCATTATGACCTGCAAAGATGATTGCAACATTATCAACTATTCCGTCACTGTCTGTATCATACCTGGAAAAGTCGATACCCTGCTCCAATGCCATTTTACACGCCTCAACCACCATTGCGGCAACATTTGCATCATTCAGGTATTGTGTGTGGCCTCCATAAAACTCCCTCTCATTCGGAAGTTGGATAATAGCCCCCAAATCAAAGGTAAAATTGACCACTCCGCCAAAATTTTCGTTCAGATAGCTGCTTACACTTCCTGCCGCCCCATTTTCACTGAAAGAGGAGCTGTTGAGCATCCTTGAGAAATAGCCGAGCGGATCTGACAACGAAAATTCCACATCCTTGAACTCTACGGGCAAGACAAGATACCGCGCCTCCTTTGCCCCTTCTGAACGATGTTCAAATGGATATGAAAATTGGTTTATAACAACCTTATTTTCACGATTATTTTTGGTTGTAAAAGAGGGGAAAAGTGCATTCAATCCACACTTTCTCAAATGGCTGGCATCTTCATCCGGCACTCCGGTATCAGAGAAAGTTCCTGTCTCCAAGAGATTCAACACCTTATTATCCAACCTCTTACCCGATAAAAACCTTCTTCCGCCACTGAACCCGATATACTGAAGATAACCATCCCCGGCCGTTGCAACAAGCTCTCCTCCAAGAGTTCTGGAGTAGCCGAAAAATTCATCGCCATACATTTTCAGCAGGACAACACTACCGTCGGGTTGTATGTATTTTATTATATTTGTTCTTGACTTTATGGCAGATGCTTCGCTATAAAGCATTACAAATAATGCAGTTACCAAAAAATACAGATATGTATGCAATCTGGACATAACAAAAAGTGACAACTAAGTTAATACTTTTATGTTTATTTTGTATACCCGCTTATATCAACTATTATGAAACATCTTCTCACAAGTCTGATTATACTGGCATCCGCCCTCCTCTCTGCAAACCTGTATGGTCAGTGCTCCTCTGCCAAAGATATTGAGGAGTGGGGTAAATTTGACCACTGGAGGGTAAGGGAGATAAAGGAGTCGGGCATTATAGGTGGTGAGGTAAAATATTCATATGAGATTGCCGTAGGAGATACAATAAAGGGGCCTATACCATATGTAAATCCCCCTCACTGCGTCTGGTCCACATCAAGCATTCTGGGAATAGTTAAAGGTATAACCAAGGTGAGCTGTACAGTCTTTCCGGAACAGAGGGACAGCGGCTACTGCGTAAGGCTGGAGACAAGGATGGAGAGAGTAAAGGTACTTGGCCTAATAAATTTGAATGTAATTGCATCAGGTACAGTCTTCCTCGGACAGATGCTTGAACCTATAAGGGATACAAAGAATCCGCAGGCAAAGCTAAACTGCGGCATCCCCTTTACAGACAGGCCTAAAGCGGTGAAGTTTGACTACAAGACAATAGTTGGCAACAACAGGTTGAGGGCAACGGGATTCGGAGCACCCAAGCCGCTTGGCGACAACGATTATGCCGACTGTTGCGTAATGTTGCAGAAGAGGTGGGAAGATGCAGAGGGGAATGTCTATGCCAAGAGAGTAGGAACTGCCTATCTCCGTTTTACCGAGAGCCGTACTGAATGGCAAAACGGATTTGAGGTACCTATCCACTATGGCGACATAACCGCCGAGCCATTCTACAAACCGTATATGCAGCTTATTCCGGAGGAGCTCTCAAACTATATGATAAACTCTAAAGGCGAGTCGGCTGCAATCAACGAGATAGGCTGGGGTGAAGCAGATGATACCCCTACCCATATAATAATACGCCTCTCCGCGAGCCACGGCGAGGCCTATGTAGGCGACATTACCAACCGTCTCTGGATTGACAATTTCAGCTTCGTCTATTGATATAAATGCAGACTGCGATGAAAAGGTTACTCTACATATTGGCATATACTGTGATCCTATCATCCGTTCCATTTGGAGAACTGATTGCTTCACAACCAGATACAGTTGCTGTGATTACAGTTGCCGATACAATGAAGAAGAAGAGCCTCTTCAAAAAGATATACAGATATTTTGCAGATGCAAACAAAGAGAGCAACAGGAAGTTTAATATGAGTGTAATAGGTGGCCCGCACTACTCTACCGATACAAAGTTGGGATTGGGCATTGTTGCAGCAGGCGTATATAGTGCAAAGAGGGAGGATCCGCTCACGCCGCTCTCAAATGTCTCACTCTTCGGTGATGTAACGACAACAGGCTTCTATATGGTTGGAGTACGGGGAAACAACATTTTTGAGAGGGAGAGGTGGAGAATCGACTACACACTCTACTTCTACTCCTTTCCGAGCACCTTCTGGGGTATTGGCATTGATTCAGGAGAGAATGACGCAAATTCCAGTGAATACCTCAGGTTGCAGGCACAGCTGAAGGGTGACTTTATGTTCCGAATCTCCGACAACCTCTATGTTGGCCCCTCGTTGGGCTTTGATTTCTCTCACGGAAAGGATTTTGATGAAAAATCGCTGGAGCTTGTTGGCAACGGAGCAAAAACCACACGCTACTCCAACCTTGGAGTGCTCCTCTCATACGACTCACGCGACTTTATTCCAAATGCCTATAAAGGATTCTATCTTAAGCTTGTCCAGCGGGGATATACCGATTTTGACGGCAAACCTTTCTGGGGAACATATATTACCCTTGACTATTATACAGGATTATGGAAAGGGGCAATACTCGCCTTTGACCTCTACAGCGAACTCCAATATGGCAAGGTCCCCTGGACAATGATGTCAAAACTTGGAGGTTCATACCGTATGAGAGGATATTATGAGGGCAGATACCGCGATGACTGCTCCGCATCATTTCAGATGGAGTACAGGCAGAAGATATACAACCGGCACGGAATTGCTATTTGGGGAGGCTGTGGTACTGTCTGGGGAGAGAAGAGAGGTTTTGAGTGGGAGAACATTCTTCCCAATTATGGTATAGGATACAGATGGGAGTTCAAGAAGAGAATGAATGTGAGGCTTGATTATGGATTTGGAAAAAGTGGCCAGAGCGGCTTTCTCTTCAGTATAAATGAGGCATTTTAGAGAGCGGAAAATAGAAAGGAAATAGATGGAAAGAGTGAAAGGAGAGGAAAAGAGAAGTGGAATTCTCAGATCTATAATGAAATATTTTAACCGGTTGGTATACCTTCCGGCCCATCAGTTCTTCATCTATACTGCAATTCTGATGTTCACCAATACCATCCTGCTCATAACGGAGCCTATGGAATTATGGGCCAAAGCTGCCTTCATACTAATACCGTTGGGAATGCAGACAGCACTTTTATCACTCATCAGGAATCCCGGTCTGACATTTCTTCTGCTCCTCCCCAAAAGTGTGCTTGATGCATTCCAGCTGGTACTGATAACCCTTTATGGAGGCTCTTTCATTGCAGTTGATATGTTTCTTAACGTTATCACTACAAATCCGTCGGAAGCGGGTGAACTATTGGGGAACATTGCCCCTACCATACTCTTTATACTGATTGTCTATATTCCTTCAATTATTCTTGCCATAAGGAGTCTGAAAAAGAGGGTTACATACTCTCCTCCATTCAGGGAGCGTATGATTAAGGCAAGTTGTGTGACCCTTGTCTGCGGATTTACAGCCCTTGCCGGAGCACAATTTTCACAGAAGGAGTTCAATGCAAAATATGATCTCTACCCTGTAAATGTGCTCTACAACCTCGATTTTGCGATAAAGAAGTGGGAGAAGATCAAGGGCGCCAAAGAGCAGATGAAGAATTTTACCTTCAATGCACGGTTGAACGACACATCATCCTCCGCGCCGAGAAAAATCTTTCTTCTGATAGTTGGAGAGACAGCCCGTGCAGAAAACTGGAGCCTCTATGGATATGGAAGGGAGACCACACCCCATCTCGACACATTGGAGAATCTCATAAAATTCGAGGCCTTTTCACAATCCAATACTACCCACAAGAGTGTTCCTATGCTGGTCACACCGGCAAATGCAGGAAACTACAATCTCATATACAGCAGCAAAAGCATTGTGACGCTCTTTAAAGAGTGCGGTTTCAGGACAGCCTGGATTACAAACCACAGCTATAACCAGACCTTTATGGAAAACTACTTTGGGGAGGCCGATCTGCAGATATCCCTCAGAAACGGAAATAGAAGCAGTTACGACTACCCTATGGTTGACTCTCTGAACAACATACTGCAACAGGATACCTCTTCCAACCTCTTTATCATTATGCATCTCTACGGTTCCCATTTCAACTACCAGGAACGGTACTCCGGAGAGTTTGCCCGTTTTCTCCCCGACTATGCAGACAATATCACTCCCCGATTCAAGGAGGAACTGGTGAATAGCTACGACAACACCATTCTGAGCACAGATTATCTTTTGGATAGGGTCATCGGAGCTGTAAGGGAGACTGGATGCGAAAGTTTTGTCATCTACACATCCGACCACGGAGAAGATCTTATGGACGACAAGAGGAAGAGATTCCTGCACGCTTCACCCCTTCCCACCTACTATCAGTTGCACGTCCCATTTGTAATTTGGTATTCAAATGAATACTATGACAGAAATATTTCAAAAATTAATGTAACTTTGCAAAATAGCAGGAGCAGTGCAATTTCGACCAACTCCACTCTTTTTCATACAGTTGGAGCAATGGCTGGTATCAGGAGCGAATATCTCCTACCCGAACTTGCCCTATCTTCAGAAGAGTTCAAGGCCACGCCCCTGAGCTACCTGACCGACCACGACGGATATGTTGAAGTTGCAAATCTTCCGTTAAAGAACATTGACCAGGAGCTCTTCAAGAGTCTCCTTGAGAGGTGGCCGGAGAGTAATTTAAAAGAATAGTGATGAACAAGACAGCAGGATATAAATTTACGATTCTTGTACCGTTTTACAACGAAGAGGATAATATTCCCAATATAGAGAGGGAGATCAAGAATTTTATGAAGGAGTCCATTGAGCCGAGTGTGTGCGTGCTCTTTGTAAATGACGGCTCCAAAGACAACGGAATGAAGCTGGTAGAGGAGGTATGTAGCAGAAATGAGAACTTTTTCTATATCTCATTGAGCAAGAATACAGGTCTGAGCGGAGCCATCAAGGCCGGTTTCGACAACTGCTATTCAAAATTTGTGGGTTATATCGATGCCGACCTGCAGACCTCTCCGATGGATTTCAACCTTCTTTTGCCTCACGCAGAGGAGTATCCTCTGGTTATGGGCATAAGGGCCAACAGAAAAGACAGCTTCTTCAAAAACTTCCAGTCAAAGATTGCAAACGGCTTCAGAAGGATGATGACAAAGGATGAAGCTATCGATACAGGCTGTCCGTTGAAGATTCTCCAGACAGAGTATGCCAAGAGAATTCCTATGTTTACCGGTATGCACCGTTTCTTTCCTGCCCTTATCCAGCTGCAGGAGGGAGGAAAGATGAAACAGATTCCTGTAAGACATTTCCCACGTACAGCCGGTGTCTCAAAATATAATTTGTGGAACAGGCTCATCTCTCCATTCAAGGATTGCTTCGCTTACCGCTGGATGAAGAAGAGATATATAAACTACAATGTAGGTTCTACAAACATGTAAATTGTCAGCTGATGTATATATACATTCTCGGTTTTTTGGCGCAGGCGCTCTTCTCTGCAAGAATTCTGGTCCAGTGGATCCTCTCTGAGAAGGCCAAGAAGGTGGTATCTCCAACCATCTTCTGGGTGTTGAGTATGATGGCCTCATATATGCTCTTCATCTACGGATGGCTGAGGGATGATTTTGCCATTATGCTCGGCCAGGTTATCTCATACTATATCTACATCTGGAACCTCGATGAAAAGGGGGTATGGCGGAAAATTCCTCTTATTTTCAGGATTCTCCTCATCTCCACTCCGGCTGTTGGAATATCATTTATACTGAATGATTGGGAACAGTTTGTGACCCAATGCCTCAACAATGCCCAGATACCGCCGCTGCTTGTGCTGTACGGCTCTATGGGACAGGTAATCTTTACCTTGAGATTTGTCTACCAGTTCTTCTACTCCAGACACCACGGAGAGTCGCTTCTTCCCGCCGGATTCTGGATTATCAGCCTGATAGGCTCCACAATCATCATCTCATATGGAATCATAAGGCTTGACCCTGTACTCATTCTTGGGCAATCATTCGGGTTTCTCTCATATACAAGGAATCTGATAATATTGAACCGACAAAAAAAATTAAAATAGGAACTCTATGAAACAGTGGCTAAGATATCTGCTAATCTTCATTGCTCTATTACCGCTTCTACTGCTCAGGGACTTTACTCCCGACAATGAACTGAAATATCTGAGCATCGCCGATGAGGCAATTGCCAACGGCAATATCTTTGCCTTCTACAACCACGGGGTTGCCTATGCCGACAAGCCGCCATTGTATTTGTGGGCTATAATGTTGGGAAAACTGATTTTTGGCAAACATCTGCTCTTCTTCATCTCGCTGCTCTCGGTCATTCCTGCCTTCATCACACTTGCCGTAATGGGTAAATGGTGCCGCAGATACCTCACATTCAATGAGACTGTCAATGCAGAGATGATGCTGGTCACATCAATCTACTTCCTCGCTCCCATTATTGTACTGAGGATGGATATGCTTATGACAATGTTCATAACATTGAGTCTCTACACATTCTATAAGATGTATAGCCACAACCACTCCAACGGCAGTATAAATGAGAGACAGTACAACAGAGAGAGATGGCTCCTCCCATTCTACATATTTATGGCACTCTTTACAAAAGGGCCAATAGGAATTATGATGCCGCTGCTTGCAATCACCCTTTTCCTTCTCATCAACAGAGAGATAAAGAGTATTGGCCGTTATCTTGGCTGGAGATGCTGGCTGCTGATAGGTTCTTTATGTGCAATATGGTTTACAGCTGTCTATCTTGATGGAGGCAGTGAATATCTGAACAACCTTCTCTTCAACCAGACAGTAAACAGGGCAGTTGATGCGTTCCACCACAAGAAACCATTCTACTTCTATGGTGTATCATACTGGTTCTCATTGGCACCTTGGTCACTGGCCGCATTTACAGTAATCCTCCTTGCCTACTGCAGAAAAATGGTAACAACTACCCTACTGCGCTTCTTTGCAATAACCGTTGCCGGAACTGTGGTGATGCTCTCAATGATAAGTTCCAAACTGGAGATCTATATGTTGCCCTGCTTCCCGTTCATCATCTACGGAATGGCTGTTCTTCTGCCAAAACTAAAAAATGACAGATGGGTAAAGTTGTCGGTGGCTATCCCGGCAATCCTCTTTATAGTGGCATTTGTTGCATCACTCTTTATTCTCCCTCTTGTGAAATCTAAAGAGATTGTACAGATAAAGGAGGCGCTATGGGCACCCCTGCCACTCTTTACAGCCATACTTGGAGCGGGTGGCATCTACGCCCTCTACACCATATACAGAAGAGGTGCTGTTGGCAAGGCAATCAACTCCATTGCAGTATCTATGCTGGTTATGGTCTTCTGTTTCTCACTCTCCATGCCAAAGATAAACTCCTTTATTGGATTGGAAGAGGGATGCCGCAAAGCTATGGAGATTGCAGGAGAGAGGGGTATTGAAAACTACTCATACTGCCACTTCAAGACCGGAGACAATCTGGATGTCTACCTTGGGAAACAGTTGAGGCAAGTTGCTCCTGAGGAGCTTGGATCGCTCTCGAATACAATACTCTTTGTAAAGAGCAAATATATAAAGAGGGATGCACTGCTCGGAGATGCCGTTGCAGGCCGTCAGATATATGAATATGGAGAATTCTCAATAATACCATTCGAGTAAGAGTTATGAGCAAAAGGATATTAGTAACAGGAGCGGCTGGATTTATAGGGTTTCACCTTGTAAAGAGACTGGCAGAGAGCAACGGATACGACATTGTTGGAGTTGACAACATCAACTCATATTATGATGTGAATCTCAAATATGGCCGTTTGGCTGAGTTGGGCATTGAGAGGAGTCTGATTGGAGAGGGCAACAGTACGGCTCCGGTAAAAAGTTCCAGATATGGGAATTTCAAATTCATCAAGGCTGATATTGCCGACCTTGAGGGGTTGAGAAGAATATTCAGCGACGGGAAGTTTGAGATTGTCTGCAACCTGGCAGCCCAGGCAGGTGTGAGATACTCCTTTGAGAATCCCCACTCATACATCTCTTCAAATGTCTGCGGATTTATGAATATACTGCTGCTCAGCAAGGAGTTTGATATCAGACACCTTGTATATGCAAGTTCAAGCAGTGTTTATGGCAATAATGCCAAGATTCCTTTTGAAGAGGCAGACCGTACAGATGAGCCACAAAGCATCTATGCTGCCAGCAAGAAGGCCAATGAGCTTATGGCCCACGTCTACAGCAGCCAGTTGGGAATTGCCACTACAGGATTGAGATTCTTTACTGTCTACGGACCGTGGGGACGCCCTGATATGGCTCCATTCCTCTTCCTCAGGTCAATACTTGAGGGAAAGAGCATAAAGGTCTTCAATTATGGAAACCTCAGCCGCGACTTCAGCTATATTGACGATATTGTTACAGGAATCTTCAAGATTATAGAGAAGCCTGTCGGGAAAGGGGCCTGCAGGATATACAATATAGGCAACAGTTCACCGGTAATGCTTATGGATTTCATCTCTACCATTGAGGAGATTGCAGGCAAGGAGGCTAAGAAGGAGTTTGTAGAGATGCAGCAAGGCGATGTCCACACTACCTATGCGAACACCGCCTCCATTGAAAAAGATTTTGGTTTTAAACCCTGCACACCATTAAAATATGGCATTGGGGAGTTTTATAAATGGTACACAAAGTTCTACAGTTTTTCAAGAGACTGCTCCTTGTAGAGCTTCATCACTTTGTCTTCCTTGTCAAAACGCCCTTGCCACTATGCTGCGCACCGGTCTCCGGATCCTGCGAGAAGAACTCCATTGTAAGTGATTCCGGATTCTCATTGTAGAAGAGCTCTCCACGCACATTCTGCTGCTTGTCGTTTATAGCCATAACACCGGAGTATGAGATATAGGGATCCCCTACAAATACAACTGCATCAATCTCAGCAGCTGTAGAGTCGTTGTAGTGTACCTTGCCGTTAATTGTAGTATCTGCAAAATACTCCACCACTACCGGAACCATAATGGTCTCTACAGAAATATTCCCGAGGGTGTCCATTGCCGCTATCTGTATTGTATCTACTCCCGACCAGAGGCCGACAAGCTGCTCATTAATGTTCTTCTGTTTTGTTCCACACGATGTAACGGCGATAATAACTGTTACTACAGCCGCCAATAGAGATTTGTACTTCATTTTTTTATAATTTAAGAATAACCAATTATGCAATTTCCTATATTTGTATAAATATTTCTGATCAGTATTAACACAATATTATACAAAAGACGATGGAATTAGTTCAAAATTCTTTTGCAGAACTGGAGATAAACTACTCCAATTGCATTCATAACTACAATTACTTCAGATCTAAGCTTAATCCGTCAACCAAACTGCTTATCCTCATCAAGGCCAACTCTTATGGCCACGGTGCAGTTGAGTTTGCCAAAGTTATGGAGGAGGCGGGTGCCGACTATTTTGGAGTTGCCCACCCTATCGAGGGTATTGAGTTGCGTCAGGGCGGAATCAAGACTCCTGTCATCATTCTCACCACAGGAACAGACTATTATAGGGAGATTATTGAGAACCAGCTTGAGCCTGGTATGCCAAACCTCCACTCTCTCAAGATTTTCAATTCAATCCTTGAAGAGATGGGCATTGAGGAGTATCCTGTCCATATCAAACTTGATACAGGAATGCACCGTCTTGGATTTATGGAGAAGGAGCTTCCAGAGCTGTTGGAGTTCCTCAAGAATAACAGAAGAATAAAGGTCCAGTCCATCTACTCTCACCTTGCAGCTTCAGATGAGCCACAGCACGATGAGTTTACATTGGGACAGATTGCACTTTATGAGAAGATGGCTCCTCAAATTGATGCAGCTGTAGGTTACAGACCTATCCACCATATCCTCAACTCTGCAGGAATTGAGCGTTTTACCCAATATCAGTTTGATATGGCAAGATTGGGTATCGGAATCTACGGAATCAGCGCTGTTGATGCAGAGAACCTTAAGCCAGCCGCATCTTTGACCTGCAAGATTCTCCAGATAAAGGATCTTGACCCTACCGACGGCACTGTAGGTTATGGACGTCACGGCAAATTGCACGAGGGCAAGACTACCAGAATTGCAACCCTTCCTTTAGGATATGCCGACGGAATAAACCGCCATTTGGGAAGAGGCAATGCCAAATTCCTTCTTAACGGAGAGCTTGTTCCAACTATCGGAAATATCTGTATGGATATGTGTATGATTGACATTACAGGTGTGGATGCCAAAGTTGGCGATACCGTAACAGTATTTGGTGAAAAACCTCACGCAAGGGAGTTTGCCAAGATTCTTGGAACAATTCCTTACGAGATCTTCACCTCAGTAGCAAGACGCGTAAAAAGAAGTGTTGGAAAAAGGTAAAGTATCATTTTACCAACAGTTCCACCTTATAAAAAGAGGCTGGTCACATCATCTGCTGACCAGCCTCTTTTATTTACATTACACTGATTGTTCCCGATATCTAGCACACCGACGGGTTTGCATAGGCTATGACATCCTCTTTTGATATTCTCTCGCCACCCAATATGAGCAGACGCTCGGTAACATTTCTCAACTCCCTGATATTTCCTGTCCAAGGCTGTTTCTTGAGGAGTTCAAGTGCATCATCATCTATCTTTCTTACAGGCATTCCTGTCTCTCCGCATATCAGTTTTATGAAATGGTTCACCAGTAGCGGAATATCATCCCGTCTCTCTGCCAACGGCGGTACGTGGATTATGATCACACTCAATCTGTGGTAGAGGTCCTCCCTGAAATTTCCCTTCTGGATCTCCTCCTGGAGATTCTTGTTGGTTGCCGCGATTACCCTTACCTTAACTGATATATCCTTGTCGCTGCCTACCCTTGTAAGTTTGTTCTCTTGAAGTACCCTCAATACTTTGGCCTGGGCCGCAAGACTCATATCGCCAATCTCATCCAGAAAGAGCGTTCCGCCATCTGCCTGTTCAAATTTGCCCTTATGCTGTTTGATTGCCGAAGTGAAGGCTCCCTTCTCGTGACCGAAAAGTTCACTCTCAATCAACTCGCTTGGAATGGCTGCGCAATTCACCTCTATAAAGGGCATTGTCCTCCTGTTGCTCTCTTCGTGAAGCCAACGGGCAACAAGCTCTTTTCCTGTTCCGTTTGAACCTGTTATCAGCACCCTGGCATCTGTAGCTGCAACCCTCTGAATCATCTCCTTGATCTTCAGGATAGGGGCCGATTCTCCAACGATCTCCGGCACACCTGCCACCTTTTTCTTGAGCACTTTTGTCTCCTTTATAAGTGTTGTCTTGTCGGTTGCATTCTTGAGTGTAATAAGTATCCGGTTGAGATCGAGAGGTTTCTGGATAAAGTCAAAGGCCCCCTTCTTGATACACTCTACAGCCGTATCGATAGAGCCGTGTCCGGAGATCATAACAACAGAGGAGTCCACCCCACTCTCTATAAGTTTCTCCAACACCTCGACACCATCCATCCCCGGCATCTTGATATCACAGAATATCACATCAAAATTGCCACGCAAAGCACTTTCCAGCCCCTCCTTTCCATCGGCAGCCAGAGTTATCTCGTGACCTTCAAACTCCAATATATCCTTAAGGGTATTCCTTATGCTTCTCTCATCATCAATAATCAGAACTTTCATTTTATCTCCTCTTATAAATTTCTTTCAGTTTTTTGCTCTGTTTCTCCGAGCAGTTCATCCATAGCTCCCTCTTTTAGTGAGTAGGACGACTGGTAAATGGTATGGGGTCTTACTCTGTCGAGAACCATTTTTGTAAAAAGTGAGGCCAAAACTATATAATCCACCCTTATCTGTGACATACCCGGCATCCTCAAGCGCTCCTCTGCTGTTGAAGCCATCAACTCACCGTGAAGCTTCTCAAGCCTCTCACGAGAAAAGACCATACCGGGAGAATCTGCCATCTCCACTCCATACAACAGATCCCTGAATGTATCGAAGGAGCCTGATGATCCCACAAATATCCTCGGATCATAACTCTCAACCTCCCTCCACAACGGTTCAAGTACCGCAGTACAATAATCCACAAAATCCGATGCCACATCAGATGGAAGCGGATCCCTATATTGGAACTTGCCCCTCATACGGGCCATTCCTATCGGGAAACTCCTCTTCCAAAGAATCTTTTTGCCGTCAGATATAATAAATTCATTGCTGCCGCCACCTATATCAAGCATCAGTATATTCTCGCCCCTCTCCTTCAACCCATCAGGCAAACTCTTCATTATTCCCTTGAAAATCAACTCAGCTTCACGTTCTCCCGGGATTACCTGAACCTCCAGTCCGAACCGCTCCTTCACATAGTTGACAAATTCCGTACCATTCAACGCATCACGCACCGCCGATGTTGCAAAAGGATAAATTTTATCGGCACCTCCCGCCATCTCTATCTCAGTGAGAATCTTCTCAAGGGCAGCTGTTGCCGTTTCGAATGCCTCTTGCGGCAACTCACCGGAGGCAAGTCCTCCCGCGCCAAGTTTTGCCGCACATTTATACTCCCTTATATATTCGTAACCGCCAGCAACAGAACGCGCCAGCAACATATTGAAAACATTTGTTCCAAGATCAAGCACTGCAATCCTCATACCGCCACTACAACTCAAAATCTATATTGAACTTCTCTTTAAGTATTGAGGCCACCCAGGCACACTGTTCATCTACTGTCATATAACTGTTGTCGAGAAGAATGGCATCATCTGCCTTGACAAGCGGATTTGTCTTTCGGTTCTGATCGATATAATCCCTCTCCTCAAGATTCTTTACCACACTCTCCAATGTTGCATTCTCCCCCTTTGCCTGCAGCTCCTTGAATCTGCGTTCTGCCCTCACCTGGATAGAAGAGGTCATAAAGAGTTTGAGCTCCGCATTGGGAAATACAGCACTTCCAATATCCCGTCCATCCATCACCACCCCCTTCTTCTCTCCCAGACGGAGTAGAATACCATCCACATACTCCCTCACAAAGGGGAGTTCAGAGATATGGCTTACCTTCGACGAAACCGCCATGCTCCTTATCTGAGTCTCGACATTTGAACCGTTCAGATATGTCTCAGACCTTCCATCCTCACTCTTACGGAAGGTTATCTCCACCCCTTTCAGTGCAGATTTGAGCCACTCCTCCTTTATCTTGCACCTGCTGTCGATAAAGCCGCAGTTGAAGGCAAAATAGGTGATAGCCCTGTACAAAGCCCCCGTATCGACATAGATATATCCCAGACGGCTGGCGATGAGTTTGGCAAAGGTACTCTTTCCTGTAGATGAATAGCCATCTATTGCTATTATTATTCTCTCTTTTTCCATAATGACAAAAGTACAAAAAAGTTATCTTTGCAAGAAATTAGAAACCGATTATATTTCATTTCTGTTCAGCAGTAGTAGAAGATTATGAATTTGAAAATTGAAATTGACAGCCACTCAGGTTTTTGCAACGGCGTGATAAGGGCCATAAATACTGCCGAGGAGAATCTTGGAGAGAAGGTTCTCTACTCTCTTGGAGCAATTGTGCACAACAGTGAAGAGATGGGAAGGCTCAACTCCATAGGCCTCAAGGTGATTGACATAGAGCAGATGCGGCAGATGAACAATACCAGTGTATTGATCCGTGCCCATGGTGAACCCCCGTCAACCTACGACATTGCCAGAGAGAACAATATCTCCCTTATAGATTGCACCTGTCCTGTCGTGGTGAAGCTCCAGCAGAGGATCAGGGAGTGCTACCGGCAGTTGAAGAGCGGAAATATTCCTGCACAGATTGTAATCTTCGGCAAAGAGGGACACGCTGAGGTAAACGGACTCATCGGGCAGGTGCAACAAGATGCAGTGATTATAGATGTACTCCACAACACCGGCTGCAATAGCGTGGATTCCCCCACCCAACCGGCAATAAGTTTCAAGGGGCTTGACAAGATAGATTATTCCTGCCTCATCTACATCTTCTCCCAGACCACAAAGGATCCAAAAGAGTACGGAATCATCTGCTCAGAAATAGAGAGAAGAATTGCAGAGAAAAGAGGCTGCTCCCTAAGCGAGGCAGCCGGATATATGAAAGTCCACAATACCATCTGCCGTCAGGTGGCACAAAGGCATACCAACCTGGTCAATTTTGCCTCAAGCCACGATGTGATAATATTTGTAAGCGGTAAGGAGAGTTCCAATGGAAAGGTGCTCTACGATCTGTGCCGCTCGGTCAACGTCAGGTCATACCACATCGAGCAGAGCCCGCAGATAGCGAGAGAATGGTTTGATGAGGAGTGTTCAGTTGGAATATGCGGCGCCACATCAACTCCAAAATGGCAATTGGAGGAGGTAGCCCGACATTTGGAGAGTTTTTGCCGATAATTTCATTAGTATCTTATTTTTATTATCTTTGCGCCCAAATTGTCGGATATAGAATATAACATTATAAATCAATTATATGGCAACTACAGCAGATTTTAAGAACGGTTTGTATTTCAGCTTTAATGGCAAACCTTGTAAACTAATTTATTTCCAGCACGTTAAACCAGGCAAAGGTCCTGCTTTCGTAAAAACAAAATTCAAAAACCTTGAGAATGGAAAGACATTGGACAACACATTCTCAGCAGGTGAGAAGATTGAGATAATTACAGTGGAGAGAAGACCATACCAATTCTTGTACAAAGATGAGGACGGTTACAACTTTATGCACTCTGAGACCTTTGACCAGATCCACCTTGATACAGATTTCGTTGAGAATGCAGACCTTATGAAAGAGGGTCAGTCAGTTGAGATGATGTTCCTTGCAGATGAGGAGAGATGTCTTACCTGTGAGCTTCCTCAGTTTGTAGAGTTGGAGGTAACCTACACAGAGCCTGCAGTTAAAGGTGATACAGCCTCTACAAATGCCCAGAAAGAGGCAACTTTGGAGACCGGCGCCATCATTATGGTTCCTCTTTTCATCCAACAGGGCGAGAAGATCAGAGTTAAAACTGAAGACCGTTCATACGGTGAGCGTGTAAAATAGTTTAATGTGCTGCGGCACAATCATAAAACAACCATGAAAAGACTATTTACCATATTATTGTCCATATCCGTACTATTCGGATGTGGACAATTTTCTAATGGCCCGGCAGCAGATATCTGCCAGATCGACGAACTTATCAGATCAGGAGAGTACAAGGCAGCGGAAGAGGCCATCAAATATAGGATTGCCACACAATCCCCAAGCAGTGAAGAGATCTACAATCTCAATTTCAGACTCGATGTGATGAACCGCATCCGCAGAGACTTCAACAAGAACGACTCATCCGTTATGGCATATATCAGGGAGCGTTATCCTCAGGTAACAGCTCAGGAGATTGCCAAATGGGAAGCTGAGGGTGCATTGGAGTGCAAAATCATTGACGGCCAGAAGCTCTACTTCTGGAATGCAGCCCGCAACCTTTTCAGAATAAGCAAGGAGGCCCAGTCAAAACAGAGTGGGATACAGGGACGCCAGTCAGATGACCTTGATATCTTCCTTGGAGAGTATCTTCCAAAGGTAACCAAGGCGGCAGGCCCGGATTATTGCAAAGAGGGCAAAGCGGTAATGCCTGTTGAGATGAAGGTACGCTATACCATTACAGTTCCTGCAGGAGAGGTTCCTGAGGGAGAGATGATACGTGTATGGATGCCTTACCCTCGCAACAACGAAAAACACAAGGAGATAAAGCTTCTCTCAACTTCCCAGCCTGAATATATCATCTCTCCGGAGAGCTATGTACATAGAAGTATCTATATGGAAAAGCCTGCAAGCAAGGAGAATGATGCAGTATTCAGCTATGAATTGAGATACAAATCCTACAACAAGTGGTTTAAGTTTGACCCTCATAAAGATATCAGACCATACGACAAAGAGAGCGGACTCTACAGAAAGTATACTGCCGAGCGCAAGACTCACGTAATCTTTACAGAAGATATCAAGCGCATTACCGACAGCATTGTGGGCAATGAGACCAACCCTTACCTCAAGAGTGTGCGTATCTTTGACTACATCGGCAAAAACTACCCTTGGGCAAGTGCCAGGGAGTACTCTACAATTGAGAACATCCCTCAATATGTAATCAACAACAGACACGGCGACTGTGGCCAGGTGGGTCTTCTCTTCATAACTATGGCCAGATATGCAGGCATACCTGCAAGATGGCAGAGCGGCTGGATGTTCCATCCGGGAGAGGTCAACCTGCACGACTGGGCTGAAGCGTACTATGAAGGAATAGGCTGGGTACCTGTAGACCAGTCATTCGGTCACGTATATGATGCCGCTTACACCAAAGGGGCAGCTTCCGAAGAGGAGGGCAGAAAGGCTGCCGAGCAGAATGATGATGTCTACCACTTCTACACCAGAGGACTCGATGCCTACAGATATATTGTGAATGATGACTTCTCCGGCGACTTCTTCCCTGCCAAGATTCATCCACGCAGTGAAACTGTAGATTTCCAGAGAGGAGAGGTTGAGTGGAAAGGCGAGAACCTCTACTTTGGAAGATGGAAATATAAAATGGAGGTTGAGTACCTCTAACCGTAATATTATGAAATCTCCGCTTGACAGATATATCACAGAGTTTTCAGAAGATCAGGACCATATTCTTTCGTGGCTTGAAAAGCAGACCCATCTGCGTACAAACCACGGAAGAATGTTGTGCGGTCCGGTTGTAGGAAAACTACTTGAGATGATAAGCCGTATGGTCTCCCCCTCATCCATACTTGAGTTGGGAGCGTTTACCGGTTACTCTTCCATCTGTCTCGCAAGGGGGTTGAAGGAGGGGGGACATCTCCACTCCATTGAGATCAATGACGAACTTGAGGATCTTATTCTTGAGGCCCACCGGATGGCTGGTCTTGAAGAGAAGATCACACTTCACCTGGGTGATGCCAAGAAGATCATTGAATCTCTCAACAGGCAATTTGACCTGGTCTTCATTGATGCCAACAAACGGGAATATTGCCACTACTACAATCTGGTCTTCGATTATGTAAAGCCGGGCGGCTACATTCTGGCCGACAATGTATTGTGGGATGGAAAGGTTTATGGTTCACCCGTACCCACAGATGCCCAGACCCAAGGAATATATAAATTCAACGAGATGGTTAAAAATGATCCCAGAGTGGAAAATATAATAATTCCGCTCCGGGATGGTTTGAATCTCATAAGAAAACTATAGAATAAGGGTGAGAGTCAGCTCCTCTCCTACTCGCCCTCCCTCTTGTGCAGTACAGCCTTTCTCAACTCGAAGTTCTGGCCAAGATATTTCTTCCTTACCTCAGGATTGTTGGCCAACATCTCAGCTGTTCCGCTCTCCAGAATCTTTCCTTCATACAAAAGATAGGCTCTGTCAGTAATGGCCAATGTCTCGTGTACATTATGGTCGGTTATTATGATGCCTATATTTTTTGTCTTGAGTTTGGCAATGATATGCTGGATATCCTCCACTGCAATCGGGTCGACACCTGCAAAAGGCTCATCAAGAAGGATAAACTTTGGATCGATGGCAAGAGCTCTGGCAATCTCGCAACGGCGGCGCTCACCTCCAGACAACTGTATACCGTAACTTTTCCTCACCTTCTGGAGTCCGAACTCCTGAATCAGGTTCTCAAGCTTATCAAGCCTCTCCTCCTTCGGCATACCGGAGACCTCCATTACTGAGAGAATATTATCCTCAACACTCAATTTTCTGAAGACTGAGGCCTCCTGTGCCAGATATCCGAGACCCTTTTGGGCCCTCTTGTACATAGGCAGTTCTGTAATCTCCTCATCATCAAGAAATATCCTTCCGCTATTGGGCTTGATCAAACCGGTAATCATATAGAAACTGGTTGTCTTGCCGGCTCCATTAGGGCCGAGCAATCCCACAATCTCTCCCTGGTCAACCTCTATCGAGACCCCTTTTACAACGGTCCTCATTCCATATTTCTTTACCAGATCTGTACAATACAATCTCATAATATTCTTCTTTAATCATTATTTCAAATCCAAATCCAACTCTTTGTGAAGCTCCCTGAACTCAGGATAATTGTTCAACAAAAAGTGGGCCTTCTCCTGTGGCATATATAATTTTTTCTCCTGCTGTGCCAACTCCTTAACCCTGATATCGAGTTTTATTCCTTTGTTATGGAGTTCATCCTGCAGGAAGTTGGTCAATCTCAACCGTGCATTCTTCTCAATCCAGGCCTTCTGCGCCGAGTTGCTAAGATAGAAGATGATTGTAGAGCCATCCTCGCCAAGCTGCGGCTCTGTCTGCATCAACGCCGACTTCAAATTTGGTTTGGCCTCACAATCAGCCATCTTTTTCCACGCCTCCTTCAGTTTCCCGGCTGTGATCACCTCATCCTCAGCAACCGCTGTCTCTTTATTTTCTGATACGAGGGTATTTCGCTGGGCCATCTTGATCAGATTCTTGATGGAGAGTGATGACTCTGCACCTGCACTGCCCTTAAGCTCCTTAACCGCACCCTCCGGCTGTTTCTCAACACTTTCCGACTGTTTTTCAATACCCCTCTGCTGTTTTTCAACACTCTCCTGTTGGGCCACTCTCCTCTCCTGCTCAGCAACTGATAGAGTCTGGCGCACAGCACTCTCTGCAACTTCAGGTTGCGCATTTACACTACCATTCAGTTGCGACAACTTCACAAGCAGGAACTCAACCAGCAATCTCTGATTGTTGCTCAATCTGTAATCCGACTCACACTTTACTGTTGCTGTAAGTGCCTCATAGAGGAACTTGAATGAACAGCGGCTGCTCTGCTCCTGATATTTGGCTACAAGCGACGGCGACATCTCAAGCAGTTTAAGTGTAGAACTCTCCTTGCAGACAAGGAGATTTCTCCAATGGCGGCTCAACCCCGAGATAAAGTAGAGGGCATTGAAACCCTTCGCCATCACCTCGTCCAACAAGAGAAGTGATTTTGCATAACTTCCGCAAAGGGCAGACTCCACAAGGTTGAAATAGTAGTCGTAGTCAAGCACATTAAGGTTCTTTATAACAGAGCCATACTCCACATTCTTCCCGCAGAAGGCCACAGTCTGGTCAAAGAGCGTGAGTGCATCACGCATTGCGCCATCTGCCTTCTGTGCAATGACGTGAAGAGAATCCGAATCAATGACAACCCCCTCTTTTGAGGCTATATCCATCAGATTCTTCACTATATCCTCAACCGAAATCCTGTTGAAATCATAGGTCTGGCATCGTGAAAGGATTGTTGGAAGTATCTTATGTTTCTCGGTAGTTGCAAGGATGAAGATAGCGTGGGCAGGCGGCTCCTCAAGGGTCTTGAGAAAGGCATTGAATGCAGCAGATGAGAGCATATGCACCTCATCAATGATGTATACACTGTACTTGCCTATCTGTGGAGGGATTCTCACCTTCTCGGTAAGCAGCCTTATATCATCAACCGAGTTGTTGGAAGCTGCATCGAGTTCGTGTATGCAATAAGATCTGCCCTCTGCAAAAGATCTGCAGGATTCACACACTCCACAAGGCTCAAGCTCATCTGAAGGAGAGAGGCAATTGATTGTCTTGGCAAAGATTCTTGCAGTACTTGTCTTGCCTACACCCCTCGGTCCACAGAAGAGATATGCGTGGGCCAACTGCTCCCTCCTGATTGAATTCTTAAGGGTGACAGCTATACTCTCCTGTCCTACCAATGAGAGAAAATTGTTGGGACGATATTTGCGTGCCGATACGATAAATTTTTCCATATTCTACAAAAGTAAGAATATTTCCCTAAAAAATCCCTAATTTTGTAGACTAATTACACTCATTTTTGAATTGGAAAAGATGAAGAAGATTACTTTAAGAACCATAGTGACAGCCATATTGGCAACTGTTACAATAGGGCTCTACGCACAGCCCAAGATTTTCTCCAAAAAGGAGGACCTTAAAGATATCAACAGCAAGACCCTGATGGTAGTGCTTGAGGGCAATACACTTACAGATCTGGCACTTAAGGAGGCTGTAACAAACTGTTGGAACTTGAGTACAGCAGAATTCTGCAATTACGACAACTTCAAGGAACTGAGATGCGACACCTCATACTACTTTCTCGTAAGGGTGAAGGGACAGTTCAAGAAAGAGGATGATGCAACAACAGAGTTCATCTCCCTTCTCAAGGGAGGCAAAGAGGGGGAATCGGGAGTAGAGGAGATGTATGATGTCCTGACCCTGCCCTTCGGTTCATCCGAAGATGACAACAGCACTATTGTCCCATACCTCGAAAGCTATATAAAAATCTTCAGGACCCACGTGGAGAGAGTACAGAAAAAGAAGATTGCGGCAACAATCGGTATCAGCTGGTACTCCAACAGATTGTCGGAGATAGGAAAAAGGGAGCTTCTCTTCAATGAAGCCCACCTCGCAGAGGATGCCAAAGATGTGGAGATTGAGAAGATGTTCAAAGGACACGCCCGGCTCGTTGATAAAGAGACAATCACAACTGCAATAGAGCTATCTTCTCCCGAAACGCTTATATCGCTCTGCATTGCCCCGGAAGAGCCGCAAAATGGCGCCTCATACTGCTACAAAATGTTGATTGGAGCGGATAATGGAGAACTCTACTACTACCGCAAGCAGAAAATTACCGATAAGAATCCAAAAGGGTTCCTCAAAGAGGATCTCAAGAAGATCTCCATTCCATTTATCTTTTAGCCGGCATCTCCACAATGACAATTCATTTTGCACTTAAGAGGGTGGAATCTCCTGTCGCATACTGCGCAATGAGTATCCGAACAGGAACAAGATATGAGGATCCACAATACAACGGTCTGGCCCACCTCACTGAGCATATGCTCTTCAAGGGGACTGAAAAGCGCACATCCAAGAGTATAAACAGCGTATTGGAGAGTGAAGGTGGTGAACTCAATGCATATACCACAAAAGAGGAGATAGTCCTCTACTCAACACAACTTGTTGAGGATCTTCCGAAGGCAATTGATCTGATGGCAGAACTTGCATTTACCTCCACCTTCCCCAAAAGGGAACTGAAGAAGGAGCTGGATGTAATATACGATGAGATCATCTCCTACAAAGACTCCCCGTCCGACTCCATATATGACGATTTTGAATCGCTGCTCTTCAAGGGTCATCCGCTGGAGAAGACAATCCTGGGAGAGAAGGAGACCCTCTGTAAAATCGGAAGTGAGACACTGCTTGAATTTCTCCGCACCAATTTCAGGCCGGATAATCTCTTCTTTACCATTGTTGGAAATACAACAGCCGGAAGTGTAAAGAGGAGTATCGGGGAGAGTCTCAAACTCCACTTCCACAATGGTCAGGAAGAGACTCCGGCGGTTCTGGAGATATCAGACTTGTCGGAGAGCAATATTGGTGAAGATACCAAACCGGAAGAGTCACCGCAAGAGGGTGGAAAGAGTATGGAATTGCTTGCCAACAAGAGGTTCCAGATCTCCAGAAAAAAACATAATCACCAGGCTCACTGTATTATAGGATGCACAGCCTACTCCTACTATGAAGGATGGCGGCGTATTGCTCTCTCACTGCTTACCAACATATTGGGCGGTCCTTCATCAAACTCACTGCTCAATATGAGCCTCAGGGAAAAGCACGCCCTCGTCTACAGTATTGATGCGACATATACCCCTTACTCCGACACAGGGATCTTCTCAATCTACTTCGGATGCGACAAATCTCTCCTTCCAAAATGCAGGGAGCTTGTCTACGCCGAGTTGAAAAAAATTGTGGAGAAACCTCTCTCTGCAAAGAAATTGGAGAGTGCCAAGAAACAGTTTGTAGGACAGCTGCTCATCTCACAGGATAATGCAGAGGCACAATGTCTTGCAATGGGTAAATCCCTGATGGTATTCAATAAGCTGCAGTCATTCGAAAAGACGCACAGGGATATAGAGAAAATCACAGCCAGGCAGCTTCAGGAGGTTGCTGCAGAGATACTCGCAACTGAGCGGCTTTCCGAACTGATTTACCGCTGAACCGCTGGAGGGAGGAGGAATCTATCCGCAGGAAAGACTATAGGATACCGATAAGCTTATCCACAAGAGTGACGGTAGAGAGACTGTCCATCTGCCATTTGGATCTGCCGTGCTGCTGGCGGAAGGCCTCCATATTCTCTTTGCTTACAGGTTCAACTGAAGGGCTCTCCAGTTTAAGAGGATCTACAGGCGTACCATTTTTCCACACCCTGAAATCAAGATGGGGACCGGTTGAGGCACCCGTACTTCCCACATATCCGATAACTTCTCCCTGCTTTACCCTATCTCCGCTCTTCAACCCCTTTGCATAGCGGCTCAGATGGAGATAAGCTGTTGTATATACGGAGTTATGGCGTATCTTCACCGTTTTACCACCATCTCCGGCCCACCCCATGCTTAACACCACACCATCTCCAATTGACATTACAGGAGTACCCGCCGGTGCGGCATAATCGACTCCTGTATGGGCTCTGTATCTCTTATATACGGGGTGAAATCTCTTGTAGGTAAATTTTGAACTTATCCTCTTGAACTGCAGAGGAGCCTTGAGGAATGCCTTCTTCAGACTCTCACCCTCCTCGTTCCAATACTCATTTCCCTTTTCACCATCCACAAAATTTACCGCCACATAGGGTTTGCCATTGTGTACAAACTCACAGTAGATTATCTTTCCAATATCCACAAACTCACCTTCACATAGAATCTCTTCATAAACCACCCTGAATGAATCACCCCTCTGCAAACCAAAAAAGTCAATTGTCCAGGCATATACATCCGACAGCTCAAGGGCAAGAAGAGGCGATGCCCCTGCCTTTGCCACATCATTCCAGAGTGAACTGTTTATGGAAACCTCAGCATATCTTGTTTTCCGCACAATCTCCTTCTCCACAATCCTGGTATAGATTGAATCTTTCAGGGAGAAGAGTACAGAACTTACCGCATCCCTGTGATAGAGCAGATAGAGCGCCTCACCCTCCTTATTGAAGAGAACTTCATATCCATTTCCGACCTTTATTTTGCGTATATCAAAAAGTGTATCTGCCGAATTTATCACCCTCTGCAATCCGTTTCCCGTCACTCCCAGCCCGAACATTATATCTCCAAAAAAGTCACCTCTTCCAACAACATATTTTTTCAGCTCCATACCTGAGGTATCAATTCCATAGAGGAGCACCCCGCTCTGCTCTTCCAAATTGGCAAGAGGCTCCGCTCCACCTTCATTTCCATTTGTTCCACAGGATATTACAAGCATTAGAGAGGTGAGGCAAACAAAAAGAAAACTAAAAACCTGTTTCATAAAAAATCTTTTCACACGATAAAGTTAACACTATTTCGATTATTTTGTAATTTTTTGTAAAAAAATGTAAAAAGATGTAAAAGTTTTCATAATTTTGCATCACCCATAGAACCGTTTTTGGATGAATCCTTCAAGATGGGCCTGAAACGGATGGTTTTTTACTCAAGAGAGAAGATTTATGAAGTTCATCGGTGAGCATACAGTAAAACTTGACGACAAGGAGAGGCTGATCTTCCCATCTGCCTTCAAGTCGCTCTTTGCTCCGGAGGAGAGAATCCTTCTGGTAGTGAAGAAGGATATGTATGCCAACTGTCTTGAGATGTACACCTATCAGGAGTGGGAAAAGGAGTCTGAAGCCCTTAAGGCCAAGATAAACTTCTTTGACCCAAGATCTGCCAATACCTGGAGAGAGTATATGAGACACCGCGCTTTGGTTGAACCGGACGGCAAACTCGGACGCATCTCCATTCCCAAACATATTCTCTCAAGCGTGGGCATAAGCCGCGAGGAGGGTATCAAAGAGGTCATTTTTGTTGGAAATGACCATAAGATTGAGATCTGGGCCAAAGCCAATTATGAGGCATCCCAAATGCCCCATTCAGATTTTGTCAAACTAGCACAAGAAATATTGGGATAACGATGGACGCGGCGTATCACATATCCGTATTGCTCAACGAGAGCATAGCATCGCTCAACATTGACCCCAAGGGTGTATATGTTGATGCAACTTTCGGTGGAGGCGGACACAGCAGGGAGATTCTCAGCAAGTTAGGACCTGAGGGTACCCTAATAGCTTTCGACAGGGATACCGATGCAATAAAGAATGCACCCGACGACAGCCGGCTCAGGCTTGTACACAACAATTTCCGCTATGTGGAGAATTTTGTGCTCTACAACGGATTTGATGGAGCTGACGGGATATTGGCCGACCTCGGAGTCTCTTCACACCAGTTTGATTGCGGTGAGCGCGGATTCTCCTTCAGATTTGACGCCCCTCTCGATATGAGAATGAACCGGAAGGGGGAGCTGAATGCTGCTGATATTGTAAACGGATATTCACTTGAAGAGCTTACACGAATCTTCAAGATCTATGGTGAGCTTGACAAACCCCGCAGGGCAGCCGAACTTATCTGCTCAGCAAGGGAGAGCAAGAGGATAGAGACAACTGTGGAGTTGAGCAGAAGTGTAGCAAAGATGTACAATGCCCAGACAGAGCACAAATTCCTTGCAAAGCTCTATCAGGCCTTGAGAATTGAGGTGAATATGGAGATGCAGGCACTTGAAGAGTTTCTCAAGGGGGCTTTGAGAATATTGAAGCCGGGAGGAATCCTCTCCATTATAACCTACCACTCGATTGAAGACAGGATGGTGAAGAACTTTATGAAGTGCGGAAATATCGAGGGAAATGTTGTAAAGGATTTTTATGGCAAGATAGAGACCCCTTTTGAGATAATCACCCGAAAGCCGATAGTGCCGCAAGAGGAGGAGATAGGACGGAACACGCGCAGCAGGAGCGCAAAGCTCAGAGTTGCTGCAAAACTATAGAAAATTGAAATAGTATGGAGAACCAGGAAGAGAGAAACATTGTATCCGACATTATCAGCGGAGTATTCCTCAACAAGTTGAGGCAGAGGGGAGCTATGCTCTTCTTGGGATACATCGTAGCCCTGGTGCTTCTCTATATAAGCATAAACTTTGGAGTGGCCCAGACACAGATGAAGATTGTACGCAACAATACAATACTCAAGAATCTGAAGTCCGACTACACCAGCACCAATGCCAGATTGCTCTTTATGAGCAAACAGGGCGAAGTGGAGAAGAGACTGTCAAATTCGGGGTCAAAGGTAAAAAAGCCTGTACACCCTCCAAAAATTGTAGAGATACCGGAAAATTGACAAAGGCGAGTATATGGACGGAATGTTTGAAAGAATAGCCCTTATCTTCAAATTGTTTATGGTGCCGATAGTTTTGGTTGTCGGCAAGCTCCTCTATGTCATGTACATTGCCCCATCAGAAATCAGTGCAGAAGAGATCTCTACAAGAAAAGACAAGATTGAGGCAATGAGGGGAGATATACTTGACCGCAAGGGAAGGGCACTTGCCACCTCCATTCCTTTCTATGAGATAAGAATAGATTTCAAGGTACCTCACGATACCATTATCAGGAATGAGATTGGGGCTTTAGGAAGGAATCTTGCCTCATTCTTCCGGGACAAGAGCAGCGACACATACATTAAAGAGCTGAAAGCTGCACGTAAGGAGGGAAAAAGATACTACAAGCTTGGCAACAGAAATGTAGACTACTCCGAACTGCAGGAGATCAAGAAATTTCCTATCCTAAAATATGGTGCAAACAGGGGTGGATTGATTGTATTACCTACTTACGAGAGGAGGAATCCGTACGGAAGGCTTGCAATGAGAACAATCGGCTATATCAACAAGGCAGGCCAGGGATCGGGCATTGAGATGAGTTGCGACTACTACCTGAAGGGTACAGACGGCGAACAGACCGTACAGAGGATGTTGGGAGGAACCTGGATTCCTGTAAACGGAACTGAGCGTATTGAACCAAAGGATGGATACGATATCCAGACCACCATTGACATTGACATTCAGGAGATGGCAGAAAAGGCATTGAGGGAGCAGATCTCATCATCTGACCTGATTGAGGGGGCAACAGCCATAGTGATGGAGGTGGAGACAGGAGCCATCAGGGCCATTGCAAATATGAAGAGGACAACAAAGGGCAACTTTGACGAGAGCTTCAACTACGCAATCGGATATTCAACAGAACCAGGATCGGTATTCAAACTGGTTACGCTTGTCGCCCTGCTTGAGGATGAGCATATCACACTCGACACCCAGGTTGATGCAAGAGGCGGAAGATTTGAATATGGAACATATACTCTTTCGGATACACACGATATAGGAATTGCCTCAGTAAAGGAGGCTTTCGCCGAGTCGTCAAATGTGGCATTTGCCAAGCTTGCCCTCAAACATTATGGAGAGAATCCGTACAGCTATACCGATAGGGTACAGAGTATGAAGGTTGGCGAGAGATTCAACCTTGATATATGGGGAGAGTCGAGGGCGGTAATACACTCGCCTTCCGACAGTATATGGTCAAAGACAACTCTTACCTCTATGGCTATAGGATATGGAGCACAGGTAACTCCGCTCCACACACTCACATTCTACAATGCCATTGCCAATGACGGCAAGATGGTGAAGCCCTACTTTATAGACAACTATCAGAAGGACGGAGAGATTGTAAAGAAGTTCAAACCTCAGGAGATAAGCGGTGCCATCTGCTCCAAGAGCACTGCAGCAAAGGCAAGAGAGGCCTTGATTGAGGTGGTTGAGTCGGGTACCGGCAAGAAGTGCAAGAACAGCAACTACAAGGTGGGTGGAAAGACAGGAACAGCGCGTGTAGCATTTGGGAATAAGGGTTATAAGCATAACGGCAAGATGAAATATCAGGGCTCATTCTGCGGAATTTTCCCTGCCGACAATCCTAAATATAGTGTGATGGTTGTAGTCTACTCAAACCCGTCACACACCACTTTGTATGGAGCGCAATGGGCATTGCCGGTCTTCAAGAAGATTGCCGACTACATCTACACCATCTCACCTGAGTGGAAGGAGAGTCTGGATGGATCCGGACGAAAGGAGAAGGGGGTACCCTCAATGTCAACAGGAAAGACAGGTATGCATCAGCAGATCATCTCCGAACTCGGCATAAAGGAGGCTGAAGGGGTAAAGAGGATGTCACCGTCGGGATGGGTAAGATTTAAGAAAGATTCAACAAAGCTGTCGGCTCAAAAATATCCTATGGTTGAAGATTCTCTCATCAATGTAGTTGATATGGGGTTGAGGGATGCGCTCTACCTACTGGAGAATATGGGCTACAGAGTGAAATTTAAGGGACAGGGGCGTGTTGTAAAGCAGACTCCGGCCGCTGGCAGCAGTGTTGCACCAAAAACAGTTATTAACCTTGAATTGTCGGACTATGGAGCTAAATAGAGTATTGGCAAATGTCACATTGGAGGAGGAGATATCATTTGGAACAGATGATATCGTTTCTGTATGTACAGACTCCCGCAAATGTACCAGAGGGGCACTCTTCATTGCAGTAAAGGGTGCCGACAATGATGGCCACAACTATATCAGGCAGGCTGTCGGAAATGGAGCAAAATATATTGTATGCAGCAGAATACCCGAAGAGGCTGCCGGATGCGATGCCAAGTTCATAAAGGTTGCTGATGACAGAAAATCTGCAGCTCTGATTGCCGGGAATTTCTACGGCAACCCGAGCCGCAATCTCAACCTTGTGGGTGTTACCGGAACAAATGGAAAGACCTCCATTGCCACACTGCTCTACAGGATGTTTACTGAGCTGGGCTACTGTTGCGGACTGCTCTCAACCATTGCAAATTATGTTGGGGAGAAGAGATATGAGACAAACAATACAACACCTGGGCCGCTTGAGTTGAATGAGCTGCTTGCCCGGATGGTCGATGCCGGTTGTGAATATTGTTTTATGGAGGTGAGCTCCCATTCAGTTGATCAGGAGAGGATCTTTGGATTGAAATTCAAGGGAGGAATCTTTACAAACCTTACCCACGACCACCTCGACTATCACAAGACATTTGCAAACTATCTCAAATGCAAAAAGGCGTTCTTTGATTCTCTTGGAGAAGATTCGTTTGCTCTGACAAACGGTGATGACAGGAATGGAATGGTGATGGTACAGAATACAGGAGCCAAAATATATAAATATGGCTGCAGGAGCCTGGGTAATTTCAACTGCAGGATAATTGAGCGCACAATTGAAGGGATGTTGCTCAACATCAACGGCAAGGAGGTATGGTGCCGTTTTATAGGCGACTACAATGCATCAAACCTGACAGCCCTTTATGGCTCGGCAATCCTGCTTGGAGCAAAGGAGGAAGAGGTGATAAAGATTATGAGCCGGCTTACCTCCGTAGCAGGAAGGCTTGAATATTATAAGGGGCCGAATGATGTAATTGCCGCTGTTGATTATGCCCATACTCCGGACGCACTTGAGAATGTGCTCAACACATTGGTAAATCTCCGTCCTGAGGGTGGTGTAACCTGCGTATTCGGATGTGGAGGAAACAGGGATGCTACCAAGCGTCCTAAGATGGGAGCCATTGCCGGACGTCTTGCCGACAGGGTAATAGTCACCTCCGACAATCCTCGCGATGAGGAGCCGTCGGAGATTATCAGGGAGATAAAGGAGGGTATGGATATAAAGATGAGGGCAAAGTCACTCTTTATTGAGGAGAGGGCTGAAGCTATCAGAACAGCTATCCTCACAGCCAAGCCGGGCAGCATAATACTTGTAGCAGGCAAAGGGCACGAGGATTATCAGATAATCAAAGGGGTAAAATACCACTTCGACGACAAGGAGATTATTAAAGAGACTTTTGAACAACAGGTAAATTAAAGGATTATGCTATATCATCTATTTGAATATCTGCAAAATGCAGGATTTGACTTTCCTGGAATAGGTTTGATGGGATATATCTCATTCAGAGCCATTATGGCCACTATTACAGCACTGCTGGTTGCGCTCTATCTTGGTCCTAAGATCATCCGTATGCTCCAGAAGAGGCAGATTGGAGAGATTGTCAGGGATCTTGGTCTTGAAGGCCAGTTGAGCAAAAAGGGAACCCCTACTATGGGTGGCATAATAATCCTTCTCTCAATCCTCGTTCCTGCCCTACTCTTTGGAGATCTTGGTAATATATATATAATACTCTTGATTATCACTACAATATGGCTTGGAATAATAGGATTTCTCGACGACAGCATCAAGGTCTTCAAGAAGAACAAGGATGGATTGAATGGAAAATATAAGATTATCGGACAGGTAGTTCTGGGACTTATTGTAGGTTCAGTTCTCTGTTTCAGCGATCAGGCCACTGTAAGGGAGCCGCTTGACCCGGCAAAGGGTGGAAATATAGCTGTCGCCCAGGATTTGGGATATGCTGAAGGTGAATCTGATGTGAATACCCTCTTCCAGGAGTTCAAGAGCACACAAACCACCATACCGTTCATCAAGGACAATGAGTTTGATTATGCCTGGCTGACTCCATTCAATGGCAAGGCCGGAAAAATTGCAGGATGGGTTATCTATATCCTTGTAATAATTTTTGTCATAACAGCCGTATCAAACGGTTCCAATCTGACTGATGGAATAGATGGACTGGCTACAGGCACCTCAATAATAATTGGTGTGACAATCGGTATACTTGCATACCTGTCGGGAAACTCGATATATGCATCGTACCTCAACACAATGTATATTCCGAGCAGCGGCGAGGTTGTAATATTTATGGCGGCATTTGCCGGAGCACTTATCGGATTCCTCTGGTACAACACCTTCCCTGCACAGGTCTTTATGGGTGATACAGGAAGTCTCGCGCTTGGAGGAATTATAGCTGTTGCAGCAATTGTGATACGCAAAGAGCTGCTCATACCAATAATGTGCGGAATATTCTTTGTTGAGAGCCTCTCTGTAATTATGCAGAGGTTCTACTTCAAATATACAAAGAAGAAGTATGGCGAAGGAAGACGCATCTTCAAGATGACCCCTCTTCACCACCATTTCCAGAAGGAGGGTATTCCGGCGCTCATTTCTACCCCAAAGAGGGCGCTCCACGAGGCAAAAATCACAATGAGATTCATCATTGTAACCATCATACTTTGTGCTTTAACAATAATAACACTTAAAATCAGGTAGTCATGAAGAGAATTGCAGTACTTGGTGGCGGAGAGAGCGGTGTTGGTTCCGCAATATTGGCAAAGGTAAAGGGATTTGAGGTATTCCTCAGCGACAATGGTCCGATTAAGGATGATGCTAAGGAGATGCTTGACAAATATGAGATTCCATTTGAGGAGAGGGGGCACAGCGAGGAGCTTATCCTCAATGCCGATGAGGTGATAAAGAGTCCGGGAATTCCCGACAAGGCTCCGCTCATCGTAAAATTGAGGGAAAAATCCATTCCTGTAATCTCTGAGATTGAGTTTGCAGGACGCTACGACAGGGCTAAAAAGATCTGTATTACAGGAAGTAACGGAAAGACAACCACAACCTCGCTCATCTACTTTATGTTGAAAAATGCAGGTTTGAATGTTGGTCTTGCCGGCAATATAGGACAGAGCTACGCATATCAGGTAGCAACTGAGAACTACGACTATTACGTATTGGAACTCAGCAGCTTTCAGTTGGACGGAATGTATGAATTCAAAGCAGATATTGCCATATTGATGAATATTACTCCCGACCACCTCGACCGCTACGACTACAAGATGCAGAACTATGTCAACTCCAAATTCAGGATCACCAGAAATATGAAGGAGGAGGATTACTTCATCTTCTGCGCCGATGACCCTGTAACTGTAACCGAGTTGGAGAAGATTGTCTTGAGAGCACAGATGTTGCCGTTTAGCCAGGAGAAGGAGGTGGAGCAGGGTGCCTGTGTAAAGGAGGATAAGATGGAGGTAAAGGTCAACGGGTATGACTATGTGATGTACCTTAAAGAGCTTGCCCTTGAGGGGAAACACAATATCTACAACTCTATGGCCGCTGCAATTACTGCCAAGGCGATGAATATCGGCAATGAACTCATCAGGGAGAGTCTTATGAACTTCAGGGGGGTAGAGCACAGGATGGAGAAGGTCTTGAAGATAAGGGATGTCCTCTATATCAATGATTCAAAGGCTACCAATGTAAACTCATCGTGGTATGCCCTTGACAGTATGAAGACCCCTGTAGTATGGATAGCAGGCGGTACAGACAAGGGAAACGACTATGAGCCGCTCTTCGGATTTGTAAAGGAGAAGGTACACACCCTTATATGTATGGGTGTGGATAATGAGAAGTTGCACAAGTCATTTGGCGACAAGGTGGAGAATATGGTTGATGCTCTGTCGGCAAAAGAGGCTGTTGAACTTGCCTACAAATATGCCAAGCCGGGCGATACTGTATTGCTCTCCCCTGCTTGCGCAAGTTTTGACCTCTTCAAGAACTACGAAGATAGAGGCCGCAAATTCAAGGAGGCTGTAAGGGATTTGTAGAAAAAACTGAATGCAACAAAGAGAGAATATCGGATAATGGAGAATAAAGAGAAAAATTTCATAGAGGATCCTATCAGCAGGTTGGGTGGAGACAAGGTTATTTGGATAATAGCTGTTTTGCTCTCCCTGATCTCTATGGCTGTAACCTATTCTGCAGGTACATCCAAGGCCTTTATGGACAAAACTACCAACTTTGATATCCTCATAGACCACAGCCAGTTCATACTGATGGGACTGGTGGCAATGTTCGTATGCTACAAGATACCCTTAATAGTATATAGGAAACTTATTCCAATTGTCTTTCTTGCAAGTTTTGTCCTGGTTATTATCACCCCGATCTTTGGAACCGAGTACAACTCTGCAAAGAGGTGGCTTGACATAGGTCCGATAAGGTTTATGCCGTCGGAAATTATAAAGACAACCCTCATACTCTATCTTGCACGCGCCTATGAGGTGTGGGAGTTCAAGAATTTCAAGGATTTCTTTATCAAGATTACCCTCCCTATAGGTATAATCTGCGCTGTGATAATGATGAGCAGTATGTCAACAACCGTATACATAGGTGCATTGAGTCTGCTGATACTCTTCTACGCAGGAACCAAGAGGGAGTATATTGTAAAAACTTGTCTGATTGGAGTTGCAGCACTCGCTGTAATGCTTCTTGTAAATGGAGCCATATTGAAGCCGTTCTTCAACAAGGATCTGTTTCCGAGGGTAACAACATCGATAAACCGTATTACAACCTTTACCAAGAGCGACAATTCCGACAAGGAGAAGAGTAAGGATGAGATTGAGAAGGAGCGTAATGATGAGCACCAGTCCAAGATGGCCCGTATTGCCATCTCATCATCAGGAATACTTTGGGGAAAGGGACCTGGCAACAGCACCCAGCGTTATGTATTGCCTCACCCCTATTCAGACTTCATCTATGCAATAATTATTGAGGAGTACGGCCTGCTTTTTGGAGTCTTTGTAATGATGCTCTATGTCTGGCTGCTCTACCGTTGTGTCATTATTGTACAGGGGTGCACGAGAAAATTCACGGCAATCTCCGTGGGAGGATTGGGTCTTATGATCACCTCCCAGGCGCTGCTCCATATTGGAGTAAATGTGGGATTGCTTCCGGTAACCGGCCATACACTTCCTCTCATCAGCTTGGGCGGAACATCATTTGTTCTCTTCAGCTGTGCATTTGGAATAATACTCTCTGTGAGCAGGACAGTAGATATCAGCAAGGCAAAGGAGGAGGAGAAGAGGATAAAGGAGGCCGAATTGAAGAGGATTGAGGATGAAAAGAGGGCAATTGAGGCACAGAAGGCACTTGAGAGGAGAAGGGAGGCTGAACTTAAGGCCGCAATTGAGGCAGAGGAGGAGAGAAAAGCGATAGAGAACCATACAAAAAAGAGTGAAGAGATTATTCTTCACGATATAATTGATTCAAGGACAGGAGAATTCAAATAACAGACAATATTATGGAGAGTATCAGAGTCATAATAAGCGGTGGAGGAACAGGAGGACATATCTTCCCTGCCATATCGATAGCCAATGGTATCAGGGAGATTGACCCGGGTGCCGAAATTCTCTTTGTAGGTGCAAGCGGCAGGATGGAGATGGAACGTGTTCCCGCTGCGGGTTACAAGATAATAGGCATCCCTGCACAGGGGTTGAAGAGACCTCTCTATAATCCTGCCAATATTCTGGTGGCCTGGAACTATCTTAAATGTATGGCCAAGGCCAAGAGAATAATAAAGGAGTTCAAGCCCGACCTTGTTGTAGGCGTGGGCGGTTACGCAAGTGCGGCAATAGTTGGAGTTGCCTCAAAGATGGGCATCCCTACCCTGCTTCAGGAGCAGAACTCATTTGCAGGACTGGTAAACAGGAAAAATGGAAAGAATGCCGACAAGATTTGTGTTGCATATGAAGGTATGGAGAGATTCTTCCCTAAAGAGAAGATTATCCTGACAGGAAATCCTATCCGTAAAGATATCTCAGCTCCTACTCCACAGATGAAGGAGGAGGGTTACAGATACTACAACCTTGACCCTGAAAAGAAGACACTCTTTGTCGTTGGAGGCAGTCTCGGCTGCAGGACCTTGAATGAGTGCATGATGGAGGAGATTACAAGAGGCAACCTCTTTGGGAAGGGTAGCGAAACAGGAGAGTATCAGGTTATCTGGCAGTGCGGAAAGATATATAAAGAGGAGGTTGACAACTTCATGAAGGGCAAGGAGCGCAACAATATCTTCTACTCCGATTTCATCAAGAGGATGGATCTTGCCTACTCTGTTGCCGATATAGTTGTGAGCAGGGCCGGAGCGGGAACAATCTCGGAGTTGTGTGTGGCTGGAAAATGTACAATCTTTGTTCCGTCTCCCGTTGTGGCGGAAGATCACCAGACCCATAATGCTATGGCCCTTGTTAAAAATCAGGCTGCCGTTATGGTGAAGGATGCAGAGGCTAAAGAGAAGCTCTTCCCTAATGTAACGATGCTCTTTGAGAATGAGGAGCTGATTGGGGAGCTTGAGCGGAATATTGCAAAGATGGCCAAGAGGGAGGCAACGGCCGTAATTGCAAAAGAGTGTATGAAATTGGCTAAATCCAAAAAGAGGTAGAGTTATGAAGTATGTATATTTTATAGGAATCGGAGGAATCGGGATGAGTGCCATCGCCCGCTACTACCACCACGCAGGCTATAAAGTGAGCGGATATGACAAGACTCCGTCAAAACTTACTGCCGCACTGGAGAGCGAGGGGATAGAGATCCACTATACCGACAGTCCGGAACTGATCCCTTCAGATATAAATGAGACCCTTGTAATATATACCCCTGCCATTCCAAAAGATTTCGGAGAGCTGGTGTATGTTATGAAGAGGGGCTACCGCACAATCAAACGCTCTCTGGCACTTGGAGAGATTGCTTCCGACCAGGAGTGCCTCGCCATTGCAGGTACACACGGAAAGACCTCTACAAGCACAATGGTTGCCCATATATATACCCACTCCGGAACCGGATGTTCTGCATTTCTTGGAGGCATCTCAAAGAATTACCACACAAATCTTCTGTTGAGCAAAAACAGGGTAATTGTGGCCGAGGCGGATGAGTTTGACCGCTCATTCCTGCAACTCTTCCCCGATATTGCACTTATTACATCAACAGATGCCGACCATCTCGACATATATGGCGATACTGCAACTATCCGCCGGGCCTTTGCCGAGTTTGCGGGACAGATAAAGGAGCACGGTTACCTCGTAAAGAAAAAGTGTATAGAGCTTGATACCTCCGGAGTAAAGGGGGCAATATTTGACTACTCATTTACCGAAGAGGCCGATTTCTGCCCACTCAACAAGGAGATTGTCGAGGGTGGATATTTTAAATTCGACCTCAGCTACCCTGCTTTCAGGAAGATGAACGGAGAGTATGTGGAGAAGGGTATTTTAAAGGATTGCATAATGGGTGTTCCAGGGTGGATAAATGCAGAAAACGGAGTTGGAGCAGCTGCAGTTGCCCTTCTTGGAGGAATTGCACCGGAAAAGGTAAGGGAGGCACTTGGAGCATTCCAGGGGGTTGAAAGGAGGATAGATCTCCATCTTAATACACCGGCTCTTGCCTATATAGATGATTATGCCCACCATCCGAAAGAGCTCTCATCTGCAATAGGCTCCATCAGGGATATCTTTCCGGGCAGAAAGGTGTGCGGAATATTCCAGCCGCATCTCTACACAAGGACAAGGGATTTTGCAGATGGATTTGCAGAGAGCCTGAGCCTGCTTGATGAGGTGATTCTTCTCGACATCTACCCTGCAAGGGAGTTGCCGATAGAGGGTGTCTCATCAGAGATTATTTTTGACAGGATTACAATCCCGCAAAAGAGCCTCATCAGAAAAGAGGAGCTGATGGAGTTTCTGTCGGGAAAGGAGTTTGATATATTGGTTACATTCGGTGCAGGAAACATTGACCGTTTCATTGTACCTATAAAAGAGATGTTGGAGAAGAGAATCGGGAGATAGAAGAGATGTTCAGAAAGGTGCTTGCATATATAGGTTGGACACTTCTCACCTTAATGGTGGGGGCTTACTTCTATTTTGCCTCAACTCTCGAGAAGAGGGGTAAGGAGAAGGAGATCTGCAGGGGAATAAGGGTTGTTCTGCTCGACAGCAGCAGCAACAGATTTGTAACTGCAAATGAAGTTGTGGAGATTATTGAACAATTTTCAACCCCTCCTGTCGGTAAAAATATAGATGAGATTGAGCTTGAAAAGATAGAGAGCCTCTTGTGCAGCCGCAGTGCAATAAAGAGTGCCCAGGCAAGTGTAACCATAGATGGAACATTGAATATAGAGATAACCCAACGCAGGCCCCTGCTCAGGATTGAGGGTAAGAATGGAGGGTTCTACATTGATGATCAGGAGTATATCTTTCCTCTATCGGAGACACATTCATCCTATGTACCTGTTGTAACAGGAGACATTCCGCTCCTTATTGAACAGGGACACCGTGGAGCTCTTGCAGGAGAACAGAAGAGCTGGGCTGGAGATATTGTAGAACTTGGCCTGTTCCTGAGGGAGAACAGTTTCTGGAATGCAATGGTTGAGCAGATATCTATTGCTCCCGACGGAGATGTGCTGATCTTCCCTAAAGTTGGCAGTTTCAGTATAGTATTGGGAGATTTGAAGAATATAGAGGATAAGTTTGAAAGGCTCTATGCATTCTACAGGAATGTGGCACCATATGAGGGATGGGAAAAATACTCCTCTGTAAGTGTCAAATACAAGGATCAGATAGTTTGTAAATTAAAGAACAATAAAGCAAGTAAAAGGAAGTAATTATGAGGAACTTAGTAGCAGCCATCGATTTAGGTACCACCAAAGTGGTATGTGCAGTTGGAGAGAAGACTCCATCGGGTATACAGATAATTGCCCACAGCCAGGCTCCTTCGAAGGGAGTTATGAGGGGTGAGGTCATAAATATACAGCAGGTTCTCAATGCCATAAAACCTGTAATCTCCAATGTGGAGAATCAGATCGGATACAAGATTCAGGATGTTTATGTGGGAATTGCCGGACAGAATATAAGATGTGCATCAAATGCAGCACAGTTCACACGCAAACAACCCGATGAACTTATTACCAAAGAGGAGATAGATGAGCTGACTGCAGATATGTACGGTTCATTTGTACAGAATGGAGAAAAGGTTCTTCACGTTATTCCGCAATCATACAACATCGATGATTTTATGGGAATCACCGATCCTGTTGGAATGATTGGCCAGCAGATCAATGCCAATTTCAAATTGTTCATCGGCCGGAGCAATTCTGCCCAGTTTGTGAACAATGTGATAAACAGGGCAGGTCTGACTCTTCACGATATAGCCCTTGAGCCCCTTGCTTCCGCGCGTGCAGTCCTCTCCGAGGAGGAGTGCGAGATTGGTGTGGCTGTCCTTGACATCGGTGGCGGCACATCAGACTTGCTTATTATTCAGGATGGCATAATCCGTCACGCTGCCGTCATTCCTTTTGGCGGAAACAGCATTACTGAGGATATCCGCAACGGCTGCTGCATCACATCAAAGATTGCCGAGACCCTCAAGGTGCAGTACGGCTCCTGCTACAGTGCCATCCCTTCAAAGAAATCTGTAATTATCCCGGGTATTGGAGGAAGGGAGAGCAAGGAGATCTCCTTCAGTGTACTTACAGGGATCATAGAGGCGAGAATGGCCGAGATTCTTGAGGCTGCCGACTATGAGATAGAGAGATCGGGATACAAGAGCCAGCTGCAGGCAGGCCTTGTAATTACAGGCGGTTCATCACAGATGCTCAACATCCGTGACCTTGCCTCTGTCATTACAGGTATGGAGTGCCGTACAGCCTCTCCTCAGGAGAATATCTCATCACAGTCATTGTCTGATGTCTACCACCCTGCACAATCAACAATTGTAGGACTTATCCTTAACGGATTCGACAAGAAGAGCAAGAGCTATCGCCAGCCTGTTGCCATCAACTACGAGGGAGGTATCTTTGGCGACGATGATATTTCAGGTGGCCAGAGAGCTGGAAATCCGGAGGACTCCGACCATAACAAGGAGCTGCAGAGTGTGGAGGTGGAGAGCACCTCAGCCGGGACTGCCGATGCAAATGGGGAGAAGGAGAGCAAAAAAACCAGATTCGGAGGCTTCGATTCGTTAAAGAAGATCTTCAGCAACAAATCACTGTTCAACGATAAATCAGGAAAAGAAAACCAAGCGTAGATATGCCATATAGCGATGATTTTATACCTACTCCCGACGGATGGAGTACAAGACACTCGATCATCAAGGTAATTGGTGTGGGTGGCGGCGGTTGCAATGCCGTAAATGAGATGTTCCGTCAAAAGATTCACAATGTCGAGTTCATAGTATGCAATACAGACTACCAGTCGTTGAGTGCAAGTGATGTACCCGACAAGATACAGCTTGGAAGGTTGGGTGCCGGAATGGATCCCGAAAAGGGAAGAAGGGCTGCAACCGACAATATAGAGAAATTCAGGAAGGCCCTCTCCGACCAGACCGAGATGGTCTTCATCACCGCAGGTATGGGAGGAGGAACCGGAACAGGAGCCGCTCCGGTCATTGCTCAGGTGGCAAAGGAGCTCGGCAAACTTACCGTAGGTGTTGTAACATTGCCATTCAGGGATGAGGGCGAGCCATTTATGAAGAGGGCAATACTTGGTATAAGAGAGCTCAAGAAGTATGTCGACAGCCTCCTTATCATCGACAACCAGAAGCTCTACAATGTATTTGAGAACCTCTGTGTATATGATGCATTCCCAAAAGCCGATGAGGTGTTGAGCAATGCTGTAAAGAGTATAGCAGAGATCATTACCTGCCCAGGATTCATCAAACTTGACTTTTCTGATGTAAAGAATGTGATGAAGGATAGCGGTATGGCAATTATGGGTACAGGTATTGCATCAGGTCCCGACCGTGCGGCAAAGGCGGTGGAGATGGCATTCAACTCTCCGCTTTTGAATGATTGCGACCTTACCACAGCTACAGGTGTGCTCGTAAATATTACCTCAAGCAGGAAACAGGGTCCTACAATGTCGGAGCTCTCACAGATTGTCGAATATGTAAGAAGCTATACAGGCACAGCTCCAAGATTCAAGAGGGGTCTGGTGATTGATGACACATTGGAGGATAAGGTAAGCGTGACTGTTGTGGCTACAGGTTTTGACATCAACAACCTGCCTGACCTTGATATAGATGATTCATACGATCCCGACAAGATTGTTATGGGTTCGAGCGGAATCTATCAGGATAGCGATATTCCTGAAAGGACTACCCGCATCACACCATCCTATATGGTTGAACAGGAGAGAAGTGAGCAGGATATGGAAGAGAGGCTTTCTGAAAATGAGAATCCGGAGAAAGAGGTTGTCTATTCAAAATATGCTCCGGGCCACTACAAGAAACCTAAAGGTAAACCGGTCCTTATTCTCGAACCTGGTGATGATATAGTAAAATTGGAGAGCGAGCCAGCCATTGCAAGGGCAAACCGCAATTTTACATCAACCCAGCCTGCTTCCAGCCAGGAATTGCAGGGTTCACCGCTGAAGGTTGACAGCATAAATGGCGAACAATATATGAGCAACAACAGCTATCTGCACCAGACACAGGATTAAATCAGGAGAAAATAGTCCTATATGAATGAGATAATTATAATCATACTGCTTATCCTGCTTAACGGCATCCTGTCGATGTCGGAAATAGCTCTGATATCGGCAAGGAAGGGGTATCTGGCCAATGAGATAAAGCGGGGCAGCAAAGCAGCTGAAACTGCACTCAAACTGGCAGAAGATCCCGACAAGTTTCTCTCTACCGTCCAGATTGGAATTACAATAATCGGAATCCTAACCGGTCTCTTTTCGGGGAGCGTCTTTGCCGATGAACTTGCCGTAATCCTCGAAAAGAGAGGTATTCCTGCCTCTGCGAGCTCATCAATAGCACAATCGGCTATTGTTGTGGTGGTGACATATTTCACTCTGGTATTCGGAGAGCTGTTGCCAAAAAGAATAGGTATGAGTGCCGGAAACCAGATGGCAAAGATTATGGCCAAGCCGATGTACTGGCTCTCGGTAATGGCAACTCCTTTTGTATGGATTCTCTCCAAAAGTACCAACCTCTTCTTCAGGCTTCTCAACCTGAAAGAGGATTCAGGCAAGGTTACTGAGGAGGAGATAAAGAGTATGATTGATGAAGGTACAAAAGATGGTGAGATTCAGGAGGTGGAACAGGATATCGTAGAGAGGGTTTTCCTTATGGGAGATTTGAGGATCAGCTCAATAATGACTCACCGCTCCAACATTGTGGCACTCGATATAAATATGGAGAGTTCCAGAATCAGGGAGGTGATTGAGAAGGAGCTCCACGAAACCTATCCGGTAATCGACCGCTCTATGGATAACATCAAGGGCGTCGTATCCCTCAAAGATTTGATATTCAAGATATCCGATAACAATTTCAAACTCGGCAGCGTAATTACCCCCGCCACATATTTCCACGAAAATATGAGTGTCTACAAGGCTCTGGAGGAGATGAAGAGCAAACGTGTCAACAGGGTCCTCATCTGCGACGAATTTGGAACCTGTCAGGGTATTGTAACACTGAAGGATATAATGGAGGGTCTTGTGGGCAATGTGGATGATATTGCCAGCCAGCCTGAGATTGTCAAGAGGAGTCAGGGCGACGGCTATCTCGTTGACGGCCACTGTACAATTTATGATTTTCTCCTCTATTTTGAAAAGGAGGAGCTCTACAGCCAGGAGAACTACGATACCGTCGGAGGACTTATTCTCGACCGTATGGAGAGGATTCCACAGCCGGGCGAAAATATGGAGTGGGGAGGATTCAGGTTTGAGGTGATGGATATGGATGGTGCCAGAATCGACAAAATACTTGTTACCCAGGTCGAAGTTATTGATGAATAAGTTATATATTTGTGGCAATAAAAAGTCACAACATAAAACGAGATAAAGATGAGTGAAAGAAAAAGACGCGTAAGATTTGCGCCAAGTCCGACAGGCCCATTGCATATGGGAGGCGTTAGGACAGCCCTCTATAACTACCTCTATGCAAAACAGGCTGGAGGAGACTTCATATTGAGAATTGAAGATACCGATTCACAAAGATTTGTTCCGGGAGCAGAACAGTACATCATCGAATCCTTGAGATGGTGCGGAATATATCCCGACGAAGGTGTTGATGCTGAGGGTAATGTTGTGGAGACCCCATCTGACAGGCATCCCCACGCCCCTTACAGGCAGTCACAGCGCAAACCAATCTACAGGTCATACGCTGAGCAGCTTGTTGCCGGCGGTTTTGCCTATTACGCATTTGATTCTGCAGAAGAGCTTGATGCAAAGAGGAAGGAGGCTGAGGCCAACAAATCCACCTTTACATATAACTATATAACCAGAATGTCGCTCAAGAACTCCCTTACACTGCCGGAAGAGGAGGTAAAGAGACTTCTTGAGAGCACAAACAACTGGACCATCCGCTTCAAGAATCCTGAGAACAGGGTTGTCAAGATGGATGACCTCATCAGGGGACATATCGAGATGAATACCAACACTCTTGACGACAAGGTGCTCTGGAAAGCAGCCGACGGACTTCCTACCTACCACCTTGCCAATATAGTTGATGACCACCTGATGGAGATTACCGAGGTGATCAGGGGAGAAGAGTGGTTGCCATCCCTCCCACTTCACTACCTGCTCTACGAGGCATTCGGATGGCAGGAGAGCCAGCCCCGTTTTGCCCATCTTTCACTCCTTCTCAAACCCGACGGAAAGGGCAAATTGAGCAAACGAGACGGAGACCGCCTTGGTTTTCCTGTATTCCCGTTAAAGTGGGTAAACAGCGAGGGTGAAGTTTCCCGCGGCTACCGTGAGGATGGCTATTATGCAGAGGCATTTGTCAATATGCTTGCACTTTTGGGATGGAATCCCGGTACAGAACAGGAGCTCTTTACACTTGATGAACTTATTGGCGCATTCTCTCTTGAGAGGGTGATAAAATCGGGTGCCAAATTCAATCCCGACAAGGCCAAATGGTTCAATCAGGAGTATTTGAGAAGACAAACTTCCGGAGAGCTTGCACAACAATTCGCAACCATTCTTGAAGAGAATGGTGTAGATATAGCAAGGGAGGATGGAGCAGTTGCACGGAGTGGAAATTCATTCTCAATGGAGTATATCTCACAATTGTGTGCACTCATCAAGGAGAGAGCCCACTTTGTGGCAGACTTCTGGACCATTGCACACTACTTCTTCAAAGCGCCTGCTGAATATGCAGAGAAGGATGTTGCAAAATTCTGCACTCCTGAGAACCTTGAAAACATCAGGAAGATGGCGGAGTTTATAGGCAAACTTGAATTCAATGACATCAACAGTGCCAACGGAGCAAAAGAGGAGTCTGTCAGAGAGATTGAAGAGGCTCTTACCAGATATGTAAAGGAGAATGAGTGGAAGATGGGGGCCATGATGAACACACTCAGACTGTTCTTCGTAGGAGAGGCAAAGGGTCTTGGTATTGCAGATATCATCTACTTCATCGGCAAGGAGGAGACACTCTCCAGAATCAGCCGTGCTATCGGAAAAATTCAGTAATGAGACCAATTATCGAATAAAAAACTCGGAGCATATCTCAAATGCTCCGAGTTTTTTATGTAACAAATCCCTTTCTCAGGTAACATTGAGTACAGCATTCGCAAATTCCGAATAGGCAGGGTCATCCAACAATTTACGGGCCAGGAGTCGAGCCTCCATATAATCTTTACTGTATCCACCTGTACCTCCTAAAAGGTGTGTGATCTTCAAATAAATATAAGAGTGATCCCCAATATTGCAAAGCAAATCCAGATATTTTCTATAGTTCGCATAATCTTTCTGCTTCTGATAGTAGACACCAACAGCAACATAACACGACTCTTCATACTCCTTCGGGACAGGATCGTGCGGGTGGTTGACAAAAGACAAATAGTTGCGTAAGCCCTTACTATCATCACCAAGTACCGATTTGTATATGTATCCCAAATACACGTATGCAGAAAAGACTCCATTATCTACAGCTGTTTCGAAAAGTTCAATAGCTTCATCAATATTCTCACAACCTAACTCTATCAAACCTTCGAGTTCATAAGCCTTATAGTATTGTTGCTGCTTTGCAGCATTTGTAAAATGCCATGATGCAAAAATATAATCATTAATGTCAATACTCGTCTTTTCCAAAGTATACGTCTGATTGACAAGGCTGAAGGCAAATCGGGCAATTTCATATTGCAGTCGGGGATGGGTTGGCTCTTTCTTACTTTTGATCGCCTTGGCATAAGTGCTTTCCGCATATAAAAGATCCTTCTTGTATGGTTTGTATCCATACTCAGCTATCAATGCATAGATTACATACCCATCTGCTGATTTGAATCTCTTTAAGGCAATCCCGGCGTAATGAATAGCTTTTTTATACTCTTCTCTCTTGATGGAATGGAGTGCCATCTCTATAAGTGCCTCCTCTGTTGGATTATCAGAATCAGCCACTTCCCTTATCTGCGCTATGCTGTCTTCCTCTTTCTGCTCAGGGAACCATTTGTATAGAGTCGTCTCTGCATCACCGCATCCCATTTTTCTCGCTTTGATGAGAGACTCTTTTGCCTTTGCCTTGTCCATCTCACATCCATCTCCAAAGTAGAGACAATAGCTCAGCATATACATCGCATAACTGTTGCTTCCGCTCTCCTTCAAAGCCCTCCCGTATGCTGCCTTGTACCATTTGCAGGCCTCTTTTGCATCCTTCTGAACTCCATTTTCACCCTTTTCATAATCACGGCCCTTCATATAAAGATCATAAATGGATCTCCCTTTCATCTCCTTCTCCGACAGGGTCTCAAACATTTTGGTATAGATCTCCTTTATCTTTGTCTTGCTGTCGGGACTCAGCTTATCATACTTTTCCATTGCCAGATCCATATAACGCCTTGATGAGCGGTAGGCCTGGGCATCCTCATATATAGGTTTATATATCAGTTGTGAATAGTTGTAGCTGGCTTCTGCCGACCCGTTGTCTGCCCCCAATTTGAACCATTTGGCAGCCTCCGCCCTGTTCTTCTCAACTCCATACCCCCTGAGATAGCAACTGGCCAGATTGTTCTGGGCTGTACCCTGCAGGCTTTTACCTAGAGCACTATTTTGAGCATCTCTTTTGCTGATGTTAAAAATAATAGCCTTGCTCTCCTCTGTCAGGGCCGGATTCTGTGAGTAGAGATAGACCAGATTTACCAATGATTTGGAGGTCCCCTTCTCGTAGGCCTTTTCGTAATACTCCATAGCCTTGTAATAGTTGACCTCTACGCCATTTTTTCCAAAAAAATAATCCTCTCCCATTTGCCAATAATCATCAGCAGATTTTAAAAAATCAAAAAGTCCCATATAGATGCAGTTTAGTATTGTCGGAAGATTAAGTTCGCTCAGGCAAAACTTAAGCAAACTTTACCGGGCAAATCCATAAAAAATGAGGAAGTTGCCCTCCAAAGTTATTATAAAAATTCCTTATATACAATAGCATAACAAAACCCCAAAAGTCAAAAACTTTTGGGGTTAATGCCTCATTGGGCCTGTATCTTCAATCCAGCATCTCTTCTGCCATCAGAACAGAGCTGACAATTTCTTATTTGCCTGATTTTTTTTCTTTGATTTTTACAAGTTGCTCTTTCAATACATCTACACAGTCAACAATCGCATCCTCAAATGTTGACGCATTCTTTTGGATAAACAACTCCTTGCCAGGCATTGCAATTCGAACTTTTACATCCTTGTTGGCATTGTCAGGCAAAAGTGATAGAGTTACTTCTGTCTTGATGATCTCATCGTAAAATTTATCAAGCTTACCCACCTTCTTCTCAATAAAATCCAATAATTTAACATCTGCGTCAAATTTTACCGATTGAACTCTAATATCCATATTACCTCCTTTTTTTTGCCCGTGGATGGGCGGTTATATAAATTGTTTTCAGCTGTTCAAAAGAGTTATGGGTGTAAACCTGTGTTGCCGCAAGCGACGAATGGCCCAGAATCTCCTTTATACTGCTCAGTCCTGCCCCATCATTCAGAAGATGGGTAGCAAGAGAGTGTCTGAGGATATGGGGCGTAAGCTTTCCTCCCAACCCTTTGAAAGCAGCCAACTCTTTTCCAACTACATTATTAACAAATCCAAGGTATAATGTTTCACCTCTGTCGGTCAGAAAAAATGAACTGTTGTTACAATCAGGGAAAGAACTCATTCTTGTATGTAAATATAATGCAATTTTTTCAGATAAAAAAGGGATTACAGGAATTTCTCTCATTTTATCACCTTTTCCGGTAATACGGAACAATGATCTGGCACTGTCGTAATCCTCCAGCTTAAGTCCCACAATTTCGCTCCGACGCATTCCCGTTGCATATAACATTATGACAATCAACCTATTCCTTACATCTGAATACTCCTCTCCATAAGGCTCTTCAATGTATCTTGCAATAATATCCTTCTGATAGAAATCCGGCAACTTCCTCTTCTCTTTTGGTCTGTAGACCTTCTTGACGGGATTTGACTTCAGAACTCCCCCCTTTACAAGATAGTTGCAGAAGCTGCTGAGTGCACTTATCCTCAAATTTACACTTCTCTCACTCAACCCCTCATCAATTCCTGATGCTATGAATGATCTGATATTTGATACAGATATTAGCTCCAGCTCCTCCCCAGGAGTTATACATCCATCTCCGGAAACAAGTGCTCCAGACCCGCAATCGAGTCCCAATGCAGAGGAGTAGAATCTGCATACCGCATCTTTGTAGAGCTCTGCCGTCCGCTTTGAATAACGGCGCTGCAGCGTAATATGGTTGAGGAAATCATCAAGATGTTTCATTTTTCCAGCCATTCCCGGTTCAAGATATCACTCCGGAAACTTGACACTATAAAGATAGTTCAAAAAAAGCAATAATCCCCTCTTCAGGGTCAAAATACCCAATAATTGGTATTGACAATCTCTCCATTTAGATGTTTCTTTGCAGATTGATTTATTGTGCAACATCAGTAGAGGGGTATTATGCAATTATCAGAACTGAAAACAGGCGAATCTGCCATAATAATAAAGGTGCTGGGGCACGGAGGCTTCCGCAGAAGGATACTTGAGATGGGATTTGTGAGAGGACAGAGGGTTACTGCAATCCTCAATGCCCCGCTGAAGGATCCCATCAAGTACAATGTTATGGATTATGAGGTATCTCTGCGCAGAAGTGAAGCCCAGATGATAGAGATAGAACCATATTGTGAAGAGAGATCTCCTATGGAGGAAGAGAACCGGCAGCCGGGCATCAGCTCAAAGATAGAGAGCCAATCAAACAATACTGAAGATATCATCTCCGAAAGGTGCAAGGAGATCAATGTTGCCCTTGTGGGAAATCCCAACAGTGGAAAGACCTCACTCTTCAATGCCCTTTCCGGTGGGCACGAACACGTTGGAAACTATAGCGGAGTTACAGTGGATGCAAAGGTGGGGCACTTCAAATACAGGGGATACAAGTTCAATATTACAGACCTTCCGGGAACATACGCCCTTACAGCCTATTCACCTGAAGAGAGATATGTGAGGGAGTATCTGCTCAAGAATACCCCCGACATCATCCTCAATGCTGTGGTGACATCCAATCTGGAGAGGAACCTCTACCTGACAACAGAGCTTATCGACATCAATCTCAAGAGCGTTGTTGCGCTCAATATGTATGATGAACACGAAAAGAGCGGTGCCGAGCTCGATTACACAAGTCTTGCAAAACTTACAGGAGTACCTATGATTCCGGTAGTGGCAAAGGAGAATAGAGGACTGGAGGAGCTGACGGATACCATCATAGACCTCTACGAAAATGGCACAACCTCCTATGCCTCAACCAATGTCAATGAGATTGTACGCCATATCCACATCAAGTATACTCCCGCTATCGAGAGGGAGATTGACCAGATATCAAAATATATAAAGAAGAGCGGTGATCTCTTTCCAAACACTTTTCCTCCAAGGTATTGGAGCCTCAAGCTGCTCGAGAAGGATGCCGAAGTGGAGAAGCATATACCCGACGGGGAGGAGAAGAGCAAGCTGGTTGCAATGAGGAACAGCGCTGTAGAGAGAATCAGAAAGGAGCTTGGCGAAGATGTGGAGAGCGCAGTTACAGATGAGAAATATGGCTTTATCTCAGGAGCCTTGAAGGAGGTCTACAAACCCGGAAGCAGCGAGCAGAACAAGAATACAACCATAATAGATGCGGTTGTAACAAACAAGGTTCTCGGATTCCCGCTCTTCCTTCTGCTCCTTTGGCTGATGTTCCACGCCACATTCTCCTTGGGGGCCTACCCTCAGGAGTGGATTGAATCACTTGTAGGTGTCATCTCAAGGGGAGTAAGCGGAGTTATGAGCGACGGAGTCCTCAAAGATCTGCTTGTCGACGGCATAATAGGCGGTGTGGGCAGCGTAATTGTCTTCCTCCCAAACATAATGATCCTCTACCTCTTCATCTCCCTGATGGAGGATTCGGGATATATGGCAAGGGCTGCATTCATTATGGACAAACTGATGCACAAAATAGGATTGCACGGCAAATCCTTTATTCCTCTCATAATGGGATTCGGCTGCAACGTTCCGGCAATAATGTCGGCAAGAACAATCGAGAGCCGATCAAGCCGCCTTATCACAATACTCATCAACCCTTTCATCTCCTGCAGCGCGAGATTGCCTGTATATATCCTTATGGCCGGCATCTTTTTTCCCCACAGTTCAGGCAATGTTCTGATGTTCCTCTACCTTACAGGGGTAGTGATGGCTATTATAACTGCCCGCATTCTTAGAAGATTCCTTTTCAAGAAGGATGATACTCCATTTGTAATGGAGCTTCCTCCATATAGGGTCCCTACCCTCAATGCAACAATGACCCATATGTGGGACAAATGTGCACAATATCTGAAAAAGATTGGAAGCATTATACTTTTTGCCTCAATAATAATCTGGTTCCTCGGATATTACCCGAGGCCACACGCCCAATCTCAAGAGAATCCGGAAGCCTACAACGGCTCATACCTTGAACAGATAGGCAAGGCGTGTGAACCCGTAATTGAGCCTCTTGGAATGAACTGGAAGGCTGGAGTTGCCCTTCTATCAGGCGCCGCTGCCAAGGAGATTATCGTGAGCACATTCGGCGTCCTCTACTCAGATGAGACTGAGATTGTTGAAGGAGAGGGAGAAGAGGAGAAGATGCTCAAGAATGCTATGGTCAAATCGGGCGACTTTACCCCGGCATCAGCCATCTCATTTATGATATTCGTATTACTCTACTTCCCTTGCATAGCCACTTTGGCTGCAATTGCAAATGAGACCGGAAGCTGGAAATGGGCTCTCTTCTCATTCATATACAGCTGTCTGGTTGCCTGGTGCGTCTCCTTTATCTTCTACAGGATAGCGCTGCTCTTCTGACCGGCATAAGGCATAAGTCATAATCAACATAATGGCTGTTATTATGGAGGATATTTTTGTGACAATCATAGCTACTGCAGCTGCAATTGCTCTCTATCTCAAGATAAAGGGAAGTATTAAGAATGGCAAGAGCTGCTCAGGGTGTTCAGGCTGTTCCGGTCACTCGGGTTGCTCAGATCACTCGGGTTGCTCAGATCTCTCAGGTCGCTCGGGGCACTCAGGCAGCCACAAAAGCAGCCCCACATGTAATGGGAAAAATCATCCCCCTAAGCACACCAAATAGCGATGTAAACAATACGAGAAGCATCAGCGTGCTTAGGGATACAGCATCCATACCCTCGAACATCAACCTTGCGCAATCCAAAATCCTTACTAACAGACCTCAGATGCGCTGCAGTGCAGATCAGCAGAGATTTTGAATACTATCTGCAAAGTGGTTGGGCACGCCAATGTGCCCCGCACGCTCTGTAGGACCGATTCGAGTTCCCTACCCCTCTAAATTTTACCGGGTTGGGACCCCTATACGCTCTACAGCCGCGATTTCGGTGCCCAACCACTTTACCTCATAGAGCAGAGAAAGGTGGAGGTGACCAAAAATTGCAGGGACGAAATGCAGGAGCTGACAAAAAAAAAGACCGGTCAAAATCTCTTTGACTCGGTCTTCTGATATTTATAATTAGAACTATCTCTGATTATACTTGAGATTACTCATCTCTAAGCTGAAGTTTCTGAACGTAGATAGCTTTTTTAAGTTCGTCACGTCTTGCTACAGATTTTTTAACGAAAGTCTTTCTGTTTCTTAGCTCTCTAACGATACCGGTTTTCTCGAATTTACGTTTGAATTTTTTCAACGCTCTCTCGATATTCTCGCCTTCTTTAATAGGTACTATAATCATAACTTAAAACCACCTCCTTTTCTTTAGGGCTGCAAAGGTATGTTTTTTTTTCTTACACACAAAATTTTTAACAGCTGTCGCCCAAAGATTTGCATAAAAAAGGATGTAACCCATTATTTTGGCTATTCTTCTAATTATTTTGTCTATTTTTGTAGGATATGATTATGAAACAATTATCAAATCAATAAATTTATGTCAATGAATAACTTTGCAACCGATTTTCAGAGAGAGATTCTTGAGGGCATCCCCTCATATCTGCCTCCGGTAAAAGAATACGACACTACTGTAAACCACGCTCCAAAGAGAAAGGAGATACTTTCGGGAGATGAGAAGAAACTGGCCCTCAAGAATGCCTTGAGATACTTTCCTGTTGAACTTCATCCCCAGCTTGCCCCTGAATTTGCCAAGGAGCTTGAGGAGTATGGAAGAATATATATGTACCGCTATCGTCCAAGCTACAAGATAACAGCCCGCTCGATAGATGAATTTCCTCACAAGAGCAGACAGGCAGCAGCCATAATGCTTATGCTGAGCAACAATCTCGACCACGCAGTGGCACAACATCCCCACGAGCTAATTACTTATGGCGGCAACGGTGCCGCTTTCCAGAACTGGGCACAATACCGCCTTACAATGAAATATCTGGCGGAGATGACAGACGAACAGACACTCGTCCTCTATTCAGGCCACCCTATGGGTCTGTTCCCATCCCACAAAGATGCACCGAGAGTGATTGTCACAAATGGAATGGTCATTCCAAACTACTCAAGCAAAGACCATTGGGAGAAGTTCAATGCCCTTGGTGTTTCACAATACGGACAGATGACAGCCGGATCATTTATGTATATCGGGCCACAAGGTATAGTACACGGCACCACCATCACCCTTCTTAATGCCGCAAGAATGCAGGATTCAAAGAGAGGTGAGACAATTTCCGGCAAAGGGGGAGCAAAGAGAAAGAGCAAGCTATTCATCAGTTCCGGTCTTGGAGGAATGTCGGGCGCACAGCCAAAGGCTGCAGTCATTGCAGGAATGGTGGGAGTAATTGCCGAGGTAAATGAGAAGGCAATCCGCACAAGACACTCACAAGGCTGGGTTGACGAGGTATTTGACAATCTCGACCAGCTGATGGTGAGGATTGAGGAGGCTGTTTCCAAGGGAGAGAGTGTATCCATTGCATATCACGGAAACGTGGTGGATCTATGGGAGAGGCTGGCCGACAACAATATACAGGTTGATTTGGGCTCCGACCAAAGTTCTCTCCACAACCCTTGGGCTGGAGGATACTATCCTGCAGGCTACAGTTTTGAAGAGAGCAACAGGATGATGGCAGAGGAGCCTGAGAGATTCAAGGAGTGTGTAAGGGAGAGCCTCCGCCGTCAGGTTGCTGCAATAAACAGACTTACAGAGAGGGGAATGTACTTCTTCGATTATGGCAATGCCTTCCTGCTTGAATCTTCAAGGGCGGGTGCAGATATCTTTACCCCTGGAGCAGACGCACAGACCCAGGATACAGAACATTTCAGAAGATTCAGATACCCGTCGTATGTACAGGATATAATGGGTCCTCTATTCTTTGATTACGGATTCGGTCCATACCGTTGGGTATGCACCTCTTCAAAACCTGAGGATCTTGCATATACCGACAAACTTGCGGCAGATGTGCTTGAGGAGATTATGAAAGAGGCTCCTGTTGAGATAAAATCACAGCTCGCCGACAATATCCACTGGATCAAGGAGGCCGGCAAGAACAAGCTTGTAGTGGGATCACAGGCCCGCATCCTCTATGCCGACTCTGAGGGAAGGATCAAGATAGCCCTCGCAATGAACAATGCAATCAGAGAGGGCAAGATCTCTGCCCCTATCGTATTGGGAAGAGATCATCACGATGTATCAGGAACCGACTCCCCTTACAGGGAGACATCCAATATCTATGACGGATCCAACCTCACCGCAGATATGGCAGTACACAATGTGATAGGTGATTCTTTCAGGGGAGCAACCTGGGTATCAATCCATAATGGCGGAGGCGTAGGCTGGGGCGAGGTTATGAATGGTGGATTCGGAATGGTGATTGACGGCAGCGGAGAGGCCGACCGCAGAATAAAGAATATGCTGCTCTGGGATGTTAACAACGGCATCGCCCGCCGCAGCTGGGCCCGCAACAAAGGGGCCATCTTTGCAATAAAGAGAGAGATGGAGCGCACACCTGGATTGAAGGTTACTGTTCCAAATATAGCCGATGACGGGCTAATTGACTCCATATTCGCCTAAGGTCACCCTAAACTTGGAATTTATTGCTGCAAATCGTTCTTTATAAAAAAGAAAATATTTAACTTTGCAAGATATTTAGAACTAAATATTTCAACTATTCATACAAAAATAAAAAACATGGCAGAAAAACTATTTGCTGAATTTCCACCGGTTTCTACCGAACAATGGGAACAGGTGATAATCAAAGATTTGAAAGGTGCCGACTACGAGAAAAAACTCGTATGGAAAACCCAGGAGGGATTTTCTGTTCGCCCTTACTATCGTGCCGAGAATCTAGCTAATCTCAAACATTTGGGCTCTGAGGCCGGATGTTTTCCATTTGTAAGAGGCACAAAGGATAATAATAACTGGTTGGTTCGTCAGGACTACCGTGCTTGTGAAGGCAACTATGCAGCGGCTAATGCCCAGGCTCTTGATGGCTTGAAGAAAGGTGTTGAGTCTGTAGGTTTCTGTATCGACGGCAAAAAAGCTATCAGCGAGGCTGAGATGCAGACTTTGCTTAACGGTATTGATCTTGCCAAAGTTGAGGTTAACTTCACCGGTTGCTGCTGCGCTACAGCAGAGATCGTAAAATCATTCTTGAGCGTTGCAAAGGCTCAGGGTGCAGGAGCTGAGGATTTGAAGGCTTCATTCGATTTTGATCCGCTAAGAGTACTTAACCAGACTGGTGCTTTCTGTTCAGACAAATCTCTTGCACAACTTAAAGATGTTATTGAGGCTGCCAAAGATTTCCCTCGCGTAAGAGTGATTGGTGTTGAGGCATACTCATTCAACGATGCAGGTGCAAGTATCGTTCAGGAGCTTGCTTTTGGTCTTGCTATGGGTAGCGAGTACATCAACAGATTGATGGAGGCAGGTTTGAGCGCAGATGATGCTGCAAGAAGAATCAAATTCACATTCTCTGTAGGTTCAACCTACTTTATGGAGATTGCAAAATTCCGTGCTGCCCGTCTATTGTGGGCAAATATCGTAAAAGCATACGGTTCAGAGAAAGAGTGCTGCCAGAAGATGAAGATCCACGCAGTTACCAGCAGCTGGAACCAGACTGTATATGATGCATATGTAAATATGCTTAGAGGAACTACCGAGGCTATGAGTGCTGCCATTGCAGGTGTTGACTCTCTTGAGGTTCTTCCATTCGACTATGCATTCCGTGCTCCAGGTGAGTTCAGCAACCGTATTGCAAGAAACACCCAGATCCTTCTAAAAGAGGAGTGTCACTTTGACAAGGTAGTTGACCCTTCAGCAGGTTCATACTTCATTGAGAACCTTACCGAGTCAATTGCTGATACAGCTTGGAAACTCTTCACCAATGTTGAGAATATGGGTGGCTATATCGAGGCATTCAAGGCTGGTTTCGTTCAGGGTGCAATTAAAGAGACCTCTGAGAAACGCGACAAGAACATCTCTACACGCAGAGAGACTATCCTTGGTACCAACCAATATCCTAACTTTAACGAGAAGATCGATGCTGATGTTACAGCAGAGGTTGTAAACAGAAAACCGGCTCCTGAGGTTTCAGGCGAGATGATCGGTGCTCCACTTGAAAAATACAGAGGCGCACAGGCATTTGAGGCTATGAGATATACTACCGACAAGAGCGGCAAACAACCTGTTGCATTTATGGTAACTTACGGTAATCTTGCAATGTGCCGTGCACGTGCACAGTTCGCTTGCAACTTCTTTGCAGTGGCAGGATTCAAAGTTGTTGACAACAACCGTTTCTCAAATGTTGAGGAGGGTGTAAAAGCTGCATTGGAGGCTAATGCCGACATTATCGTGGCTTGTTCTTCAGATGAGGAGTATGCAGAGGGCGCACCTCAAATTGCAGCACTTGCCGGCGACAAGGCTATCGTTGTTGTAGCTGGTGAGCCTGCTTGTAAAGAGGAGTTGCTTGCTAAAGGCATCACAAACTTCATCAGCGTCAAGAGCAACGTTCTTGAGACATTAAAGGATTATCAAACTAAACTTGGGATTAAATAATTATGCGTCCGAATTTTTCAGATTTAAAATATAATGGTGGTGCAGCTTGCTCAAAAGCTGAAAACAGCGAGTGGTTGACACCCGAAAAGATTGTTGTAAAAACAAATTACAACGAATCAGATTTGGAAGGTCTAGAGCATTTGAATTATGCCGCTGGTGTTGCTCCATTCCTTCGTGGACCATACAGTACTATGTATGTTCAAAAACCTTGGACTATCCGTCAGTATGCAGGTTTCTCTACAGCTGAGGAGTCCAATGCATTCTACAGAAGAAACTTGGCTGCAGGACAGAAAGGTTTGTCTGTAGCATTTGACCTTGCAACACACCGTGGATATGATGCTGACCACCCAAGAGTAGTTGGTGATGTTGGTAAAGCCGGTGTATCTATCTGTTCAGTTGAGGATATGAAGATCCTTTTCGACCAGATTCCTCTAAACAAGATGTCTGTTTCAATGACAATGAACGGTGCCGTTCTTCCAGTTATGGCATTCTACATTGTTGCCGGTCTTGAGCAGGGTGCGAAACTTGAGGAGATGGCTGGTACTATCCAGAACGATATCCTTAAAGAGTTCATGGTACGTAATACTTACATTTACCCACCTGAGTTCTCAATGAGAATCATTGGTGACATCTTCGCTTACACATCTAAATATATGCCTAAGTTCAACTCAATTTCAATTTCAGGTTACCACATGCAGGAGGCAGGTGCAACCAATGATATTGAGATGGCTTATACATTGGCAGACGGTCTTGAGTACTTGAGAACA
>JAZNXX010000039.1:0-31106 GCA_045594125.1 Candidatus Egerieisoma sp.
GCCTCCTTGATGAATTTCTTCCGGAAACGCTCCACAAGATCACGGCTGCCGTCGGAGCCCACAGAGACTTTAGAAGTGGATGCATCACGGTTGCAATGCTCCTTCATAAAGAACTCCTTGATGGCAACTTTCCTGTTCAGACCTGTCTGGAGGGCAAGATAGGTAATTCCAAAGCCACCCTGACCAAGAAATTTTTCTATCCTGTAACTTCCTCCGTGCAAGAGGGTGCCAGGCTTTAAATGAGTACTTAATTTCATAGTATAATAATTGGATAGACAAATTTACTGAAAATATTATTACTCATTCCTGAACTTTTCACAGATAGGGTTGCTATCCAGGCATATTATTTTTCAATACCCATAACTTCACGGATAAGCTGTTTTGCCTCCTTCCAGCGGGGCACATCAACCTTTGAGCCCACAATCTCAACAACCTTTGATGAGATTATTGAGCCAACCTTTCCGCATATATCGATAGGCATACCAAGTGAGTGGGCATAGAGGAACCCTGCAGCATAGATATCACCGGCACCTGTCGCATCAACAAGTTTTGCAGGAAGAGGCTCTATTTTGCACACTTTATTGCCCTGCTGGACCATTGAGCCATCTGCGCCCAACTTCACCACAGCAATATCGCACAACTTGGCAATCTCGCCAATGGCCTGTTCCGGCTCCAGCTTTGTAAAGGCCTTTGCCTCAGTCTCATTTGCAAAGACTATATCTACATATTTCTCAACTATATCGTGAAGGAAAGCACCGTTGCTCTCAACAACATTGTAGCTTGCAAGGTCTATTGATATTATTGATCCGGCACCCTTTGCCAACTCTACCGCCCTTCTGACAAGTGCCTGGTTCTGGACAAGGTATCCCTCAATGTGGAAATAATCATACCCTTCGAAAAACTTCGGGTTGAGATCCTCAGGAACCAGCTCAAGAGCAGCACCAAGATATACTGCAAAGGTACGCTCCGCATTTGGCGGAGTTACAAAGACCATTGCCCTTCCGCTCGACTTCACTCCCTTAAGCAGTGTAGGCTTGATTCCTGTATTCTCCTGTCCGCTCTTAAAGAGTGAACCAAGTTCATCATCACCAACCTTTCCAATAAAACCACTCGGCATTCCAAAGATGGCAGTTCCAGCCAATGTATTGGCTGCAGAGCCCCCGGGAACATACTCCACACCCATATTTTTCAAAGTGTGCCATATTTTGTTTCCAGTCTCTTCATCTACGTGCTGCATACTGCCTTTTGGAAGATGGTATCTCTCCAACAGCTCCTCATCCGGCAGTACCGCCAAAATATCGGTAAGCGCATTACCTATTCCCAATATCGATTTCATCTCAATTCTATTATTATGTTAGCTTTATATTCCTGCCTACTCCCCTAGCGTAGTAAACTCTCCGGTATAATAGACTCCGTTCCCATCGGAATCCATACCCTCAAGCACAACTTTGAAATCTCCCTTATAATCAGGCAGCGCCAGATCAAGCTCCAGACTTCCCTTTGCCGGCAGGGTTACAACAGGATTCCAATAGATTGTTGAGTTATAGTTTGGATATCTGCTGTTGTTGAGGAGATTGGTACCATAAAGTGCAACAGGCAACCTGACCCCTTCAAAATCTATTATACTCACATTCTTGCCAAGTTTCACACCTGCCATATTCCCCTTATAGGTTGAGAATTCCACTATTCCGTCATAGATAAAATTTCCTGCCGCATATCTGTCGGTATAGATAAGTATCTTCTCAACAAGCAGGGGATCAAGCTCCATAATGACATTATGATCCCTCACAGGTACTCCGTCAAGCAAGACAAGCGATCTGGCATCGGAGTAGGTAACTATCTCTCCCTCATTCATATATGCAACCTGAATATCTGCCCTCTTTTCAAATTTTCTCACCCTCAGTCTCTTGACATATTCACTTATCACCTCCACCATTGTCGGGAATCTTGTATAATCGTCAAGATAGTAGACTATCGGATCAAAAGAGCTCAAAAGCGGATTTTTTCTCGTAGGAATATAATCCCAAAGGGTATCTGCCTCAAACTTCAGGGCAAGCTGCATCCTCATACTCCTCTCCGACAGAACCCTGTTGAGGGCGGGAGAGATCTTCAGCTGCGGTATCTCCACAACCTTATGATCATAGTTGTCGTCCACAAGTTCCACATTATACGCAACAGTGCTGTCGGCACTATTTTCTGATGTTATCTTTGACATTTTTGTCCAACCCGATACCTCAAAAACCAGATCCCTGTTGCCATACATATTGTTGGTGTAATATTTTACATATCCGAGAGAGTCTGTCTGTGAGATGTACACCTCATCAAGCGCCCCGACAGATGATACATAAACATTCCTGTTCCCAATGAGCGAATCGCGCCTTCTGCTGCTTACCCCCTTCTCATCCCTGAGTGATATCTTTGCTCTGATTGTCTCCCCCTCATAATCAAGTTCCGGAGTCTCTTCAAAGTTGCCGGATCTCTCCATCAGTGAGGTGCTGTTATACCCGGATATGCGCCTCTCCAGCTCTCCGTTATGGTAGACTGAGACCGACAGCGACATTATCCTCTCACCAAGATTGTGCAGTTTGAGATTCAGTGCCTTCTTGCCGGAAAGATCTCCTCCCGGAATCTCAATTGCCAGATCAGCGGAGGTGACGCCCTGTTTGTTGGCAGCAGAGATATCCTCATCCTTCTCCAATATCTCGACGCCATCCTTTACCCTCTTGTTTGTCAGAGTATTGAATATTGTAATGATTTTACCGTTGAACGCCTCCACAGAGTTGCCGCCATACCTGCGTGTATATGCAATTACGGAGTAGTTTCCTGTTGCAAACGAAAATGGGATCATAAACCTTGCACACCCCCTGCCCTTCTCAAGGGCCACCTTTAGTTTGCCTGCCATTCCATCATTGGAATGGAACTCAACAACAGCCATTTTGCTCAATCTCGAAAAGTCCCGGCTCCCCTCCTTTTCACTCACACCAAAAATATCCCCCTTCAGGTAAGGCACCTCACCCGATTCATCTGTACAGTAGAGCGAGAGCCATACAGGTTCACCGGCAACATAACACTCCTTATCGGTTGAGAGATAGACCCTCTCCTGAGAAAAGAGGGTTGAGAACGGCATCAAAACAAATGACAACAGTACCGCTATCCTTAAAACTGATCTCCTTTTATTTTTCATAGCAATCTAATTTTCCGGCCAGAAATCCGGTCTTTTTTTAGTTCCTCCACTTTTATGGCAATCAACGCAACTTCCCTGCACCCAATATGCCTTGCTCCGGTCATCACTTCCACTATCCATCACTCCATACATATAGGGTAACATATTGTTTAAATAGAGCATACTCCAGTCAGTATTGGATCTAAGTGTCGTTTCGCACTTTTTAGGCTCATAAATATCCAGTTCGTCAGAAGAGATATAGAGACGGAAGCTCTCTTTTGTCGATACATTTATATAACCGAGCACAACCTCTTCGGGGTTGTCGGCATTTACAATATTGCCCCTCATATCCGACGGCTGGGCTCCAAAAAGGCCTCCCGTCTCATCCGAATTGCGTTTAAGTACCGACCAGTACTCATATCCCTCTTTCGATAGGGATTTCTGCTCCACAAGAATCGAATAGAGCCTGCACATTCTTGAATCATTTGAAAGTATATTTGTAAGAACCATCTCATCTACCCTGTCGTAGGCAAGCTTATCGGTTGAATATACCAATATATCGGATGAATAGTTCTTTCCAAAACACCACTTCATCTCTTCAGCCTCTGCAGGTGTGATATAATCCATATATGACCCTCCCCGATAAATGATTGTCGGTGTCATAGGGGCTGAAAAATTCCAATCCTCCGTATAGTCCCATTTGTAATGGCCTCCACCGTCGCCACCAGTTGTCGATACCATAATATCCACATTTGTAGAATCTGCTGCAAGACGGTATGTTACAGCTTCTATCTTGGGAGTTATCTTTACACTCTGCAATTCAGATTTGTATACCCCTTTTCCAGCCACCTCAACACACAATCTGTACTCCTTGTCAAGCGGGAGAGCTGTGGTATTTACGGCATACACCTTTCCATAGGCTTTGAAGGCAGAGCTTAAAGGGTCAAAAAGTGAAGGGTTATGGAGACTGCTTCCCCCTCCGTAACCGACTTCGCTGCCACTCCAGCGCCCTCCGTCACCACTCTCTACCCAAACACTTGTGATATCAAGAGATGTGCCATTGTTCCAGGTGTCATACAGACCTATAGCCTTGCTTATACTCACATAAGTATAGTCTCCTACAACAATATCACCATCAATCACCACCATATCCTCAAATTTTTCAAGTTTGTCGGGGATAAAATCATATACACATCCGGCAAAAGAGAGGATAAAGAGGAGTACCAATAACATTTTTCCCCCTTTTATAAACCCGTTGACTGCATCTCTTTTCATATTGTCCATCCCTCCTTAGAATTTGAAATTAAGATTTATATATGGAATCGGCGCACCAAATACACAGAGTTTGTGTCCCTCAATATAATTTCCATTTGAGGTATCGAAGTAGACCGAGTAGGCATTTTTGCGTCCTGTAACGTTATAGACGCCCACTGTAAATGAGAAGTGGGTAAATGCCTTCAATTTATGGGTAGGCTCAATATTGATTGCAGCATCAAGCCTGAAATAATCCGGAATCCTGTAGCTGTTTCTGTCGGCATAGTAGACCCTCCATCCGCCTCCATAATAATATTTTGCAACAGGTATACTCACCGGACGGCCTGTAGAGTAATCCATATTGAGGGAGATGCTGAACCTGTGGGTAAATTTATAGTTGCCCACCAGCTTTACATCGTGAGGCTTGTCATAAGAGGCATCATACCACTTGCCTCCGTTTATGGCAACTGCACCCCTGTCGCCATCCTCCTTCAATTCACTCTTGGAATAGGTGTAAGAGACCCATCCGTTAAGTTTGCCCAGATCCTTCTTGATGAGCAGCTCAGCTCCATACGACCTGCCCTTGGTCTGCACCACATCCTCCGCTATATCGGGATTCATCGTAATAATTGCACCGCTCTTGTAGTCGAGATAGTTCTCCATCTTTTTATAATATGCCTCCACCGACAGCTCTATTCTATTGTCGGCCAACGATGTATAGTATCCCATAGCCGCCTGCCACCCAGTCTGCGGCTCAAGCTCACTGTCACTCAATTTCCAGATATCAGTCGGAGATATTGCCGTTGTATTTGAGAGCATATGGATATACTGGGTCATACTGTTGAATCCAAGTTTTATTGAATTGGAGCCATTAATCATATAACGGCCCGAAATCCTCAATTCAGGATTTGCATAAAATTTGTCTGAGTTGAACATCGACATCCTCAAACCATAATCCATAAAGAGACGGTCACTGATTTTCCAGCTGTCGCCCAGATAGAGACTAGCCTCCACACCGCTCTCACGGTCAAGGATATTTGGCTTTATAATGGAGAGCTCTCCATAAGGTTGGAAACTGCCGGGCATCAGATTGTAATAGGTTGCATCGGCTCCGTAGGTAAGTGTATGGTTATCATTCAGGAGCGAATTGAACTTCAACTTTGCAAAACCCTGATTTATATTGAACTTCAACTCCGAAGCCCTCATATCGTTATGTTTGTCAACGGTCGAATATCCATAAAAACCATAACCCGCAGAGAGTTCAAGCGTATGTTTCTCGTGGAAGTTGTTGTGCCATCTGACCGACCAGTTGGAATTGTTGTAATTGTAGCTGGTATCTGCCGTAAACTTGAACTTCTCCAATGAGTAATAACCGTTAAGATAGATAGCGCTGTGGTCATTGAACTTATGCGTCAAACCTATTGTACCGTCATAGAAGGATGCGGTACCATTACTATATCCGCTATCATCGGGCAGAAGGCCGAGCATCCAGTCGGAATATGTGGCTCTGGCTGCCGCAATAAAGGTGGTCTTTCCCCCTATTGGGCCCTCCAGATGGCCTCTTGCAGTGAGCAGACCTAAGCCCAATGAACCCATTATCTCCTTATTGTTTCCCTCCCTGCTGTTTACATCAAGCACTGAAGAGATTCTTCCGCCATATTCGACAGGTATTGAACTTTTATAAAGCTCAATATCCTTTACAACATCCGGATTGAAAGTCGAAAACATACCAAAGAGGTGCGACGGATTATAGATTGTACCTCCGTTGAAGAGTACAAGGTTCTGATCGGTGGCACCACCTCTCACATTAAAGCCGTTTGAAGCCTCTCCAACAGACTTTACTCCGGGAAGCGTCAGAATTACCTTTACCACATCAGCCTCTCCAAAGACTGTAGGAACCCTCTTTATTCGCTCCATCCTCACTTTTTCCAGACCCATCTCATTGTTCCTCAATTTGCTGGAGCTCTCTGCAGAGACCACAATGCCTTTAAGCGAATATACCTTCTCCCTCACTATTATATCGAGATTTCCATCACCGTTCAACTGCACCGACACCTTGGTATCCTCAAGTGCATATCCCGAGAGTTCAAGCTCACTCCTACCAACAGGAAGCAGTATATTGTAGAATCCATATCCGTCGGTTGTTGCCACCGCCTTGCTCTTGCTGTCATAAATCACAACACCAACTGCCGGCTCACCCCTCTTTGCATCCCTCACATAACCTCTCATATAGGCCTTGCCTCCACTTTTGCTGCCCCTGTCACCCACCTCATATATTTTATTTGCAGAGAGGGCAACATTCGACAGATTGAGAAGGCCGTCAATATAATCCTTCTCACCCTTCTCCGCTACAAGTTTCTCTGTTCTGTTGAAATATCCTGACGGGAGATTGCCTGTTATGCAGTCACCCTTCAAGATAAAGAGATCGCCGTTGTACTCTGTAACGGAATATCCTCCCCGCTTCAGCTCCTCATAAACAACACCTTTCAGGTCATCCCCGACCCTCTCCTTAATGGTAAATATAGTATTTCTTGATCCATCATCCTCAACAAAATAGACAGAGGAGCCGGTTGCCCTGCCAAGAATGGAGGCTACGGAATCGAGCCCTATATTCCTGTGCATCTTTACATTCTGCCCGATACCGAGCAACGGGAGCAATACCAATATCAGAAATGCCGCAAATCTTCTCATTTTTCAACAAATTCCATTAACAATCCAAAAGCTTCATCTTTATCTCTCTTCTCCAACCCTTTTAATCCATTCTCCCTCACAAACTCCTTCAACTCCCCCTTACGGGCCTTATACATCTTTATAATATCACTGCATCTGCCTACCTGGCGGGATTTTTCCCCATCAATCAGCCAATACCTCTCAACAGCCCTGTATCTGCGCACCTTATTCTGCTCAATCTCGTGATAACCCAATTTTTCAAGCAGCTTCACCCTCTTTTTAAGTATCTTTTTTTCACCATTCCAGATAACCTGACAGAAACCTTCCTCCATATTTCCGGCAGAGGATTGGGGTCCGATATTCACGAAGAGCTTACCGTCAAGCGTAAACCACTCTACCAGACTTTTATTGAGCAATAGAGGCAATGAAACATCCTTCTGCTTGATATAGAGCTGGTCTTTGCCGGCATCAAGGTTTATCAGAACATCATTATAGTAAATGCCATTATAGAAAAGTTCACCTGTATAAAATTCAGTTTCATAAATATAGAATGTCCCCTCGTATGACATCCTCTCAAATATTACAACCGGTGCCCGGTAAAGTGTTGCATTGACAGATGCCCCCTCTCCAATATAGCTATCGGCTTTAACCTGCCCCTCCGCTACAACCGTCTGGAAGCAAAATAGAAACAGAAATGCAAATGACACCATCAATCTTCTCATATATATACAAAATTTATTGCCGGATAAGGCCATTAATTGCGCATTTCACAAATATAATCATTAATTGCGCATTTCACAGATATAATCTGTTCCATTTTAATTTGGAGCTGTTTGTTTTCCAATTTGATGCTTTTTTTGTAGGTTTGCAGATTGTTATAGAATCGTAATAAAATGATAGTTGCAAAAACACTTTCAGAGTTCAACGAAGCCCTTGATAATTTGAGAGATAAATCAAGCATTGGCTTTGTTCCCACAATGGGGGCCCTTCACGAAGGACATATCTCTTTGGTGAAGGAATCAGTATCAAGATGTACACATACAATCGTAAGCATATTTGTAAATCCTACCCAGTTCAACAACAAACAGGATCTTGAAACATATCCACGCACCTTGGAGGCCGACTGCGCTCTTCTTGAGGCTTGTGGAACAGATATAGTATTTGCCCCAAGGGTAATTGACATCTATCCTGAAGAGGATACCCGGGTATTCGATTTGGGAGGTCTTGACAATTTTGGTGAGGGACCACGCCGTCCCGGCCATTTCAATGGTGTAGCCCAAGTTGTTACAAGGTTGTTCGACATTGTAAAACCCCATTTTGCATTCTTCGGCGAGAAGGATTATCAGCAGGTGGCAATCATCAGATATTTTGTAAAAAATCTCAACTACCCACTAACAATTGTACCTTGCGCCATTATCAGGGAGGAGGATGGTCTTGCCAAAAGTTCAAGAAACACACTCCTTACAAAAGAGCAGAGGGAGGCAGCTCCCCATATCTACAGGACCATCAGCAAAGCGGCTGATATGAAAGGGAAGATGACACCTGCAGAGGTAATCGAAGCCTTGACAAAGGAGATTGACTCCAACAGTGAGCTGGAGACTGAGTATATCGAGATTATCGATGGCGATACTCTCCGCCCCGTAAAGGAGTGGAGCGACTCACAGAATCTACGCTTGTGGTGTGCTGTCTATGCCCGTCCTGTAAGACTTATCGACAATATTGCCCTATAGCGGCCAAGTATTTTTCAGTTTATTAAAAATAATATACCATATATGTTAATTGAAGTAGTAAAATCAAAGATTCACCGGGTAAGTGTTACCGAAGCAAATTTGAACTATATAGGAAGCATCACAATCGACGAGGATCTTATAGAGGCATCAGGACTTTTTGAGAATGAAAAGGTTCAGATTGTAAATATAAACAATGGAGAGAGAATCGAGACCTATGTGATAAAGGGAGAGAGAGGCAGTGGAAAAATCTGTCTCAACGGTGCTGCTGCAAGAAAGTTTGCTATAGGAGACCTTGTCATCATTATGTCTTACGCACTTATGACACCCGATGAGGCAAAAGATTTCAAGCCGAAAGTTGTATTCCCTGACTCCATCACCAACAGGATTATAAAGTAGAAAAAGATAATGGCAGAAGAAATCGTAAAGAGAGGTACCTTTTCTTTTAAAACTGTTATTCAATATCTGTTGCTGCTCTCATTGGCAGGCGTTCTGCTCTACTTCTCTTTCAAAGGGGTAAAGTGGAGCGATTTTATTAATGGACTGCGAAGTTGCAATTTCTGGTGGATAGCATCCTCTATGATTGTAGGCATCATTGGATTTATCATCAGAGCGTTACGATGGCAACTGCTGCTTCGTCCGCTTAACGGGGCCATAACATTCAGGGAGTCCTACAATGGTGTGGCTCTTGCCTATTTTACCAACTTCATCTTTCCAAGGGCAGGTGAACTCGCCAGATGTGGAGTTGTGGCAAGAGAGAAGAAGGTCACCTTCGAAGGGGCTTTGGGTACAGTTGTAGTTGAGAGAGGCATTGATCTCATCTGCCTGATATTCTGGGTTGCATCTCTACTGCTCTTCAAATGGAATGAGTTCGGAGGTTTTCTCAGCAACCAGATAATTGACCCGCTCTTTACAAAGATAGGCTCATCAAAAGTGGCTCTTGCCATAGTCGGAGTCCTTCTTGCCCTGACTGCAATGGTTTGCATTGCCGGATGGATCTATAGAAAAAGGCTGATGCAGAGTGCGCTCTTCAAAAAATTGGCGGGCATAATAAAAGGGCTTGTACAGGGGTTGCTTACCCTCTTCAGAATGAAAGAAAAGTGGCTCTTTATCCTCTATACTCTTATGATATGGGGTACCTACTGGCTCACCAGCTATACCACTATCCGCGCATTTTCCGAAGTATCTTATCTCGACGGAACAGATGCCCTCTTTCTTATGATTGTAGGAGGATTAGGATGGGTTGTTCCTGTTCAGGGAGGGTTGGGAGCATACCATTTTATCGTAAGTATGGCACTGGCAAGTGTCTACTCAATTTCCCAGACATCAGGAGTTGTCTTTGCCACAATATCACACGAATCCCAAGCTTTGGTAATGCTGCTTTGCGGTGCAATATCATTGGTCCAGATGGGCTGGTCTGTAAAACAAATCAGGAAATAGTTTATGACAATAGATTTCTCAATACACTTTACGCCCAATAACGGCGAAAAATTATATATCGGGTTGACTGCAGGAGGAGCCTGCAGTGAGATTGCTATGGAATATTCCGGCAATTCCCTTTGGCACAAAAGTCTGGAGTTGGATCTCAAAGAGGGAGACACGCTCTCATACAGATATTTTGTTGTACAGACAAATGGAGAAATCTACTACGAAGCTGGAAGAATGCGCTCAATGGCACCGGGAAAGAGGAGCAGCCTTATAACACTTCACGACCAATGGGTTGGAAACACACTGGAGGCTGCCTTTCTGACAGCACCGTTTACCGATGTCTTTTTCAGGGATGAAAAGGAGAGGTTCTCCAGAACAAACCAATATGTGAGAGACTTTGGAATGAGGGTTATTGCACCCAATATTCCAAACAGCTCCACAATAAAAATAGTGGGAAACTCAACTTACCTCGGAGAATGGGACCCTGCAAAGGCCCTTCCCCTACAAAGATGCGGTAACGGAAGGTGGGAGATACATCTCCCGGCAAAACGGCTCAAGGGAGAGCGGTGGGAGTACAAATTCATCCTCTGCAGCAAGGCGGGAGAGATTATATGGGAAGAGGGTGAAAACCGTAACATTGAGATTGCTGAGGTGGCAGAGAATGCCACCACTATGGTGGAACTCTCTCCTGCACGCTTCAACAGACCATATCCGCGATTTGCAGGCTGTGCTGTTCCCGTCTTTTCCCTCCGTTCGGAGAAGAGCCACGGCGTAGGAGATTTCAAGGATATCCGACTGCTTGCCGACTGGGCAAAGGCAACAGGACAATCCATCATCCAGCTTCTGCCTATAAACGACACTACGGCCTTCCTCTCCTGGAAGGATTCATATCCATATAATTGTATCTCCACCCAAGCACTTCATCCTCTATATATAAATCTGGATGAACTTGGCAAACTCAAGGACAAGAGACTCCATAAAGAGCTGACAGCCGAGGGAAAGAGGCTCAATGCACTCCAATATCTCGACTACACAGCCGTATGGGAGAGCAAGATGCGCTACTGCAGAGCTAAATTTGAAGAGGAGAAGGAGATGGGCATCAAAGAGAGGGAGTTTGAAGAGTTCTGCCGTTCAAACAGGGAGTGGCTCTATCCGTACGCCATCTTCTCACTCTTGAGAGACCTCTTCAGGAGTGCCGACTTTACCAGCTGGGGAGATGTGGAGATCCAGAAGGGGGTAACCAGAAATTGTTCCAGCTTCACAGAGGAACTTGTGGAGCTCTTTTCATCGGAACACTCGCTCCATTCCGACAATATGGAATTTTACCTCTACCTGCAATATCACCTCAACAGACAGATGCGCAAGACCAAACAATATGCACACAGTTGCGGTGTTGCCATCAAGGGTGATATTCCTATCGGAATTGCACGCTGCAGTGTTGAGGCCTGGCAGTATCCGCACCTCTTCAACTTTTCGCAATCGGCCGGCGCTCCACCGGATTTCTTCTCCCGGACAGGCCAGAACTGGGGATTCCCCACATATAATTGGGAAAAGATGTCGGAAGACAACTATCTCTGGTGGAAACAGCGTCTTACCCTCTTTGCCGAGTACTTCGACGCATACAGGATTGACCATATACTCGGTTTTTTCCGAATCTGGGAGGTACCGGTAGAGTATTCCGACGGAAGATTGGGACACTTCTCCCCTGCAATGCCGATGTCGGCAGATGAGATACGCCGGATGGGAGTTGACTTTACATCAGCTTGTGATATGGCTGCCGGAGTTCCCGCAGACCCTCAGTTCTTCACACCTACATACGACGGATTATTCATTGAGGACTCCTATAAAAAGGGGTTTTACCACCCTATGATCTCAGCTCACGACGGAGCAAAATACAGGGCTCTTCCCCAAAACCAGAAAGATGCATACAACGCTCTCCACTACAACTACTTCTACCACCGTCATAATGGAATGTGGTACAGCAATGCAATGAAGAAGCTGCAACATCTTATTGCATCAACTGGAATGCTTGCCTGCGGTGAGGATCTCGGAATGTTGGCCGACTCGGTTATAGAGTGTATGAACAACCTCAAGATTCTCTCACTGGAGCTTATGATTATGCCAAAACAGTTTGGAATTGATTTGGGAGATCCTGCAGGATATCCATACCTGAGTGTCTGTACCACCTCCACCCACGATTGTGAAACACTGCGTACCTGGCTCGGGAACCGCACCGGAGCCATAAGCGGTGACGGTTGTGCAGATGCCACTCCCGAAGAGTGTACCAATATCATTAAACGGAACCTTTATGCCCCAAGTATGTTTGTAATTCTTCCGCTGCAGGACTGGCTCTCAGCCGACAGCTCAATGCGCCGTGGCAGGGCCGACCAGGAGAGGATAAATGATCCGTCAAACTCTAACCATTACTGGAGGTTCAGGATGATGCTTACACTTGAGGAGCTGATATCATCAAGTGATTATAACAATAATATATTGTCGTTGATAAGGGAGAGCGGACGATAAAAAGCAGAAGAGATGTGGATATAAACGGATTTTTGTGAATTCCGGAAGTATCTCTACCCTTTAGCCGGCATCTCTCCTGTCACCATTCTCTCTTTTCCAAAGAGATCGGTTATTATATTGCATTTTGTAAAGCCATACTCCTCCATTTGGGCTACTGTACGATTGGCAAACCGTTCATTTATCTCAAAGAGGAGCAATCCACCCGGCAATAGGATATCTGACGCCAGTTCAGAGATTCTCCGATAGAAGAGCATCGGATCCTCATCAGGAACAAAAAGGGCACGTTCAGGCTCATAATCAAGAACATTGGGACGCATAAGGCTTCTCTCCGATTCACATACATAGGGAGGGTTGCTCACTATTGCCACAGCCTTTCTGCCATCCATTGTTTCCCTTATCACACACTCCGCATCCTGCTGGAGAAGATCGCATTTAAAAAATGATGGATGTGCAGCCAGTCCTGGGAAATTTTCTCTCTGTCCCTCCGCTATGGCGAGTGCCTCATCAGAGATATCATAACCGAAAATGGCAGGTTTCCCATTTGTGCAGCAATTTTCCATAGCATCAGCCACCGACCAGGCAATTACACCGCTGCCGGTACAGAGATCAACTATTGCTGTATTGTCCACATCAGTTAAAATATGACGGAGATTTTCAATCTTCCCGACCAACAGATTGACAAGCTCTTCCGTCTCGGGACGGGGTATAAGTACACCCTCCCTGACATTGAATCTTTTTCCACAAAAATGGGTATATCCGAGAACATACTGGAGAGGCCTGCCGCAAGAGAGCTCACCTACCATCCGCCGCAGAGTATCCGACACTCCATCACTGAGCTGCATCTGGGGATCTGTTATTATCTTGTATGACTCCACTCCGGCCACCTCAACCAGAAGAGTGGAGATGATACTTCTTACCTCCCTCCTCTCATACCACCGGATGGTTCCCAGGGATATTTCAGCCTGTTTTACAAAATCCGCTATTGTCACTACCGTTCTGCCTCCTCAATGAGTGTTGTGAAGAACTCTCCCATATCTATGCCGGCTGCCCTTACCTGACCCGGCACAAGGCTCATAGGGGTCATCCCCGGCACTGTGTTTATCTCAAGAAAATAGAGATCATACCCCTTTACTATATAGTCAATCCTTACCAGCCCTTTACACCCCATATAACGGTATATCTTGGCACTGAGGTTCTGGATATTCTCCGCAAGTTCATCTGAAATGGGGGCTGGACAAATCTCATTGCTCATACCCAGATATTTAGCCTCGTAGTCGAAGAACTCCCTCTCGGTAACAATCTCTGTTACAGGGAGACGGACAAGCTCTCCGTCTTTGGTATAGATTCCGTTGGTAACCTCCCTTCCGGTAATAGACTCTTCAATGATGATTGAGTCACACTCCTTGAAGGCCTCCCTTATAGCGTGGTCAAGTTCCTCCTCCCTCTTCACCTTTGTTATACCAAAGCTGCTTCCTCCGCTTGTGGGCTTTACAAAGAGAGGCAATCCCAACTCCTTGACAATAGCATTGACATTATAGTCGTGCCCCTCACGAAGATAGACATCCTTAGCCATCTTTACCCCTGCAAAATCGAGAAACCTCTTGCACGAGTGTTTGTCGAAAGTAATGGAGGAGACAAAGGATGAACAGGTGTTGAATGGTATGCCCAACATCTCAAAATAGCCCTGGAGAAGGCCGTTCTCACCGGGTGTACCGTGAATCATTATATAGGCCAGGTCAAATTTCACCTTATCTCCTTTATAGGTAAATGAGAAGTCTGTCTTGTCGACCTCTACACTCTCAACAACCTCCTCTCCATCATATATCTGAACCTGCCAGCTGGCACCTCTCAAAAGCACCTCATAGAGGTCATAGCGCTCCCTGTCGATACAAGATGCTGCATTTTTTCCACTCTGTATTGAAATCTCAACCTCCGATGAGTTACCTCCATAGATAAGGGCAATAGTCTTTTTCATATAACAATTCGTTTACAGGTCAAAGAATGATTCATTCTGGTTTGATGCATTGATGTCGTTATCACTGCCGTCGCAATTGAGTTCGGCATTGAAACCCTGCGGAGCGGCAAAGGTGTCGTACTTTGTAACCCCGAGAGTACCGTCATCAATGACTTTTTTCATAAATATACCCCAGATAGGGAGTGCCATATTTGAACCGCCGCCCAATGCAAGACTTGCAAAATGGACTTGGCGGTCCTCAGCTCCAACCCATACACCTGTTGTAAGTTTTGGCACATATCCGATGAACCAGCCGTCAGACTGGTCGTTTGTTGTTCCGGTCTTGCCAGCAGCCTCTCCCTCAGAGAGATATCTGCTGCGAACCCTGTAGGCTGTTCCCGAATTTACAACACCCTCCATAAGATTGACCATAAGATATGCTGCATTTTCGCTTATAGCCTCCTTGCGGTTTGGTGTGAAGGTGGAGATTACATTTCCCATCTTGTCCTCAATCCTCAATACGGCAAGCGGCTCGGCATAGACACCTTTGCCGGGGAATGTATTGAAGGCTCCCACCATCTCATATACAGGCACATCCGCAGAACCTACACATAATGAATAGACCGGATCCAACCAGCACTTGATACCCATAGTGTGGGCAATGTCAACAAGAGCCTGAGGGCCGAACTGCTTCATAAGGTAGGCAGAAATGTTATTGGAACTCTTGGTCAATCCCCACTTGAGAGTAACTGTCTGGCCTATCCATTCAGGTTTGTCGGTACTCTTTGGTGTCCAGACATCTTCACCTATTATAAAGGACTGCGGCACATTCACCACTTTGTCGCAAGGAGTATAGCCCTCCTGCATAGCCAATGTATAGAGGAATGGCTTGAAGGTTGATCCCACCTGGCGTTTTCCCTGTCTTACCTGGTCATATTTGAAATATCTGTAATTACCGCTTCCCACATAGGCCCTGATATAACCGGTACCGGGTTCAAGAGCCATAAGGCCTGCCCTCAAGAATGATTTGTAGTAACGTATAGAGTCATTAGGGGTCATTGTTGTATCGGCATAACCTTTTTTGTTCCAGGCAAATACCCTCATTCTTACAGGCTCATCAAAACTCTTCAGTATCTCAGCCTCACTTGCACCGCCAGCCTTCATCATACGGTAACGGTCACTCCAACGGCGGGCCTGCTTCATAATTACATCTATCACCTCCTTAGGCACCTCATTGTCGAAAGGTCTGTTCTTCTTATATCTGAGTTCCCTGTTGAAGGTAGGCTGAAGGCTCTTGCTAAGATGTTCAACGACAGCCTCCTCTGCATATTGCTGCATCTTTGCATTGATTGGTGTATAGATTTTGAGTCCGTCTTTATCAAGATTATATTTTGAACCGTCAGGTTTAAGATTTTTGTTGAGCCATCCGTAGAGCGGATCCTCCTCCCACAAAAGCGAATCTGCCCTATAATCCTCAACTCTTGCATATTTTGATGCAACTGGCTCTTTTGCATTCATAACCCTCTTGAGCATATCCCTGAAATGAGGGGCCAATCCCGAGTTATGGTCCTGACGGCTATAAGAGAGGGTAATCGGCAATTTTACGATAGAGTCATACTGGACATCATCCAAAAAGCCATATTTGTTCATCTGTTTCAATACGTGGTTTCTCCGCTTGAGGGAGAGTTCCGGATTCCTTACCGGATTATAACGGGTTGGCATATTCACCATACCTACCAGCAGGGCACTCTCCTCAATATTGAGGTCTTTGGGATGTTTGCCGAAGAATGTACCTGCTGCTGCCTTGATTCCGTATGAGTTGCTTCCAAAGAAGACTGCATTGAAATACATACTCATAATCTCCTCCTTTGTATAGTTGCGCTCAAGTTTGACAGCTGTAATCCACTCCTTCAACTTGTTGTTTACAAGAACAAAGTACTTTGCTCCCGGAATTGAAGATTGTGCAGTATCACGGGGAAAGAGAGACTTTGCAAGCTGCTGGGTCAACGTACTTCCACCACCGCCTGAGCGTCTGTTTCCCATAAGGACCGTCTTTACAGCCACCCTCGCAAGACTCCTCATATCAATTCCGCTATGTTGATAGAAACGCACATCCTCTGTAGCCACCAGAGCATCCCTCAGACCATCCGACAACTCGTCGAATGTTGCATAAGAACGGTTCTCTATATGAAAAGTGCTCAACACGGAGCCATCCTCCGCTATAATCTGGGTAGCCAGATTGCTCTTCGGATCCTCAAGCTCTTCAAACGACGGGATATCTGCAAATATACCTACCAGAAGCAGCGCTCCAAGAATACCTGCAACGGGTGCAAACATCAGAATCCAGATCCACAATATAACCCTCTTTTTATTTCTTTTAAAAAATTCCAATTTCATATTTTGAACCAATATTAGTTATCAATTGAATGTATTCAAAAATCATTCACAAATAATTGTACATTGTCGACAAAACAACTTCCAAAGTGCAAAAATACTAAATAAAATTTGCATTGTTAACTCTTTTATACCTTACTTTGCACCCTCATTTTTGGTAATTTAGGTTTATGGGAGAGAATTTAGTCATTGTGGAGTCGCCTGCAAAGGCAAAAACTATTGAAAAATTTCTTGGCAAAGGATATACTGTAAAATCAAGTTTCGGACATATCAGGGATCTGGCAAAAAAAAATCTGGGAATTGATATTGAGAACGGATTTCAGCCGGAATATATTGTATCAGCCGACAAGAAGAAGGTGGTAGAGGAGCTTAAGTCATTGGCAAAAAAGGCAGCTACCGTATGGTTGGCATCCGATGAGGACCGTGAGGGAGAGGCTATTGCCTGGCACCTGCAGGAGACATTGGGCCTTAGCGAAGAGAATACCAGGCGCATAGTTTTTCACGAAATTACCAAAGATGCAATCCTTAATGCCATTGAGAATCCAAGAAGTGTCGACAACAATCTGGTTATGGCACAACAGGCCAGAAGGGTACTTGACAGACTTGTCGGATTTGAACTCTCACCTATCCTATGGAGGAAGGTGGCACCAAAGCTCTCTGCAGGAAGGGTGCAGTCTGTCGCCTTGAGACTTATTGTTGACAGGGAGAGGGAGATTATGGCATTCAAATCTGAACCTTTTTTCAGGGTTACAGGTCTCTTTCACCCGCAGAGCCATCCCAAACAGGTAAAGATAAAGGGAGTACTTGACACACGCTTTGCAACCAAAGAGGAGGCTTACGGATTTTTGGAGAGATGCAAGGATGCCTCATTCTATATTGTAAAGATTGAGACTAAGGAGCAGACAAGGAAACCAGCACCTCCATTCACCACATCTGCCCTGCAGCAGGAGGCCTCAAGAAAGTTGGGATTTTCAGTTTCACAAACAATGAGAATCGCCCAGAAACTCTACGAAAGCGGTCTTATTACCTATATGCGTACAGATTCTACCAATCTGTCCGGGTTGGCTATAAACAGCATCAAGAAGGTGATCTGTACAGAATATGGAGCTGAATATTCAAAAGTAAGACAATACAAGACAAAAAGCAAAGGGGCCCAGGAGGCACACGAGGCAATCAGGCCAACCTATGCAGAGAATCTCACAATTGAGGGTACACCTCAGGAGAAGAAGCTCTACTCCCTGATATGGAAAAGGGCTGTTGCATCGCAGATGGCAGATGCAGTTGTGGAGAAGACAAATATTACAATTGGGGCGGAAAAGATGGCTGAACGTTTTATCTCCCAGGGAGAACAGGTTGTCTTTGACGGATTCCTCAAACTCTACCTTGAGGGTAGGGATGATGAGCACGATGAGGATGAGAACCAGTTGCTTCCACTATTGAACCAGGACGAGAAGCTTGACAGGCTGGAGATTGAGGCACAGCAGAAATTCACCCAGAAGCCACCGCGCTATACAGATGCAACACTCGTAAAGAAGATGGAGGAGCTCGGTATCGGAAGGCCATCCACTTATGCACCTACCATCACCACTATAATCCAACGCGGATATGTAGTAAAAGAGAACAGGGAGGGGGCAGAGAGAGAAGTCTCAAAGATATTGCTAAAGGGTGATAAAATAGCTGAGACTCTCCACAAGGAGCTTTATGGTGCAGAGAAACAGAAATTCTTCCCTCAGGATATAGGAATCCTCGTTACTGATTTCCTCGGAAACAGTTTCAAGAATATCCTCGACTATGGATTTACAGCCAGGGTAGAGGAGTCATTTGACAAAGTTGCCGCAGGCGAGCTTGTATGGAATGAATTGATCAGTGATTTTTATGCAGGGTTCCACAGTCAGGTGGAGGAGACCCTCAAAGAGGGGAGTGTCACCCACTCAGAGAGGGAGTTGGGAAGAGATCCCCAATCAGGAAAGAGGATGATTGTGCGTCTCGGCAAATTCGGTCCGCTTGTACAGAAGGGAGAGAACGACGATCCTGATAAACAGTTTGCCAGCCTTCCCAAAGGGCTGCTTATTGAGACAATCACACTTGAGGAGGCACTCAAGCTCTTTGAACTTCCGAGAACAGTAGGAGAATATGAGGGCAAGACAATAGTTGCCTCTGTTGGAAGGTTCGGCCCTTATATCAGATATAACGGCAAATTTGTCTCATTGGGAAAGGTGTACAATCCATATACTGTTACCCTTGAAGAGTCCATAGCCCTCCTGCAGGAGAGTGCCCGCAAAGAGGCCGAAAAGTTTATAAACAGCTTCCCTGAAGAGGATATCCAGATTCTTAACGGACGCTTTGGCGCCTACATAAAACACGGCGGGGAGAATTACAAGATTCCAAAAGAGGTTGATGCCAAGACTCTTACCCTTGAAGAGTGTTTGAATATAATCAAATCAGCCAAACCTTCGGGCAGCAAGAAGAGGGGCAAGAAATGAGAGGTGCTGAAATTTTCCAGGAGATCTCAGCTGGAGCCATCTCCACTCAGATGCCCCCCTGTAAGGCTATTGTAGTTAATTTATCTGCAGCCAACCCAATTACGCCACAACTCCAGGAACTCTATAGTTTTACGGATTACAGGGTTTATGTGGTCAATTCAACAATGGCCAAGCTCGGAGCTATACTTGAACGGTGCAATGAAATTGGCATTCCGGCCATTGTCAACTGCGGAGAGAAACTTCCTCCAGCTGAAAGTTGGCGTCCGGAGAGGAGTTACCGGGCATTACTGGTTGCACCGGGCAGCAGTAAAGAGGAGGGGAATATCCTCTCCACTATTGCAACCGATAAATCTGCAGAAAGTTTTTCGGTCATTGGCTATCAGACATACAGATATAATCCTGAAGACTCCGCACTGCTCCGCAAAAGGTATTTTGAGGAGATGCGGCTTGGAATTATAAGAGAGGATATTACGCAATCAGAGCCTATTATCAGGGATGCCGAGTATATCTTTATGGATATGCGTTCACTCCGTTTTTCTGACTACCCCTCTTCCGGCACCGCAAATCCAAATGGAATGTATGCAGAGGAGATTTGCACAATAGCAAGATATATGGGTCTGGCAAATGGTCTCAAAGCCATTTTCATCTACGGAGAAGAGCCTGTCGGAAATTCAGTTACAATTTGTAACAAGCTCATAGCCGAGTCGGTATGGCATATCTGTGAAGGCATTGTGTCAAACATACCTGAAAACCCTAATTTACAAGATGTTGACAATGATTTTTCAAGAAAGATTGTAACATTGGGAGACAACGGAGAAAACATCTCATTCATAACAAGTTACACCACACAAAGATGGTGGATGGAGATACCTGTAAAAGAGGGCGGCGCAAGGTATGTATCCTGCTCCATAAAGGAGTATAACAGCGCCTGTATGGGAGAAATTCCACTACGATGGCTATTTTTTTATCAAAAATATACCCTTTAATTTTATTTTTTTTATAAATTTGTTCGTCAAATTTAAAATTTTTAAGCGATGTCCAAGTATCAAATTGACGAAACAGATCAGAAGATTCTCTCTTTCTTGGTAAAGAATGCGAGAATGCCGTTTTTGGAGATAGCACGGGAGTGCGGGGTTTCAGGCGCAGCTATCCACCAGAGAGTAAAAAAAATGGAGCAGTTGGGAATTATCACAGGCTCACGTCTTTTGGTTAAACCACAGACCCTTGGACTTAATGTATGTGCATTTGTTCAGGTAAGTCTCTCGGAAGCCAATAAATATCCCGAGGTAATCGATTGCCTGAAACATATATCAGAAGTTGTTGAATGTCATTTCGTTACAGGCAAGCATACTCTTCTTCTGAAAATCTACTGCTTTAACCACGACCACCTGATGGAGATTCTTATCAATACAATACAGAACATTCCGTCGGTACAGCAGACAGAGACACTCATCTCACTCGACCAGGCCATTGAACGTCAGGTTTGGGTTAAGGATTATCAGATTACCAAAGGCGAAGAGGATTCTGCAGCAAAGAGGAGACAGTAACCTCTTATGTGCAGGCCGCTCCCTACGGCAACTTACGACAATCCGAGGTCTGCTGAAGGGTAGCCTTATCCATAACAGAAAGAATCACCTCTCCGAGTTCCATATCTTCAGGAGTGGTGATTTTTATATTCAGCCTGCTGCCGTTGCAGAGACCTACCTTGCCTCCAAATTTTTCAATCACCGATGCATCATCTGTAAATTCGGGTGAATAGGCCTGGCTGTATGCCTCCTTGAGCTGAGTTGAATTGAAGAGCTGGGGAGTCTGGACAAAGAGATAATCATCCCTGTTTACAGCTTCAGATCCTACAATATGTCCCTCTCCATCAAGTTTTTTGCGTCTCATCGACTCTATCGATGGCATCACCGGTATCACTCCGGCCACACCAGCCCCATCAAGATCATAATTGAAGAGTTCATCCAGCATCGCAGCTGTAACGAAAGGTCTCACACCATCGTGTACAGCCACCCTGACTCCGTCCGGCACATATTTGAGGGCATTCCTCACAGAGTGGAAGCGTGTAATTCCTCCCGAAACCAATGTGTGCCTGAACCATATCCCATTCTCCACACAGTACCGTTTCCAATACTCCTTGTACTCTGTAGGCAAAACAACAAGTATCTCGACAGGATATTTTGAATTTCTAAACAAATCAATGGTTCTCAACAGAATAGGTACCCCTCCAAGTTCAAGGAACTGTTTGGCGGTGCTCCCTCCCATCCTCTTTCCTACCCCTCCGGCAGTAATTATTATGTAGACTGGTTTGACAGGCATAATTCTTGCAAAATTTTATCTCTAAATTTTTATTAAAATTAGTATAAATTTTCTAATTTTACCAAATATTTCACTTAAACAAACTTACAGCAATATGCAATCAATTAAAGAGATTAAAAGAGCCCTTATTTCGGTATACTATAAAGATGGTTTGGAAGAAATTGCAAGAGAACTCCATAAGAACGGTGTGGAGATCCTCTCAACAGGAGGTACTTGTGATTTTCTGAAAAAACTCTCTATCCCTGTGACTACAGTGGAGTCTGTAACAGGTTATCCTTCAATTCTTGACGGCAGAGTCAAGACCCTTCATCCAAAGGTATTCGGCGGTATCCTCAACATCCGTGAGGCTGAGGTTCACCAGAAAGAGATTGCCCAATATGAGATTCCGTCAATCGACCTTGTCATAGTGGATCTCTATCCTTTTGAGGAGTATGTTGCAGCGGGAGCCTCAAAGGAGGAGATTATCGAGAAGATAGATATCGGAGGCATCTCACTGATAAGGGCTGCAGCCAAAAACTACAACGATGTTGTCATCGTCCCTTCAAAAGAGTCATACGCTCCACTCCTTTCCATTTTGAAAGAGAGAGGCTGCAAGACAACTCTTGAGGAGAGGGAGTACTTTGCTTCACAGGCATTCCTTGTAAGTTCACACTATGATACAGCAATATTCAGCTACTTCAACTCAAACCTTGCAGAGCCTACAAAGAGCTTCAGCAAGAGCATCATTGGCAGCAAGCAGCTGAGATATGGAGAGAATCCGCATCAGAAAGGATTGTACTACGGAAAAGAGGATTCACTTCCAAAACAGTTGCACGGAAAGGAGATTTCATACAATAACCTTCTTGATATTGAGGCGGCAGTTGAGCTTATCTCCGATTTTGAGGAGATCTCCGTTGCCATTATCAAACACAACAATGCTTGCGGATGTGCTTCCGGCCAGACATTGAAGGAGGCTTGGGAGAGAGCTTTGGAGGCTGATCCGGTTTCGGCATTCGGCGGCATCATTGCAGCCAACAGGGAGGTTGATGCAGAGACAGCTGAAGAGATGAACAAAATATTCTTTGAGGTTGTTATTGCTCCATCATACACACCTGAGGCTCTGGAGATCCTTAAATGCAAGAAGAACAGGATCATTCTCGAGAACTCCAATGTAAAACCTTCAGAGGTGAAGTTCCGTTCACTTCTTGGCGGCGTGCTTGAACAGGCAAGAGACAGCTATATTGAGAAACCTGAGGATTTGAAACCTGTCACCACAATGCAGCCTAAGGTGGAGGAGATTGAGGATCTTCTATTTGCCAACAAATTGGTAAAACACTCCAAATCCAATGCAATCGTACTTGCAAAGGGCAAACAGCTTCTTGCAAGCGGCATTGGCCAGACTTCACGTGTTGATGCACTTAAACAGGCTATTGCAAAGGCCAAATCATTCAACTTTGAATTGGAGGGGGCTGTTATGGCTTCAGATGCATTCTTCCCATTCCCTGACTGTGTTGAGATTGCCGCTGCCGAGGGTATCAGAAGCGTTATCCAGCCTGGCGGTTCCATCAGGGACAACGAGAGCATCGAGTGGTGCAACAACAATGGAGTTGCTATGGTATTTACAGGAATCCGTCATTTCAAACATTAGAATATCGGAACAGAGGAGGAGAGATAAATGGCATTTTCATTTTTGACACAGGAACTTGCAATCGACTTGGGTACAGCCAACACCGTCATCTTTATGAATGACCAGATTGTTCTGGACGAGCCCTCGATTGTTGCTATCGACCAGTTGACAGGAAAACCGATTGCCTATGGACATCAGGCAAAATTGATGCACGAAAAGACCAACCCAAATATAAAGACCATCAGACCCCTTAAGGATGGAGTTATTGCAGACTTTAATGCGGCAGAACAGATGATCCGCGGTTTTGTCAAGATGATCAATAAGAAACGCACCTGGTTTGCCCCCAACCTCAGAATGGTTGTCTGCATTCCGTCGGGTTCTACCGAGGTTGAGATCAGGGCGGTCAGGGACTCATCTGAGCACGCAGGCGGCAGGGATGTATATATCATCTATGAGCCTATGGCTGCCGCTCTTGGTATAGGTCTTGATGTTGAGGCTCCAAGCGGACAGATGGTGGTTGATATCGGAGGAGGAACTACCGAGATTGCGGTAATTACACTTGGCGGCATTGCCTGCAAGGAGAGCATAAGGGTTGCCGGCGATATCTTTACTGCAGAGATACAGCAATATATGCGCCAGCAGCACAACATCAGGATTGGAGAGACAACATCAGAGCAGATCAAGATAAATGTGGGAGCAGCCATCTCCGAATTGGACGAGATGCCTGAACCATTCATTGTAAAGGGTCCTAACATTATGACTGCCCACCCTGTGGAGGTTGCTGTCACCAGCCAGGAGATTGCACACTGTCTCGACAAATCTATTGCAAAGATTGAAACAGCAGTATTGTCGGTATTGGAACAGACTCCACCAGAGCTCTACTCCGACATCGTGGAGCGCGGAATTTTTCTTACCGGTGGCGGTGCATTGCTGAGGGGACTCGACAAGAGGTTGTATGACAAGATCAACATACCGTTCCACGTTGCAGAAGATCCGCTCAGGGCTGTAGCAAGAGGAACAAGCCTTGCAATCAAGAATGTAAATGCCCCTTACTTAATGAGATAACGATAAATGAGAATACCTCCTTCATTCTACAACGCTTTGGGGAGGTTTCTCCTTTTTATAGCAATAGAGGCTCTCTGCGTGGTAATGATTCTCAACAACGGTGTGGTACAGCAATACACACTGGTTGAAAAGATCAGGAGCGTACAGACTCTCTTCTGGAGAGTCGGGGCCGATATCAAGAGCTACTCAAAGCTCAAATCCATCAACGCAGATGTTGTGAAACATAATATGGAGCTGATGGAGGAGAATGAGAAATTGAGAAACCTTCTTAACGCATTCCACGGCAATATCCGCATCGACTCGCTCAAGAGCATGTTGGATACTGCAACTTCCGGCTTTACATACAACTGGGCAAAGGTGGTGAAAAACACCCTCAACACTTCGCACAACTTCCTTATTATCGACAAAGGCTCAAATGACGGTATTGAGGAGGATATGGGGGTGATTACCCCGATTGGAGCCATTGGAATCGTAAGGGCTGTAGAGAAGAACCACTCCTATGTGCTCTCATTTCTCAATACAAAGCAGCACGTAAGCGCCAAGTTGGGGAAGGCAAACGCATTCGGTCCCCTTACCTGGGATGGCAACAGCTCCAAATTTGCCACATTGAGCGAAGTACCGCAGCATATCCCCGTAAACAGGGGAGATACAATATACACAAGCGGATACTCCTCCCTCTTTCCACCCAATATTCCGATTGGCATTGCCGACACATCAAAGATTGTAAATGGAATGCACCGCTCTGTCAGGGTCAGGCTGCTCCAGGATTTCTCACTTCTTGATTATGTGATTGTGGCAAGAAACCAAAATGTGGATGAGATAGAAAATTTGCATATTAAAGGCATAGACAGCAGAGATAATGAATAACATACGGCACATATTGATTTTTGGAGTATTTATACTGCTTATACAGATGCTTATAAGCGGTTATGTGAATATATGGCCAATGCTCTATATAGCAGTATACCCTATTCTGCTCATCTCAATGCCATACACAATCAACCGCTACATAACATTGGTTGCCGCATTCTGCATAGGATTTCTAATTGATATAATTACCGACGGAGTGGTTGGACTCAATGCTGCTGCATTCGTTGCAATGGGCTATTTCAGACCATACATACTGAGACTCATCGTAAACAAGAATACACTTGAGAATATTGGGGAGATTACAGAATACAGTATAGGATTGCCAAAACTTGCACTATACACTGCTCTTTGCTACTGCATCTTCTTTGCTGTATATATTCTTATGGATTCGATAGGGTGGTCATCTCCGCTTAACGCCATTATAAGGTTTATGACCAATGTTATCGTAAACAGCACGATTCTCATTTTATTGTGGAAGACCATCTTCATCCATTTCAGGCTGATGAAGTAGGGTTCCGGTCCAAAATATCAAGGAGGTAAAAGTGAACAGGCGCAACATTCTCATAGCTGGCATTATAATTACAGGGCTGATACTTGTCGCCCAGCTCTTCAATATCCAGATACTTAAGGATGAATATAAGATAAATGCAGAAAACAATGCCTACATATATTTGACACGATATCCTGTAAGGGGACTTATCCTCGACCGGAACAACAATATCCTTGTAGGCAATAAAAACACCTACGATATCCTCATTACCCCAATGGAGGTAAAGGAGTTCGATACCCTTGCCTTATGCAAAATCTTCTCTCTCGATACCTCTTTCGTTGCCGGAAAGATGAGGGAGTACAAAAAGAACCGCAGGAGAATAGGATACCAGACAATCACCTTCCTCAAACAGGTGTCAAGCGAAGAGTACAGCATGTTTGCAGAGCTTTCATACAAGTTTCCTGGATTCAGCGGCTTGCCGAGGACATCACGCAACTATCCCTTCAACGCAGGTGCAAACCTCTTCGGCTACATTACAGAGGTCGACAACAACTTCCTCAAACGCAATCCTGACTACAAGCGTGGAGACTATGTTGGAGCAAGCGGCCTCGAACTTGCATATGAGAATGTACTGAAGGGGAAAAAGGGGTACAGCATACTGCTCAGGGATGTACACAACAAGATCCAGTCGAGCCTTGACGATGGAGCACACGATATTGATGCCATTCCAGGAAAAGATATTGTAACAACCATTGACGGTCCTCTTCAGCAATATGGAGAGCAGCTTATGCAGAACAAAGTGGGCAGCCTTGTGGCCATTGAACCCTCTACAGGAGAGATACTCACACTTGTGTCGAGCCCGGGCATCGATATCGACAAGCTTGCCAATATCAGCAAACACTATGGAGAGATCCTGAATGACCCATATAAGCCGATGTTCAACAGGGCTGTAATGTCGGCATACCCGCCAGGCTCGGTTTTCAAGCTTGTCAATGCACTTGTTGCCCTCGAAGAGGGGGTAATTGACGAGCAGACCAGAGTCTCCTGCAATATGGGATACCACTATGCCACCGGCAAAAAGGTGGGATGCCACGCACATCCGTCACCTGTCAGCCTTACCCAGTCAATAATGATGTCGTGCAATGCGTACTACTGCGACATCTTCCGGGATATCCTCGACAACAGGAAATATGAGAATATCTCCCAATCATTCAACAGGTGGAGGGAGATTGTTGCCAGTTTCGGTTTCGGCTCCAAACTTGGCAGTGATTTTCCCGCCGAGCTCGGGGGAAACCTGCCTACGACTGCCACCTACGACAAACTTCACGGCAAAGGAGGCTGGAGGTCACTCTCGGTAATCTCACTCTCAATAGGACAAGGTGAGATGGGTACAACACCTCTCCACCTTGCCAACCTTGCAGCTACACTTGCCAACAGGGGATACTACTACATCCCCCATATGGTGAAGGATTCCCCGGATACCACTATCGACAGCCGCTTCAAGGAGCGTCACTATACTCTGGTTGACACCACCCATTTCCACAAAGTTATTGAAGGAATGTACAGGGCTGTTAACAGCAAGCCAGGAGAGGGAGGAACAGCCCGTAGGGCACACGTTGAGGGGCTTGATATCTGTGGAAAAACCGGCACGGCACAGAATCCGCACGGTGAGGATAATGCCGTCTTTATCTGTTTTGCACCAAGGGAGAATCCAAAGATAGCAGTGGCGGCATATATTGAGAATGCAGGATTTGGCGGCACCTGGGCTGCCCCGATAGCATCACTGCTTGTTGAGAAATATCTTACTGGAGAGACCACCCGTGAGGCACTGGAGAAGGAGGTTATGGGGTGGAATCTGATGAGAAATGTACCTGTCAGACGCAGATAGTGTTAGAGGGAGATTAGATTAATTGCAGATATGGGATCAGGTAACAGTATATACAGAAAATTGGACTGGTGGTTGATTTTATGCTACCTTCTGCTCGTATTTATCGGGTGGCTGAACATCTACGCCTCAATCTATTCGGAGGAGTTCAACTCCATATTCGATTTTTCGCAGAGGTACGGAATGCAGTTTGTCTGGATAGTAAGTTCACTTGTACTCGCTGTCTTTATTCTCTTTATCCTTAACCCCAAGATATACAGTGTTCTCTCCCCATTTATATATATTTCAGTGGTACTGCTCCTCTTTGTGGTAATATTTGCCGGCAAGGAGATTAACGGTTCCAGATCCTGGTTTGTTATGGGGCCCATAAGGTTCCAGCCAGCAGAGATCTCCAAAATCAGCACCTCACTCTTTCTTGCATATATTATGAGCCGGTACGGCTTCAAGATATCACGCATAAAGGATGCGGCAATGGTGGCAGCCACCCTTCTTGTTCCTATGCTGTTCATTGTACTTGAGAAAGAGACCGGTTCGGCACTTGTCTACACCGGCTTCATCTTTATGCTCTACAGAGAGGGGTTGAACGGTTACATACTTGCCTTTGGCTTTCTCTCAATCTTTCTCTTTGTAATATCGATGGTATTCGGCACATTCACTGCAATAATATTCCTGCTTGCCCTTCTGGCTCTCCTCATTGGAGTTATCGGCAGAGACCCGGTCAGACATATTGCAATTGCCCTCCCGATAATTGTTTTTCTCTCTTTTATTCCACGAATTCTGAAACTTGAATCTCTCTCCTTCATCTCGCAGATTGAGCCTAAATATTTTGCACTGGCAGCCACACTTCCATTTATTCTCTACCAATTTATCAAAGCTGTCAGGAAGAAGATAACAGCTGCCAAGCTGGTCATTATAGGATTTTTCATATCTGTCCTGTTTACATTCTCAGTTGACTTCATCTTCAATAATGTGCTCCAGCAACATCAGCGTGAGAGAATTGAGATTCTTTTTGGAATCAAAGAGGATCTCAAGGGGGCAGGATATAATGTGCACCAGTCAAAAATAGCTATTGGTTCAGGTGGCTTCTGGGGTAAAGGCTTTCTGCAGGGTACCCAGACAAAGTTTGATTTTGTTCCGGAACAGAGTACAGATTTCATCTTCTGCACAATTGGTGAGGAGCACGGATTTATAGGCTCCGTGGCTGTAATCTCGCTCTATATATTCCTGCTGATACGTCTTCTGATTGTGGCCGAACGTCAAAAAGACAAATTCGTACGAATTTATGGCTACTGTGTGGCCTGCTGCCTCTTTATGCACTTTGCCATCAATATAGGAATGACAATGGGGCTTGTGCCCGTCATCGGTATTCCCTTGCCGTTTATCAGTTATGGAGGCTCCTCTCTATGGAGTTTTACAATTCTCCTCTTTATCTTTATAAGACTCGATCTCGAGAGATGGAATTGACAAATATTACCTTCTGGAGGTAACTTCAAGGAGGAGGTATGGCCATAAAAAAGCAAAGAACTGCAGAGCAGTTCCAAGCAAAGCAACGACCCTCCGCAGGAGGTATGCAAATTTCCTATTTTACCTTCTTGAAGATCAGACAGGAGTTGTGTCCGCCAAAGCCGAATGTATTGTTCAGTGTAACATTCACCTCCCTCTCCTGAGCCTTGTTGAGGGTAAGATTCATATTGTAATCTATCTCAGGATCCGGTGTCTCAAAATTAATTGTAGGAGGAACGATTCCATTTTTCATCGCTCCGATGCAGGCTATTGACTCAATTGCACCTGCTGCACCCAAAAGGTGACCTGTCATTGATTTTGTAGAGCTGATATTCAATTTGTATGCGTGCTCACCAAACACCTCCTTGATAGCCTTCAACTCAGCGATATCGCCAAGAGGTGTTGAAGTTCCGTGAACATTGATGTAATCAACATCCTCCGGTTTCAATCCTGCCTCCTCAAGGGCAAGCTTCATTGCCTGGATGGCTCCGTGACCCTCAGGATGTGGAGCTGTAATATGGTGGGCATCTGCAGTCATTCCCGATCCGGCAACCTCTGCATAGATCTTTGCGCCACGAGCCACTGCATGCTCATACTCCTCAAATACAAGGATTCCGGCACCTTCACCCATAACAAAACCATCTCTGTTCTTATCAAACGGACGGCTTGCCTTGGTATAATTGTCGTTGTTTGTTGAGAGAGCTTGTGCAGAATTGAAGCCTCCCAAACTTGGAATTGTGATACCCGCCTCGGCTCCACCGGTAATGATTACATCTGATTTGCCCAATCTGATAAGGTCAAATGCATTGCACATTGAGTGTGATGAAGAGGCACAAGCCGATACGGTAGCATAGTTCGGACCCATAAATCCATACTTGATGGAGATAAAGCCCGCTGCCATATCCGGAATCATCTTAGGTATCAAAAAAGGGTTGAAGCGAGGTACATTCTTTCCCTCGCTGAACCCTATAATTTCTTGAGTAAGCGTCTCAATTCCTCCGATTCCGGAACCTATGATGACACCTACCCTATCTTTATTGATGGATTCAAGATCCAGTCCTGAGTCTGCAATCGCCTGATCTGCAGCAAAAACAGCATAATGACAATATCTGTCGAGCTTTCTTGCCTCCTTGCGGTCAAAACCCTCCTTTACCGGATCAAAATCCTTTATCTCACAAGCAAATTTGGTTTTAAAAAGAGATGTATCAAATCTGGTTATCAGGCACGCTCCACTAACTCCTTTATTGAGGTTTGAGAAATACTCTTCTACATTTTTACCTAACGGGTTAATTGTACCCAAACCGGTAATGACTACTCTCTTCAATCCCATACTAATTCACTTATAGATAATTATTTCATTTTTGCCTCGATGTGTGCGATAGCGTCACCTACAGTTGCAATTTTCTCAGCATCAGCATCCTCGATAGTGATCTCGAATACTCTCTCGAACTCCATAATAAGCTCTACAGTGTCAAGTGAATCTGCGCCCAAATCTTTAGTAAAGTTAGCCTCTGGAGTAACCTCAGCTGCATCAACGCCTAATTTCTCAACGATGATCTCTTTAACTTTTGAAGTAATATCTGCCATGATTGTAAAAATTAATTAATAATAAGTTTATAAATTTTAGTAATACTATATATCCAATTAAACGGAGCAAAGCTAATAATTTTTTTTAAAATTACAAAAAAGAGCCACTTTATTGGCCTCCGCCCAAAGCATCATAGAGTGTAATTATTCCCTGAGCCATATAAAGTCTGTTTGCACACTCAGCC